>MNZR01000258.1 GCA_001873705.1 Syntrophobacteraceae bacterium CG2_30_61_12
GTTTCATGCCGGGTCCGTCGCCGTTGTGTGTGGTTTCACCTGCCGGAAATGGGCGCGGTTGGGGGCGAATCGAGCGGCGCCACAGCCGGTCAAACCGATGGACCCGGCTCCGCGGCCGCGGTCAGTCTCAGGTACAGGGCTTCGATCCGAGCCCCGAACACATCCCAACGCTGGGCTTCCGAATGCCCCACCGGTACCGGGTCGGAGGTGAAGTGGCGGATGACTTCCTCGGCCAGGCGCTCGGCCGTATCCGGCCGGAACAGTCGGCCGCCGCCGATCATTTCCAGCACTTCCCGGGACGGCGGGATGTCCGCCACCGGGGCCGGGGTGCCGCGGGCGGACGCTTCCGCCACCACGATCCCGAACCCTCAACCCGGGATGGATGGACCAGGAGCGCCGATTCCCTCATTAGCCGATAGAACTCCTGGAGTGATTCCATCCGTCCCAGAAACCGAACCCGGTGGGCCAGGGTCAGGCGCCGCGCCCCGGGGCGGTTCGGGTTCGGCTTCGCGCGATCCCGGCCGTTGGCGGCCCGGCAATGATCATACCGACCTTTGCCGCCGCCGGCAAACCGTCGCCAGTTGCCCGCCGCGAAACAAAAACGGCTGCGGAATCGCCTCACCGCAGCCGAAATCAGGGGATTACACCCGCAGTCGTCACAAAAATGGAGCCGGCGATGGGATTTGAACCCGCGACCTGCTGATTACGAATCAGCTGCTCTACCCCTGAGCTACGCCGGCGAAACCACGCAGTTGCTTGTAGCATGCGGGCTCAGGGGTGTCAAGCGATCCCGACCGCGAGGGGATATTCGACATAGTGGCTTCGTCCCATGGGCGCCGCACGGGATCGCGACAGCCGGGCCAATGGCCACCAGATGGAGTATCACAAGGTCAGGGTGTGCGCAGCGCTCCCTGACTTGTGTGGTGATGCCACGGTAGCCGGATCGTGTCAGGTAGCTCCCCTCGGTCGCAACCTGACCTACGGTGGCCATCACGCCACGGGCGTGGCTGTGTTCCTGCCCCGTAACCGGTCCAGCCTTATGTCGAATATCCAAGACCACGAGGGCTAAAACCGGCCCCAATAAACCATTGTGTCCGTCCTGGACGGACAGTTTTCGGACAGAAGAGCTGTGCATGGCGGAGTCCTTTCCAGGTTATCAGGTCCGGGTTCTCACGGGGGATGATGCCTGTTCTGTTGGACTCATGCTCCGCTCGCTCCTGTTGCGACACCTGGTCCGCTCCGCCTAGTCTATCCACTTCTTCACGCATCGGAGTTCGCGGGCGCGAGCCGTTCCAGCTGGATCATCATGGTGCGGAGTTGGCTGAGCAGATCCCGCAGCTTCTTGCGTTCCGCGACGTGATGCAAGACGCCTTCCAGGTCGTCGTCGTCGAGGCTTGGCAGTAGCATGACAATCCGCTGGATGGATGGGCGGTTCTCCACGATATCGAGGAGCACCTGGCCGAGTTCCGGTTCACGAGCAGCCTTAAACATCCTACCAGTGCCCTGGAACAGCCACTCCGAGTTCAATCCTTTCAAATTATCGAGCAGTGCCGTTAGTTTGTCCGATCCCGGGACCTGTTCGCCCGCTTCGTAGCGGCGATAGACCCGTTCCGTAATGGTCATGTTTCTGGCCATGTCCCGCTGATGCCAGTGGAGTTCTTGCCGCAGTTGGGAGAGTCTCGCGGCAAGCGCTTGCGCGAATTCGAGAGAAAACTTTTTCGACATGCTTGGGTCCTCACGGGCGGGAAGCGGATTCGGTCCCAGTCGGGGAGTGCTCGGCCCGGTCGAGATCGATAACAGCTAAGGCAGCATGGTATTCCAGACGAAAAAGTCAAAAAGGAAAAGGGTTCCGAGCGCCGGTTAAAAGGATCGGTGCGGTGACCGCGGGTCTTTCCCCGGCCACTTTCTCCCGGGAGCGCGGGTTGCGGCCGAAGACCGTCGAGCGGGCCAGTGTTCGGCCGGAACCCACGGCACCAAACCCGGGAGCGGCCATATCCCGGGCGATCCTCAACCTGAGCCAAGGAGAGGAGCAGGCCCCGCATGAATCCAGATATCCGTATTGAAATCAGCTGAATATAACGAACTTTGGGGGCCCCTTTGATTAAGCGCGAGTTGCATCGGTGCCGCGGAATTTTTTCACGTCGCAGGCGTGATTCCGATCCGTTCCAAGGTCCGGTTGCGACCAACGGGAGCACCCTGACAGCCTCGGGCATTGCCGATTTCATCGATGATGCGTCAGGGAGTGCCGCGCACACCCTGCAATGCGCACCGGAAACAGGCGCTACCCTATCGGGGTGCACGGTGGGCGCCGGCGCGGCGGACGAGGCGGAAGCTGATGGCGGCGGGGACGAGCAGGCTTCAGCCGCCGCCCACCGGCGGAAACAGAGCCACCCGTTCATCACCTTCGAGCACGGCATCGAGTTTAGTCACGATGCCGTTGACCATGACCAGCTTCACTTCGTCTTCCGGCAGCCCGAGCCGCTGGATCAACTGGCGCACGCTGGTACCCCGCGGCACCTCGAGGCGCCGGCCCTGGAGCGGGTCGTAGCCGGCCAGGTAGCTCCTGAGAGTGGCGGCCAGCAGCAATTGAATCGCCATGCTCGCACTGCTCCTTTGCCGTCGGGATCACGGATTGGCCGTCATCGGGCGGCGGTAGACGCGCTTGATATGCACGTTGGAAATCAGCGCGGTATAGTCCTTGCCCTGTTCCAAATCGACGCTCATGGATTCCTGATCGATATCCATATAACGGCTCAAGACCCCGAGAATATCGTTTTTAAGCGCTTCCATCACGTCAGGGGTGATATCCAGGCGATCGTGCATGAGCACGACCTGCATGCGCTGGTGCGCGACCTTGCCGCTGTTGCGCTCCCGGAAAAAGCGCTGGATGGCTCTAAACATCGTCTCACCTCCCTCGTCAGCTCCAGATGAAGCGCTTGATCTTGCCCATCAACCCGGCGTGATTGTCGCTTTCGATCGGGATGTTTTCGCCATCGAGCCGGGCGGCGATATTCTGGAAGGCGGTGCCGGCGTGGCTGCCGCGATTGTGCACCAGAGGCACCCCACGGTTGGTGGAGACCAACACTTCCTCGCTTTCCGGCACCACCCCCAACAGCGGCACCGACAGCAAGCCGACGATGTCCTCGGTGGACATCTGATCGCCTTTTCTCAGCATCCTGTAATTCATGCGGTTGACGATCAGGTGGATGTTGGTCAGCAGGTTCGATTCCAGCAACCCGATCACCCGGTCGGCGTCACGGATGGCCGACACTTCCGGGGTGGTCACGACAATGGCGGTGTCGGCTCCGGCAATGGCGTTCTTGAAGCCGCGTTCGATTCCGGCCGGGCAATCCATGATCACGTAATCGAAGGATTCCAGAAGCTGAGCGCAGAGGTCCTTCATCTGTTCCGGATTGACCGCGTCCTTTTCCCGGGTCTGGGCCGCCGGAATCAGGTACAGATTGGTCAGCTTGCGGTCCCGAATCATGGCCTGTTCCATCCGGCAGTTGCCTTCGATGATATCCACCACGTTGTAGACGATCCGGTTTTCGACCCCCATCACCACATCCAGGTTGCGCAGGCCGATGTCCGCATCCACCAGCACCACGCGAAAACCCTTTTTGGCAAGGGCCGTGCCGATGTTGGCGACGGTGGTGGTCTTGCCCACACCGCCCTTGCCCGAAGTCACGACGATACTTTTGCCTGCCATAATGGTTGCTTCCTTCCCTGCTTGTCACTTCCCCGCCGCGGTGCCGGCGGCGCGCCCGGCGTTCGCGGTGGGGGTTGTGGCCTGGCGCTGACCAGGGGACCTGGTCGCCCAGCCGTTCAGATCGTGGTCACTTCGATCCGGTTGCCGCGGATTTCCGCGATTTCATAGCGCTTGCCGACCGGCTTCGAGCCCTGCGGCGGCAGGGCCACCAGGTCGGCGATCCGGATCTGGCTCGGTTCGATGGCGAGCGCGATGATCCGGGCCGATCGATCCCCCAGCATACCGGCGTGGGCAATGCCGCGGAGGCTGCCGAACACAACGATTTCGCCCACCGCCAGGATTTCCGCTCCGGGATTGACATCGCCCAGCACCAGGCAATCGCCGGTCGCTTCGATCCGGGTGCCGGAACGGCAGGTGGTTCGAACCACGGTCACCGACGCATCCGGCCCAGCGGACGCCCCGGCGGCGCGTGCCGGCGCCGGAGCGGCAACGGCGGCTTCCGCTTTCACCGCCAGGCCCACTCCCAGGGTTTGCGAAGCCCAGCGGAGCAACGGCTGGAGATTCCCCCCCAACCGCACTTCGGCCAGAGCCACCCCGGCCACCTGCTCCAACAGACTCCGCACTTCCCGCACCTCGTTTTCCCGAAACGGCCGGCGGCTGCAATCGAGCGCCATCCGAGCGCTGCGGAAAAATTCGCGGGATTCTTCGAGCTTCCGCCGTAGCTGCTCGAGCACCTCGGGAAAGGGGGCGGTAGGGTCCGGCACCAGCACAAAGCCGTTGCGTCCGGCTTTGATCTGTAAGGGAGGAATCGCGTTCATGCCTGCTTTGCTTTCGATGGATAATAAGTTCCGGGCAGGGGCTCAAACCCGCAGCCGTTGCCTCAAGTCGAACCAGTCGCTGATGCGCGGGTACGTCGTGGGCCTGCGATTCCACGGCTGATCGAACAACAGCGGCTGAATCCCGTCGCGGGCCAGGAGTTCGCAGGTTTCCAGTCGGTCTTCCAGGAAATAACGCACCCCCAGCTCATGCAGCACCGCGAGCTTCGCTTCCGGGTCCCCGGTGGCGATCACCTGGATGTGGCTCCCGGCCACTCCAGGGAGAGTCGCGTGCAGCCAGCGCACAATCGATTCCGGCCAGATCCGGGCGGTGACGAACCGCAGCGGACCGTGGGCGGCCAGTTCGGTCAACAGTTCGGGAGCTCCCGGCATGGCCGGCACGCGGCCGGTGTGTTCATCGTCCAGGGTGAGACAGATCAGTTCATCCACCGTTTCCCGATCCAGCGGAACGCACTGGTGCAGATCGTATTGGCGCAGATCGTCCTTGCGCAGTCCGCTGACTCCGTAGCGGTCCCGGGCTAGTTCGACCAACACCGCCATGGTGTCGGCCACCACCCCGTCGATATCGTAGGCCAGCTCCCGGGGATGGATCCGGAGACTCGGAGCGCTCCGCCAGCCGCCGCCGGCCGCGCCATCACTCGGTAACACAGACCTTGGCCGGTTCGTCGAAGCGAAATGCGATTTCATAGACGCCGCTTTCCAAAACACTGTGAATACAATAGCCCACCTTGTAAAAAACACTCAACATTTTGCGGTTGGCGGCGAGCACGTAGGCGGTGAAGCCGGTGATCCCCTTGCTGCGACCGACTTCGCACAGGTAGCGCAGCAGGAAGCTGCCGATCCCCAGGCGCTGCCAGTCGCTGCGCACCGCGAAATCCACTTCCGCCAGGTTGGTGCGCTGATCGAGGATGTAGCGGCCCACGGCCACGATCCGTTCCGACCCGATGTCACCGGTCACCCCGACGATGGCCATTTCGTGTTCGTAGTCGATGTTGCACATGGCCTGGGTGTCGCGGTGCGGGAATACCCGCATCGCCGAAAGGAACCGATAATAGATGTCCTGGTCCGGCAGGGAATAGAAAAATTCCTGCAATGCCCGCTCGTCGGTGGGCTTGATCGGGCGGAAAAACAGTTGCAGATCGCCCGGAAAAAGCTGATGGGTTTCCCACTGGCCGGGGTAAAGCGGCTCGAAGGTGGGAGGAAGGATCTGATCCTGATAGACGTAACGGATCTGCTTGGCCTGATCGAGGAGCCGCTCGCGGAACTTGGGATGGGCGATATTGATGAGCGCCAGGGCGCGTTCGCGGATGGTCTTGCCGTGGAGTTGGGCAATGCCGAATTCGGTCACCACGTATTCCACCACGCCGCGTGAACTCACCACCCCGCCGCCGTCGGTGAGGTGGCTCACGATCCGTGACTTGCGTCCGTCCGGACTGGTGGACGGCAGCACGATGATGGATTTGCCGCCCTTGGCATAAGCCGCGCCGAGCATGAAATCCACGTAGCCGCCGATGCCGCTGTAGACCTTGTGGCCGATGGAATCGGCGCAGATCTGGCCGCTCAGATCGATTTCCAGGGCCGAATTGATCGCCGTCATCCGGTCGTTGCGGCTGATCACCTGGCTGTCGTTGACGTATTCGGTGGGGTAGAGTTCCACCTGCGGATTGTCGTTCACGAAATCGTAGAGTTCCCGGCTGCCCATACAGAAACTGGTGACGATCTTATCCCGGTGCAGGCTTTTCCGACTGCCGTTGATCACGCCCTTGCGCACCAGGGCCAGGTGCGCATCGGTGATCATCTCGGAATGGATGCCCAGGTCCTTCTTCGAATCCAGGTAGCGCAGCACGGTGCTGGTGACCCGGCCCATCCCCACCTGCAGGGTGGACCCGTCTTCCACCAGTTGGGAAACGTAACGGGCGATGCGCTCGGCCACCGCGCTCTTTTCCCGATAAACCAGCTCCAACAGCGGTTCGTCGCATTCCACCAGATGCTGGATCTGGTTCACATGGATGAAGCTGTCGCCCAGGGTACGGGGCATCCGCGGGTTGACCTGAGCGACCAGGACCCGGGCCCGCTCGGCGGCGCACTTGTTGATGTCCACCGAAATCCCCAGGGAACAGAAGCCGTGCTCGTCGGGCGGACTCACCTGAATCAGGCAGAGATCGATGCCAAGCAGGGCGTCGTCTCTGAGCAGCCGGGGAATGGAAGAAAAGTAGAGCGGCAGGTAATCGGCGATCCCCTGGTTGATGGCCGCGCGGGTGCGCGGCCCCACGAAAAAGGTCCGCAGTCGGCAGTGGGCCGCGAGCGCGCTCCAATCTTCCGGCAGTTCCCCCATGGACAGCGCCTGAACCAGTTCCAGATCGCGATAGCGGCTGAGTTTCGGCACCAGGTACCGGACCAGATGGCGCGGTTCGGCGCAGCCCGGACCGAGATAGATCCGCAGACCGTCCCGCAGCACCCCATCGAGCACCGCGTTCGCGTCACCCAGCTTGCGCTGGTAGGCGATGCGCCAGTCGTTTTCCATGGGTTTCATTCACCCGCCGGATGCCACCGCGCTGCCGCCGCCCTCACGCCAAGGCGGGGCGCCCGCAAAGAACACCGGCATGATTAAGAAATACCTGGTCTTGGGTGACAGCCGCCACGGTCATTGCCGCAATCTTTAGCGGGGACGATGATCCGGCGGCACCCTCAATTGAACCATGCCAAAACACCGGAGCACGAGCTTTGCCGGCATCGCTGATTCGCCGCACCGCTGCGCCACGCTTCACGCTTCACGACTCACCATAAACGGTCGGCGCCGGTGACGGCGGCGTCCGCCAGCCTTCTTTTTGGGCCAGCAGATCCAGGTGGATGGTGGTCCATTCTTCCAATGGAAAGCACACCGGATCCAGCCGCTCGCGGAGATCGATCAGTTTGAAATAATTTTTGCACAGGCGGCAGTACTGCACCCGGTAGTGCGGTTCCTGTTCGACGTAGAGGTACCCAAGAGATTCATGGGCGCGATTGTCGCAGCGCGGGCATTGCAGACGATACAGGCCCCAGACGGTACCGCACCAGGAACAATGAGCGCGGCGTTCACCCTGGCCTTCGAGATGCAAAAATCCGGGCAAGGAACCGCACACCGGGCAGTAGCCCTGGGACCATGATGCCGGCGCCGGATGGGCCTGAAGCAACCGTTCGGCGCTCCATTCCAGTTGCGGGCGCAGACAACCGCGTGCCCAGAACAGCAGTGATGCCGGATCGACGCCGTCGGTCCGAACCCATTCGTCCCAGGGTTCCCATTCATGCTGAAGAAAGCTCTTCCAAATATCAAGTTCGGCCTCGGGATAGTCCCGGAGCGCCTGGGTCAGGGCGCCGTGGGCTTCCTTGAGCGGCTGGTTGGCGGCAGGGATGGCCGCTCCCGCCGTTTCCAGGAGTTCGCGCGCCGGTGCCGCTGCGAGCGGGAAACCCCAGCGCTGAATCAGGGGGAACCCGCCTTCCCACTTGCCCTCGACCAACTTCGGCGGCAAATCGATGGGCGGCAGATCGAGGCCCTGTTTGATTTCCGCCTGGCGGATGAAGAGCGGTTCCAGGATCGGGTAAAGTTCACCATAAGCGGGTTTTGCCGCGCTCGCGGCGGCGAAGGCGCGGCGGATTTCCTGCGGGGTCAAATCAGCCATTGCGGATCATTCTTTCCTGCTGGTTCGGCATACCAGGGCTGCGGGTTCACGGGTCGGACGGCGGCGGTTCGGCGGTCGGCGCATCGCATTCGACTGCTGCTTGTGACGGTGTCCATCCTAGCCGAGCGAACCGCCTTTGTCTAAAAAAAAGAGGCGGGAGGAAATTCCGCCTCTTCATTCATCTCATCCTGTTTAGCTTGGGAAGCTAGGTTTTGAATTTGCGCGTGGGCGCGGAGAACGCAGGGAAGAATCCCGGAATCAACCTCCGCGTCTCTGCGTCTCCGCGCGGAAACTAAACCTTTAAGCCTTCACCAGTATGGATCCCGGCCGCGGCGATCGATCCGGGGCTCGGAGCGACCCTTGCGGCCGGGGGTTAGCAACCGGCCTTAGCCGACTTTCACCTTGGCGGCCAGTTCGCGCGCCGGCCGGAACAGTTTGCGCAGAGCCAGCTTGCGGCTGATCCCCGGGGCCAGGCCGGCAACCGCGAACTCATGATAGAGCTTCGGGTCGGCGGTCACCAGGAAGATGGTCCGCACTTGTTCGGCGTCCAGCAACTGGGCCTTGGGGTACATCTTTTGGACCTTCGCCAGGCGTTCCTTGCCCAGAGCCAGCATGGCGTCGCGGTCGCCGAAATTCATCGCGCCGGTCGGGCAGGTCTTGACACAGGCCGGGATCAGGCCGTTGGAAACCCGGTCGATGCACATGGTGCACTTGACCAGCCGGCCGTCCGCCGCCTGCCTGGGGATGTTGTACGGGCAGGACTGGCGAACTTCATCGAACGGCGCTTTGCTGCTTCCCGGCAGGTACACCACCGCGCCGGTGGCTTCGTCCTGGACCACCCCATCGTCCGCGTAGCCTTCGATCACGTCCTTGCAGGGCGGTTCCAGACAATGCCGGCATTGATCGGCGAAAAACAACCAGACCGGTTTATTGTCCTTGCCCATGTGTTCACTGAAGCGCACCAGTTTGAAGGTGCTGCCGCTGAGGTCCGGCGGGTTCTGATGGCTGCCCACGTTCTTGGTCGGCTCGACGCCGTTCTGGTTCCAGTTCTTGCACGCAATCTGGCACCCGCGGCAGGCCGTACAGCGGCTGGTATCGATCAAAAAGCTTTTCCCTGCCATGGCTTACGCTCCCTTCTTGCGCACATTGACCATGAAAGCCTTGGTTTCCGGGATCCGGGTGTTGGGGTCCCCGGCCGCCGGGGTCAACAGGTTGGCGCTGTCTCCGCCGTCGGCGGGCCAGATCCAACCGTAATGCCAGGGCAACCCAACTTCATGGATTTCATTGCCGCCGATCTTGAACGGCTGGAACCGGAGCGTCACAATGGCCACCGCCTCCACCGAGCCGCGCGGCGATTCCACCAGGACCTTCTCGCCGTTCTTGATGCCCTTGAGTTTAGCCAGTTGCTGACTCATTTCCACGAACAACTGCGGTTCGGCTTCCAGCAGCCAGGGCTGCCACCGGGTGAGCACCCCGGTCTGCCAGTGTTCGGTCACCCGGTAGGTGGTGGCGACGAACGGAAAGCGCGGATCGCAGGTCTTGTACACATCCTGGTCGGTGGCGTAGGTGGCCGCCACCGGATTGGTGAGTTGCTTGCTCATCAGGTTCTTTTCCACCGGGCATTCGATCGGTTCGTAATGTTCCGGGAACGGACCGTCGTTGCGGCCCGGACCGAACAGGGCACCGAAGCCGTGGGTCTGCATGATGAACGGGTACTTGCTGTCGTCGCGGCGGCTACCGTCCGGATTCATCATCGGGAACCAGCCACCGTCGGGCACATCGCCTTCCCATTTGCTGGTGGCGTATTTGCCGTCCTTGACCTCGCCGGTGAACTTGACCACCGTCCTGTTCGGGTTCCAGGGCTGCCCCTTCAAATCAACCGAAGCCCGATTGTAGAGGATCCGGCGGTTGACCGGCCAGCACCAGGACCATTTGGGATAGAGCCCGATCCCGCTGGCATCGCTCTTGTCGCGGCGGGCCATGTTGTTGCCCTGCTCGGTGTAACTGTTGCAATAGATCCAATTGCCGCTGCTGGTGGAGCCGTCGGCCTGGAGCATGGCGAAGGACGCGACCAACTCACCCTTCTTGTAGGTCTTGTCCTTGACCGTCACATCCTGGGTATAATAGCCGTTGATCGCCTTGGCCACCAGGTGGGCGTCGAACTTGCCGTCCTTGCCGTAGTCCCAGTAGAGATTCAGGATCGGTTCCGGCAGCGGACCGCCTTCACTCTTGTAGAGTTCCCGGATTTCCTTGAACAGTTCGACCATGATGTCGCCGTCCGGACGCGACTGTCCCTGTGGTTCCTGGGCTTTGTAGCGCCATTGCGCCCAGCGGCCGCTGTTGGTCAGCGAACCTTCTTTTTCCATGAACGCCGCGCAGGGCAGGAAGAACACCTCGGTTTTCACCTGCTTCGGATCAACCCCCGGTCCCTTCCAGAAGGAAGCCGTTTCGTTGTCGAACAGATTCACCGTCACCAGCCAGTCGAGCTTGGCCAGGGCCGCCCGGGTCTTGGTCGAATTGGCGCCGCTGCAGGCTGGATTCTGGCCCCAGGAGAAAAAGCCGGTGAATTTCCCCTGGTACATGGCATCGAAGATGTCGAGCCAGGAATAACTCTTACCCGGGTCCAGCTTGGGCATCCAGTCGTAGCCGAAGTCGTTGTCCTTGGTGGCGGCGTCCATGAACATGGATTTGAGGAAACTGACCACATACTTGGGCTTGTTTTGCCACCAGTTGGCGCTCAGTGGATCAGCCGATTTGGGCGTTGACTTTTCGTTGTAAATTTGCAGCGAACCGAGCTTGGAATTCGGAGTGCCCAGGTATCCAGGCCAGATATGGAACAGCAGGGCTTGATCGGTGGAACCCTGCACATTGGATTCCCCGCGCAGCGCGTTCACCCCGCCGCCGGCGATCCCCATGTTGCCCAACAACAACTGGGCAATACTCATGGCGCGGATATTCTGCACCCCCACCGTGTGCTGGGTCCAGCCCATGGCGTACATGATGGTGCCGGCCTTGTCCTTGGCCCCGGTGGTGGCGTACATTTCGTACACCTTCTTGAGGTCCGCCACGGGGGTTCCGGTGATCTTGGAAACCAGTTCCGGTTGGTAACGGCTGTAATGCTGCTTCAGTAGATTGAAGACGCAACGGGGGTTTTTCAGCGTGAGATCGCGCTTGGGCACGCCCTTGTCGTCCATCGCAAAAGCCCAAGTGGATTGATCATATTTCTTGGCTTTGGGATCGAATCCGCTGAACAGACCGTCCTTGAAGCTGTATTTATCGCCGACGATCAGCGAAGCATTGGTGTATTCCAGAACGTATTCCTGGAAATATTTCTTTTGACTGAGGATGTAATTGATCATGCCGCCGAGGAAGGCGATATCGGTACCGGAACGAAGAGCAGTGTAGAAGTCGGCTTTGCTCGAGGTGCGGGTGAACCGGGGATCGACGCTGATCAGCTTGGCGCCGTGTTCTTCCCTGGCCTTGGTGACCCACTTGAAGGAGATGGGGTGGTTTTCGGCAGCGTTGCTGCCCATGATCAGAATGCAATCACTGTTGCCGATATCGATCCAGTGATTGGTCATCGCGCCGCGTCCAAACGACTCTGCCAGAGCCGCCACGGTAGCGCTGTGTCAGATACGCGCCTGGTGTTCGATGTACACCAGACCGAGCGCGCGCAGCATGGCCTGATAAATCCAGCATTCCTCGTTGTCGAGAGCGGCGCTGCCCACCGATGCGATGCCGTTGGTGCGATTGACCAGTTCCCCGGCGTCGTTTTTCGCCGTGAAGGAAGCGTCGCGGCTCTTCTTGACCCGCTTCGCGATTTCCTTTAAGGCCCAATCCCAGTTCTTGGTTTCCCACTTGTCGCTGTTCGGCGCCCGATACAGCACTTCGGTCATGCGCTTGTCGTTTTGAGCGATTTGATAGGACGCCGCGCCCTTGGCGCAGAGCGCTCCACCGTTGATCGGATGATCGGCATCGCCTTCGGTGTAAATGATCTTGCCGCTGGCTTTGTCGGTGTGGCAAATGATCCCGCACCCCACCGCACAAAAACAGCAGACCGTGGGGGTTTCCCGCGCATCTTTGGTGCGCAGACTCCAGGCATGCTGTTCCACCGCTCCGACCGCAAAGCCAAGGTGATGTTGGCTGAGCACCAGACCGGCGGTCGCTGCACTGGAGATTTTGAGAAAATCTCGTCGCGTCAGCTTCATCATTTCCTCCTGCTCCTCATTGCATTACAGACCGCTACTTCAAATCTTAGGGAAAATCGTGAAATCAAGTACAACCCGAAGCCTGGCCACCTCCCTTCCCGCATTTCGCGATACCTGAGTTTGAAGATTGTCTTTATGGGTGAACGAGGGAGATTTCGAAGGCGACTACAAGAACCGAACGGGGACAAATTCCACTAGGACTCAGGCAATCTCCCTTATCGGCCCAAAAGATTGATGCACAAACCTGTTATCGATCCGTTCCAGAACTCAATATATATGCTATACGTAGCAGAGTCGGCAGGATATTGTCAAGCGGCGTTTGGCTACGCTGGATACTCGATAGACAAGCGGACCGGTACGAGGCAGCGACACAGCATCCGTCCACCCTAGCTCCCCACCGTACCCGCTCAGCATCATCCCACCGTAACGCCTGTCCGCGGTGCGCATTGCAGGGCGTGCGTTTTTGTTGGTAGTGCGTCCCGTCAGGGCGTCCTGGTGGGTTGAGGGCCTTGTCAGGGCGATCGGCGCGGAGCGGAAGCCCAGCGACCGTGCTTTCGGATGCGCCGTCAACGCC
>MNZR01000063.1:0-2340 GCA_001873705.1 Syntrophobacteraceae bacterium CG2_30_61_12
TGGTCAACGAAACGGCTTTCAGCGGACTCCATCTGGTATCCAGGGGCAAGGTGAGTGGGCGATGATCATCGCTTCGGCCACTTTATGGGAATGATTCACCACGGAGAGCACAGAGAAAATCAAGGATTTTTCCCCGTGTCCTCTGAGTCGCCGTGGTGGAATTTATCTTTTTCCCGCCCGGTGAGGCGCTCGCGGACGGCGTAGGGCGGTTCCCGGTTGGTGGCATAGCCGATCATTTCCGCCAGCAGGCCGAAGAACACCAGTTGCACCCCGATCACGATCAGCATGAAGGCCGCGAAAAACAGCGGGCGATTGGAGAGCCACTGGCCCATCAACCGCCGCACCGCGAGATAGAGGGAAATGATCGAGCCGGTGGCGGCCAGGGCGAACCCGAGCAGGCCGAACAGATGCAGCGGCCGGCGGGCGAACCGGGTGAGCGCCATGACCGTGAGCAGATCGAAAAACCCCCGAAACGCACGCATGGGCCCGTACTTGGACCGGCCGTAGCGGCGCGCCGCATGGGCCACCGCCACTTCCCCCACGCGGAAGCCACGCCAGGCGGCGAGCACCGGGATGTAGCGGTGGAGTTCCCCATGGATCCGGATTTCCGCGCTCACTTCGCGCCGATAGGCCTTGAATCCCGAATTGAAATCGTGGATCCGAATGCCGGTGAGCACGGCCACCACCCGATTGAAAAACCAGGATGCCAGGCGCCGCGACAGGGGATCGTGGCGTTCCCGTTTCCAGCCGCTCACCAGATCGAAGCCCTGATCAAGGGCCTCGAGCAGCTTCGGGATTTCTTCGGGAAGGTCTTGCAAATCGCCGTCCAGGGTCACGATCACCGAACCCGCGGCCTGCTCGAAGCCGGCCATGAGCGCCGCCGCCTTGCCGAAGTTGCGGCGAAAGCGGATCACCTGGGCGCGTGGGTCGGCACGGTGGAGCGCGGCCAGCACCTCGAAGGAACGGTCGGTGGAACCGTCGTCCACGAAAATCACTTCAAACGGGTGCCCGATTCGGTTGAACAGATCGCGGATCCGGCCGAACAGTTCTTCCAGACCGGGGGCTTCGTCCAACAGGGGAACGATCACGGAAACCGGTTCGGCGGGAGCCGGTGGGCTAGACTGATTCATCGGGATGACAAACCTCGCATCGGGACCTCGTTGTTGGTGCCCATGATCCTCCTTTCGGCCGCCGCGGCAGGCGTTCACCACAGCGGCACGGATGGCACGGAGAAACCTCTTCATCGGTTCGCCGGGCCTTGCAGCAGGCTGCGGGTCTTGGCTTCAAGATCGGCCTCGGGCGCCAGCGCGAGCACCTGTTGCAGGTGTTCGCGGGCTTCATCGGGGCGGCCGAGTTTGATCAGGGCGAGCGCCAGATTGAAGCGGGCGGAAGCGGACCCGGGGTTGAGGCGCACCGCTTCGGTGAAGGCGCCGGCGGCCGCTTCGAGATCGCCGGCGGTGGCGTGGGAGACGCCCAGGTTGTAATGGGCTTCGGCGAATTGGGGATTGAGGGCCAGGGCCTGGGTGAGGTAGCCGCGCGCCTGCTCGGTAAGCCCCAGCGCTCCGCAGGCGACCCCCAGGTTGGCGTAGGCTTCCGGGTAACGCGGCTTGATCCGCAGGGCTGCACGGAGCTGGTCCAGGGCTTCCCGCGGCCGGCCGCTCACGGTGAGCGCACGGCCCAAATTGTTGCGGGCGCGGGCGCACTCGGGCGCGGTGGCGACCGTTTTGGTCCAGAGGGTGAGGTCGTCTCGCCAGTCGCGGTTGCGGATCGTGGTGCGCACGGCGAGCAGCACCAGCGCCACGGCCACGGCGGCGATGACCGCGCCGTGCCGCCAACGGGGGTGGCGTAGCGCGGTCTGCGCGGCGCGGGCCGCGGCCAGGGCGAAGCCGATCAGGGGGAGATACAGGTAATGTTCCGCCAGCAGTTCATGGTGCGGGATGATCTGGGACACGGGGAGCAGGGTCACCACGAACCAGAGCCAGCAAAAGAGATACAGCTTATCGCGGCGGGCCAGCCAGAGCACGCCGCCCAGCAGCGCGAACAGCGCTAGGAGCGACACCAGCACCGCCGGTTCCAGGATCGAGTGGGCGGCCGGGAAAGCGTTGTAGGAGTAATCGGCGTTCAGGGTGCGGGGGAAGCCGAGTAGCTTCAGGTAATGGGCCTGGACCTTGGCCACCGTGAGGAAATTGTTGAGCAGCGACCCGCCGTGGTAGCCGGGCGCGTGCGACGGATTGCTAAGCAAAATCGTGTAGGCGGCGTAGGCGCCGCCGCCCATGAAGAACGCGGCATAAAACCAGCGGTGGCGCCGCCACCAGGAACGCAGCGCGGCGCCGGTGGAGG
>MNZR01000063.1:2349-3062 GCA_001873705.1 Syntrophobacteraceae bacterium CG2_30_61_12
CATGAGATCATGAACCAAAAACAGGGCCGGGAGCGTCACGCCCATTTCCTTGGACGCCACCGACGCCGCATAGGCCCCGAGCGCCAGCAGCAGATACCGACCGCGGCCGTTTTTCCGGTAATTCAGGAAGGCCCAGAAGCCCAGCAGATAGAACAACCCGCAGAGCACGTCCCGGCGTCCGGACAGATAGGTGACCGCATCGGTCTGCACCGGGTGCACGGCGAAAATGAGGGCGGTGAGAAGCGCCGCGCCGGCGTCCTGGAGGAGCGATCGCGCCAGGGCAAAGACCAGCACCGCCGCCACGGCGTGATAGCCCAGGTTGGCCAGATGATAGCCGATCGGATTGAGACCCCAGATGGAAAAATCGATGGTGTAGGACAGGTGCCGAAGCGGTCGGTACAGCGGCGCTTCCCCGGTCAGACCGAGGATCCTCGGGATCCCGGCGAGGCTTCGGATGTGCGGGTTGGCAACGATGTTTTCGGCGTCGTCGAACACGAACCCGTTGCCCAGGCTGTTGGCGTAGACGACCGCCACGGAAAGAACCAGGATGAACGCGGCGGCGGCGAGGGAAAGATCGGCCCCGAAAGCGTTCCGAGCGATCGCCGGCGCTTTCGAGGACGCGGTTTTCCTTTTCGGTGCGCGCGGTTTCATGCCGGGTCCGTCGCCGTTGTGTGTGGTTTCACCTGCCGGAAATGGGCGCGGTTGGGGGCGAA
>MNZR01000247.1 GCA_001873705.1 Syntrophobacteraceae bacterium CG2_30_61_12
CGGCGTCCTTTGCGTCCTTGCGGTGAACCATACTTGTGAAGGGTTAAAAGTTTCATTTCCGCGCGGAGACGCGGAGGTTGATTTCAGGGCTCTTCTCCGCGCTCTCAGCGCCTCCGCGGGAAAACAAAACGTAACTTCTCAAGCTAAAAAGGTATAAAACGGGCAATCCGTTCCCGTGCGTGGTATGGCGAGCAAGCTCGCTTTTCTTGCCGGCGATCATACCAGGATCGTGTCCTGGTGGCGGTAGGGCGGGGTGCACAAGCATAGGACCTTGAGCGGGACGGTCCCGGTGTTGGCAATGCAGTGAGGCGCGCCGGCGGGGATGCGGATCGTGTCGCCGGCGCCGACCTCGATTTCGCGCTCGCCGATGGTGAGCAAACCCTGGCCGCGGGTGATGTGATAGATCTCCTCGGCCCGCTCATGGCGATGCCTGGCGGTCGCGGTTCCCGGCCAAACGGTGGCTTCGGCCAAACTCTGGCGGCCCGGCCCGTGGTGGTCCGGGTGCATCAGTTCACGGATTTCGGAGCCGTCCTTGGTGACATAGGGCTCAATATCCCCGATGCGGGTGTGTACCGGCGCGGTGGACTCACCCCGGCGGCGCCGGGTCTCGCCGAGATTTCCCGCCGGATTCACTGCTCGCCCCCGCGTCCGAACTCCATGACAACCAGTCGCGGAACGTACTCAGGAGGATTTCTTGGTTCGCCGCGTTTCATGAAACGCCTTCAATTCCTTCGGAATACCACGCTCCTTGGCCTTTGCGCTGCGGTTATCGCTGACCGATTTGGCCGATAAGGAATCCTTCAGTCGGAACCCCCACTTCTTCTTGTATTCGCGATGAGTCAGACCATGGGTTTTCAGGTGGTTCGAGGTCAACTGGCGGAATTTAGCGCCGCATTCCAGGCAGATCACATGATCTTCCTGGATCGATTCCCTCGGGTTCGGGACCGCTTGTTCCTCTTCCCGCGGCGGTGATTCTTCCGCTGCTTCCGACAAGGCCTTGATGAAACCGCCCTGATCTTCAGCCTGCTGAATCGCCTGCAACGTGTTGTAGACGCGGATCAAAAGCGTTTCGGTGTCGGCAATGCCCATCGGCGTGACCGCGACGTTCTCTTTCACGATTTCCGCCGTCAATTCAAAAAGTTTCTTCGTCATACTCAACTCCTCACCCGATCCGAACGATCGCTGTTGAAAGGTGCTCATCAAGCGCATTGTCGGTCATGGAGCCCGACCAATGCCCACCAAATATTGCATATTATGCGAACGACTATATCAAAAATAGGGTAAAATCAAGCTTTTTTGATAGATGTTCAACTACGTTCGGGCATTCCCTCGGAGGGTGAGGAAAAACCCCGACCCTGGTTCAGGTTCTCCCGGGGTTCAACCCAGCGGTTGATGACGATTCCGTGGCTCCCGGCAAATTCTTCGATGGCTGCCGGTTCGAACTTGCCGGCCAGGTAATCGTGGCGGAACCAAGGATCGAGCAGCAGGGTGAGGATATAGCTCAAATGGCCGCCGTAGCCGCAATCATCGAGCAGGTGAATGCGGCGGCGGATGCGTTCGCCGGCTTCCCATGCCTGTCGGTGCAGGGTGGGGCCGCTCGGGCCGCAACGGCGAACCGAGTAAAGCCGACGGCAACTGAAGGGGCGCACCGGGTAGACGGCGCACGAGCCGTTTTCATTCAGGAAAGCGCAACGAGCCAGGCGGTGCTGTTCCTTGACCGTTTTATTGTCGGCGATCCGGCGGAGCAACTGCTGCTTTTGCCGGGGGTTTTTCCGCTTCAAATGATCGAAAATGAGGATGCCTTCCAGGGTGGTTGCATACACCTCGCCCACATTGGTGCAGCAGTCGGAGCAGCCGATGGTACAGACGGCACCGCTCATTTGGTCCGCCGTGTCCGCCCGAAACTCCTGATACAGGGCTTTGAGTGCCTGGCTCCGCCGTTTCAGATTCATCGATATCATCCTCTGACCGAAACCCTGGTTTTTGTTCTGGTAGGATTTGACCCGGAGGTCATCCGCCCGCCGGGTACAGGCAATAAAACAGAAGCGCCGTGAGTATCAGGCTCGATGTCCGCGCCACTTGACTCACCGTGAGCAACAGGAACCCCAACCGTGGAGTGAAGATGCCCATATAGTAAGGAAGCTGGTGGCGGAGGGCGCGAACCGGAGTAGCGACAATGTTGCCGATCAAGAGCGCCAGGACGGTCTGCTTGATCGACAAGCCGCCGGCGTCCAACAAGGCACCGGCGGCCGCCACCCCGGCGGTGAATTCGGCCACCACCTGAAAGGCGATGACCGAGAGGGCTTCAACCGGGATGAAGGGGGCCGCGACAAAGCGGGTCAGTGATCCTTCGATCCAGACGAACAGGCCGAACTGATTGAGGAAGAAAAACAGGCTGTAGATCGGCACGGTCCAGACCAGAATGCGTCGAAAGCGGCGCTTGAATTTGTTCCAGATCTGTTGCCGGATACCGGTCTGTCTGCTTGGTATCGGTTGCGGTGGTGGCACCGGGTGGGGAACGGGCAGGTTCCATCGCCCCAGGATCAGGACGACCAGGGCCCGGCCGAGGGCCGCCACCAAAGTGCAGAGCAAATAGAGAATTCCGGCCTCGCGTACCAGCGGCAGGAGGACGAAGAAAGTGGTCGGGAGATGCAGGAAAAAAGACGGCAGCGTGTTTAGGATATTGGTATAAAATAGCTCCCTGCGGCTGATTCGCTGGTCACCGAAGGCGTTCACCAGCAGGGTGTTGGCGGTCACTCCGGAAAAGAACGCGGCCATGAAGGCGATCGCGCTGTGGTCGTTGAATCGTCCCCAGCGCAGCAGCGGCTGGGTGATCCGGCCAAGGTATCGGCTCCAATTCCAGGCTTCGATCAAATTGCCGAGCAGCAGTCCGACCGCGATGAAGAGGCTCAACCGGAAGATGGGCAGAATCAGCTTGGTAAGGAGGAGCCGACCGCGATTTTCCTGGGACCCATCCCGGGTCGGCGACGCCCCGGCGAGGCTCCCGCCGGCGGTTTGTGCCGCAAAACCGCCGCCACCGATGGTCCGGGGTGCCGCCGCGAACGCCGCGGCCGCAACCGGCGATTCCAGTCGTTCGACCACCGTCCAGGCAGGAGCGGCGGCACCAGGGAACGCGTCATCCGCTGGGCCGCTGAAGAGCAACGCCAGAGCACAGGCGGTGGCGACAGTCCAGGGCAGCAGACGGGTGAGGGGGCGATTCAATCCCATCATTTTGCTGGTATCGGGCCGCGCCGTGGAGGACTGGCGGCGCCGCCCCGAACCTCGCGGATCAGGCTGCGGCGCCCGGCCGTCCAACCGGTCAGACCGAGATGCCGCCTTTCTTGAGGATCATGAGCGAAAGGTAGTGAGGGTTCATGGCGCTCATGCGGCCGAAATCGGTCTCCACCACCTCCCCTTCCAGACCGCAACGACTGATGAAGCAGCACTTGTGCTCCAAACCGAGCGCCTCGATGTGGCTCAGAATCTGGGGGAACTGTTTGTATGCCTTCATCAGCACCACGTTGTCCGAGACCGCGATCACTTCCCGCAACCGTTCCCCGCCTTTAGCGCCTGAAATCACCGTGATGGTCTCCTCGCCCTCGGCCAGGGGAATGGTGGCGCAGGCCGCCGCCGCCTGGAAGGAAGTTATTCCGGGGATCACCTGGACCCGCGCCCGGGGGAGCTGTCGGCGCACCTTCCTGAGCAGGTAGTTGAAGGTGCTGAAGGTCATGGGATCGCCCAGGGTGAGGAAGGCAACGTCCTTACCCGCCACCAGGAGGTCGCGCACGGTTTCACAGTTGGCTTGCCAGGCGGTTTCCAGATGCTCGGGTTCGAAGGTCATGGGAAAATTCAGGCAATCCACCGGAGTGGCCGGGCGCAGGTGACAGCGGGCGATATCGAGGGCCAGGCTGTAATCGTTCTTGCTCGATGCCGCGGCAAAGACATGATCGACCTGATTCAACACCCTGACCGCTTTTAGGGTGAGAAGCTCGGGATCTCCCGGGCCGACGCCGATTCCATAAAATGTCCCCAACATGTTCAGGACTCCAGTGGCTGATTGGTTCGCTTGGTTCGCTTGGTTCGTTCCATTCAGTCCGTTCCAGCCGCCGGGTTCAGCCTCAACCCCGACCACTGCCGCGACGGTAGTCAGGCCCGGGCGAGATCCAGCAGGGCGTGGACGATGGCCACCGCCACCGGGCTGCCGCCTTTTCTCCCCAATACGGTGATGCTCGGCTGGGCGGTGCAGGCCCAGAGGGCTTCCTTGGATTCGACCGCCTGCACGAAGCCCACCGGAACTCCGATCACCAGGGCCGGACGCAGCCCTTCTTCCTCGATCAGGCGGACCATTTCCAGGAGTGCCGTGGGCGCGTTGCCCACGGCCACGATACTGCCATCGAGGAGGTGGCGACTGCCGCGCAACGCCGCGGCGGAACGGGTGAGTCCGAGGTCCGTGGCCGCCTGCCGAACGCCGTCGACAACGGCCGGCGTCAGGACTTCATTGCCGTAGCGTTCGAGGCGCCAGGGCGACAATCCGCTTCGAATCATCCGGGTATCGGTCACGATCCGGGCGCCGCCGCGAATGGCTTGGACGGCTTGCGGCACGGCCTGGGGATGAATGCGGATCGCCGCGGCGAAATCGAAATCGCCGGTGGTGTGGATCACGCGCCGCACCACCGGCCAGTGTTCGGGCGGAAAATGGTGGCTGCCGATTTCACGCTCGATGATGGCAAAACTCTGCTCTTCGATCGCCCGTCCCGCCGGGACCAGTCCGGGGCGATCTCGATGCAAGGGATCGGTCATGATCATGCTGGGACCTTCGCTTGTCTGGGGTGGCAACTCATCAGCGGCGCGCGCGCCGGGCTGTCGACACAAAAAAATCCTTGGAGTTTCCCACAGGAAACCACCAAGGACCGCACCCGTTTTCTTCATCCTTAAGATCCGCGCCGGTCGATATTCCCGGCGCCCGGTCCGCTGTTTCCCATCCAAGCGCGACCGTGATTCGGTCTCAGGCAGGTCTTCTGGCTCACGGATCACTCTACTCGCCAAACCTTCCCATCACGCGCTCGGCGCGACAGTGGCTGAGATGGCTTTCGTCCCCGTTCACAGCGGCGGGACCGCGACGGAATCACACCGTCTTCCCTATTGAACCCCGACTCATTCAGGGTACCTGATCCACTCGATTATCAAAGAGCACCCCCTGTTTAACCCATTCACTTCCGGTCGTCAACCGCCATTCCGGCGCTCCGCAAGCAAATCAAGCTGCGTGAAGGCCAATTTGGGCCGCTTGCCGCGTAATTTTCCCGACCCCCCTCCCTTGCGCTTGTCCCGTGCTCCGATCTATACCTTTTTAGCTTGAGAAGTTATGTTTTGTTTTCCCGCGGAGGCGCTGAGCGCGCGGAGAAGAGCCCTGAAATCAACCTCCGCGTCTCCGCGTCTCCGCGTGGAAATGAAACTTTTAAGCCTTCACAAGTATATTTTAGAAAAAAGGCGTCGGCACCGCGGTGAACCGACCTCTTCGACCATGAGCAGCAACGTGCCCACGGGCCTTGAGCCCCGCACAGAAACCGATGAGACCCCATGACCCACATCGCTTCAACCGATTCGCGGTGTTCTGAATCCTCCCGGCTGTTCACCCTCAAAGCCGAATGGGAACCCACCGGCGATCAGCCACAAGCCATTGCCCAACTGGTGTCCGGTTTCCGGGCCGGGGAGCGGGCGCAAACCCTGCTCGGGGTCACCGGTTCCGGCAAGACCTTCACCATGGCTCAGGTGATCGCCGCCCTCGAACGCCCCACCCTGGTGCTGGCCCCCAACAAGACCCTGGCCGCCCAACTGTACGGTGAATTCAAGGCGTTCTTTCCGGACAGCGCGGTTGAATATTTCGTGTCCTATTACGACTATTATCAGCCGGAAGCGTATCTGCCCCAGTCCGATACCTACATCGCCAAAGACGCTTCGATCAACGAAACCATCGACAAGATGCGCCACGCCGCCACCCGCAGCCTGCTGGAACGCCGCGACGTGGTGATCGTCGCCAGCGTATCGTGCATCTACGGCCTGGGCTCGCCGGAAACCTACCACGATATGCTGCTCATGCTGACCGTCGGGATGCGGATCGAGCGCGATCAGGTGCTGCGAAAACTGGTGGAAATCCAATACCAGCGCACCAACGTGGACCTGCACCGGGGCACCTTCCGGGTCCGCGGGGACGTGCTCGAGGTGTTTCCATCCCATGAGGAAGAACGCGCGCTCAGGATCGAATTTTTCGGTGACCAAGTGGACGCCATCAAGGAATTCGATCCGCTCACCGGCCGCGCGCCGCGACCCCTCGAGCGGGTCGCGATCTATCCCGGCAGCCATTACGTCACCGACCGGGCAACGCTCGAGCGGGCGGTCCGGACCATCAAGATCGAATTGAAGCAGCGGCTGGAACAATTCCGCCGCGACGGTAAATTGCTGGAAGCCCAGCGGCTCGAGGATCGCACCCGATTGGATCTGGAAATGCTGCAGGAACTCGGCTATTGCTCCGGAATCGAAAATTACTCGCGGCACCTCACCGGCCGCCGACCGGGACAGCCGCCGCCGACCCTGCTCGACTACTTCCCGTCCGATTTCCTGATGTTCATCGATGAAAGCCACATCGGCCTACCCCAACTGCGAGGCATGTTCCGCGGCGACCAGTCCCGTAAGGAAACCCTGGTGCGCTACGGGTTCCGACTGCCGTCGGCGTTGGACAACCGGCCTCTCAGCTTCGCTGAATTCACGGCCCGGGTGGGCCAGGTGCTGTACGTTTCGGCCACCCCCGGACCATTCGAACTGGCTGCCACCGGTGGCCGGGTGGTGGAGCAAATCATTCGGCCGACCGGGCTGGCGGACCCGGAAATTGAAGTGAAGCCGGCCGATTTCCAGGTCGATGACCTGCTTGGGGAAATCCGCCGGCGGGTCAAATCGGGGCAGCGGGTGCTGGTCACCACCCTGACCAAACGGATGGCCGAGGATTTGACCGAATACCTGTCCGAACTCGGCATTCGGGTGCGCTACCTGCATGCCGACATCAAGACCCTGGAGCGGATCGAATTGATCCGGGACCTGCGGTTGGGCGATTACGACGTGCTGGTGGGGATCAACCTGCTGCGGGAAGGGCTTGATATTCCGGAAGTGGGCCTGGTGGCGATCCTGGACGCGGACAACGAAGGGTTCCTGCGCTCGGAGCGCTCCCTCATTCAAACCGCGGGGCGGGCGGCGCGCAACGTGGACGGCAAGGTGATTTTCTACGCCAATCAGGTGACCGATTCGATGCGCCGCGCCATCGAGGAAACCGGCCGCCGCCGCAGCCTGCAACTGACCTACAACGAAGCCCACGGCATCGTGCCGCGCAGCATCAGTAAGGACATCCCGGATATCCTGGCGGATTACCGGACGCCCCAAGAAGCGCCGGCGTTCGAGATCCTGGCGGAAGCGCAAGCCCAGTTGGACTTACCGGCCACCGCGGCGCTGGATCAGCGCATCGCGGCCCTCAAGGAAGCCATGAAGCAGGCGGCGAGCCGGCTGGAATTTGAAAAGGCCGCCGCGCTGCGGGACGAAATCAAGCGCCTGCGCCGGCAACAGTCATGATGAGGGCATCGCGCACCGCGACATCAAGCCGAGCAACCTGATTCTGGAAACGGACGGGCGAATCAAGATCACCGATTTCGGCATTGCCCCCATCCAGGACGCCGGCGATTTGGAACAGACCCAGGCGGGGGAAATCCTCGGCACTCCGGCTTACATGTCCCCGGAACAGACCCGGGGACGCTCGCGCCGAACTTGATCGGCCGGCGGCGCCGCCAGGCTATCGACCATTTCAGGGCTGTTGCGGCCCTGGGTACAGAGGTGGGGTCCGCGGCCCCGATCGCGGGCCAGGCCGAGATATATACTTGTTATGGGTAAAAAGCTTCATTTCGCGTGGGCCCTTTCCTGGGAGCGCGGGCATCTTGCCCGCCCTTGCTAATGAAAGATCTCCTGATTCGTCCGAGAGGTGCGCACCGAAGCGGAAGCGCGCGACGTTCTCGCCCGAGGCCAGGTGCAGTTCGTGATCAATATCCCGCAAAATTTCAGCCGCGACTTGCTGCGGGGCGATCGCCCCGCCATCCTGGTCGAAGCGGATGCCACCGATCCGGCGGCCACCGGCAACGCCCTTGGCTCGCTCCAGAACGCCGTGAACGGGGCCCTGAAAAATGATCTCAAAGGGCCGCCGGCCTTTCTCGCCGGCTCCGACGGCCCGGTCGATCCGCGCATCCATGCCCGGTACAACCGCGAGGCCATCACTCAGTACAACATCGTGCCCGGTTTGATGGGGGTGGTTCTCACCATGACCATGGTGATGATCACCGGCCTCGCCGTCACCCGCGAACGGGCACGGGGGACCATGGAGAATCTTCTTTCCATGCCCACGCGGCCGTTCGAGGTGCTGCTGGGCAAAATCATCCCCTGCATCCTGGTGGGCTAGGTCCAGGTGGGCCTGATTCTCACCGCGGCCCACCTGATCTTCAAGGTGCCCATGGTCGGAAGTCTGCACCTGCTGCTGCTGGTGGACTTCGTCTTCATCGCCGCCAACCTGGCAATGGGAATCACCTTTTCCACCGTGGCCCAAAACCAGCTGCAGGCCGTGCAGATGGCCTTTTTCTTCTTTCTGCCGTCGCTGCTGCTGTCCGGATTCATGTTCCCGTTCCGGGGGATGCCGGTGTGGGCGCAGAGGATCGGCGAGGTGTTTCCGCTGACTCATTTCTTGCGGATCGTCCGGGGGATCTTGCTCAAGGGCAACGGGGTCGAGGACGTGGTGCTCGAACTTTGGCAGATCCTTCTGTTCGCCACCGTCGCCCTGGTCATCGGGGTGAAGCGGTATCGCCAGACCCCGGACTAGCCTGGATTCCCATGCAGCCGCACCAGCTAAGGCGCTGGGCAATAATTACTTGTTCACGATTTTTGCCTAACATTACCCCGTCATTCCCGGGGTGTTTAGGCGGGAATCCAGGCCGGCGCTCAGTTCTAGATTCCCGCTAAGAGCATGCGGGAATGACGATCCAATGGTTGTGGTGGATGTTTTATTTTTGCCTCGCACCTAAACCCGTGATCACTTACCCGGCGGCAGCCGCTCGGCCAAATCCGAACCGGACCTGGAAGCAGCGGGGAAAAGCCAGGAAGGCTGCCGGCAACAAGCTGAAACCCGCTGAATCCAACGCCAAGAACAAGCAGTCCCAACCACGTGGCCAACAGGTGCCCGGAAAGCACCACACAATATGCTCCGCGTGGTTGGGGGCTGTTTGGTTCTTTTTTTAGCTAATTGTGGCGGTTGGTGCCGTCAGCAAATAGGCTCGTAATTCTTCAATGATTTGTGCTTGCGTTTCGGGACGTTCCCGGCACATGAAGGCCCACGCGCGGCCTGGATGCAGGGTATCCCATCTGGAACGTAATTGATTGTAACGGCCGCTACCGGGATCATGGTTGCCAAACCCGTCAATGATCTTGTTCCAAATTGGCGAGAATTTCGCGATGAGAAGGGCTTCGCCGAGGGGTATCCAAATATCATCGACAACAAGATATCGACAATGGAAATCCCGTGTTTCCAAATTATGAGAAAAGCTTATGCTTTCGGCGTGTTCCTTGAGTCGTCCGAAAAGAGCTTGGCCAGGATCGGCGTCCAGACCGAAATTACCTTTCCGAGCACCGGGAGGGACTGCCTTGCCGACATAGATGGGTATCTCGCGCGGAGGAGCATCCGACCGGGACGAGATGACTGCATACGGTTTAAACTCACCCGAGTAGTAGATTGCGTAAATGCCGGCTCCCGAGAAAGCCTCGATTTCGCCAAGCGTTGCCTTCTGTCTTGCAAGGAGAGCATCCGCCACGCTTTTTCCTAGATTGTGCTTGGCAAGGGGATTGTAAGGCATCTCCCGATTCATGGCCGCCTTCTCATCAGAGTGTCTTTCAATAGTACTTCCTCCTCGGATAGAAGATGAGCAGCGATACTCCCACCTATCCGATGCGCCAGCGCCACGGGAACCGCGTTGCCAAGCTGTCTCATCGTTTCGGTCCACGAACCATGAAATCGGTACCCATCGGGAAACGTTTGAAGTCTTGCGGACTCACGAATGGTAAAGTACCGAACGGAGCCATCCGGCATAACCATCATGTTCTCGCCGCCAGGAACCCCATGGTCACCAGCTTTGAGGGCTTTGGCGGGAAGATCGAGTGGGCTACCGGTATGGCCGGGATAGGCTCTTGCCCCGGGTTGAAAGGTGTGATCGTGAAAGAGACCCTTTGCACCGGCCTGTCTGGGATCCGGTAACCCGGCGATTGCATCGCGCACCGTGCGCCATGGTTTCAGTTTTCGTGCGTAGGGAAACCGAAGCTGACGCAATCTCGGCAGCCTATCGGCATAACGCTCCGGAATGTCGGGCCGCTCTTTTGCGGGGATCCGATGCCTTTCCCAATACTCGCCCGTAACCCACTGTTGATCAAGCAGCGAATCAAGGCAGTGGGTTTCTCTTGGGAAGGCCCATTCCGTCTTGATGTCACTCCTAAAGCCAACGATGATTACTCTTTCTCGCCGTTGCGGAACGCCATAATCGGCTGCGTTGAGAATTCGTGCCACGACATTATACATGAGCCCATTGATTTTTCCCGAGATCTTGTGCCGTTCAAGTCTCGCCAAATGATCGGTCCATTCTTCGTCGGGCTTTGGAATGATTTCAGGGTAGGATAGCTGGAGCAGAATGTATTGGAAGTAATTGGCAAACGAAGCTCTGGTAATGCCCCTCACGTTTTCGAAGACAAACCCTCGTGGGGCCAGTGTTCCAACAACTTGAACGGCCGTGGGAAACATATCCCTTTCGTCCTTCCGTCCCATATGCTTGCCGCCGAGAGAGAAAGGCTGACATGGGGGACCTCCGGAAACGAGGTCGATCTTTCCGGATAAGCCGGCAAGATCGAACTTTCTGACGTCTCCTTCAAACACCTCCCAGTCTCTCACCAATGGAAAACCAGATGCCTTGTTCTCTCTAATGGTGTCACAAGCCCATTTGTCCCACTCGATCACGGCACCGTGCTCAAAACCCGCGAAACTTAGACCTAGCGCCAATCCTCCAGCACCGGCGAAAAGCTCGACGGACTTCATCTCTATCCCTCCGAAAGAAAGCGAATGATGCGTTCCTCGAGTGGTTGCGGATCCACCAGTTCGCACTCCCATACTACCAAGTATTTCCAACCCATGCCGGTCAGCTTAGCCTGGTTGGCTTGATCCCTTTCCTTGTTTCCCCTGAGTTTTGGCAACCAAAAATCCAGTTTTGACTTAGGCAACCTCGCCAGTCGGCATTCTTCATGTCTATGCCAGAAACATCCATGCACGAAGATTGCCTTCTTTCGGCTTCTGAAGACAATATCGGGTTTACCCGGCAGGTCGCCCGCGTGAAGTCGGTATCGGTAACCAAGTGAGTACAGCAAACGTCTTACAGCCATTTCCGGTCCGGTATCCTTGGCCTTTACCAAGGACATTCGGCGACTTCGCTCACGAACTGTAAGTGTGTCCATGCTCGCATGATTCACAAGGGCTGGCTAAGATTGGCCAACGGCGAGTTTCAGTACGCTCAATGCTCTTCCAACCCGGTCGGCAGGCCGTATTGGAGCTGGTAACGGTGCTGGAATTCGGCCCAGTCGAACCGGTGTTCCTGGGTGCCGTGATGTTCCACCGCGAAGGCGGCGCTGACGCTGCCCATCTGGCAGCAGTTCAGCCAATCGAGGCCCAGGGCGAGGCCCTTGAGCAGGCCGGCGCGGTAGGCGTCGCCGGCCCCGGTCGGATCGCGCGAATCCCGGACCGAGGCGGCCGGCACCAGCGACTTGTCACCCTTGACGTCGAGCACGCTGCCTTCCGGCCCCATGGTGGTGATCACCACCTCCACCCCTTCCAGGAGCTGATCCAGCGGCCACCTGACCTTTTCCAGAAACAGGCTCAATTCATATTCGTTGGAAATGAAGCAGGCCGCCCCCGGCACCGCCTGCTTGAGTTCTTCGCCGGTCCAGATATTGAGGCTTTGCCCCGGATCGAAGATAAACGGCACCCGGGCGGTGCGGGCCGCGGCGGCGAATCGGCTCATGTCCAGCTTGTTGCCGGGGCCGATCAGCACCGCGGCGCCGGAGCCGGAGCCGGGGCCGTCCAACACCGGCAAATCCGCTTCCCAGGCCATGGCGCCCGGATTAAAAGCGGTGATCTGATTGTCGTTCTGATCGGTGGTGATGTAGGCGCCGGCCGTGAGCACCCCCGGGATCCGTTTGACCCAGCGGGTGGACAGGCGGTTCGTTCGGAGCCACTGCTCGTAACGGTCGAAATCGTCGCCGGCGGTGGCCACGATTTCCGGGTGTTCTCCCAACAGCGCCAGGGTGTATGCGATGTTGCCGGCGGTGCCGCCGAATTTTTCCACCAGACCGTTGATGTTGAAACAAACGTTCAGCACATGGATCTTGTTGGGCAGGATATGGTCTTCAAAATGGCCCGGAAAGGACATGATTCGGTCGTAGGCCAGGGACCCTGAAATGTAGAGCTGCATGCTTCGTTCCCCCCGCTTTCATCACTCTCCCTGCTATCACCGCGGTCACCGGCCCCCAAGGCACGGCAGCACCGGCTCGGCACCGGCAAGGCCGCGGCCCCGGTCAACTACCGCTTTCCGCCTGCCTCGGACCGGCGCCACGACCGCGGCGTCGGCTGGGTCGCCGTCCCCGGCCCTCGGCGCGCGGCTTGGCGCGCG
>MNZR01000243.1:0-11358 GCA_001873705.1 Syntrophobacteraceae bacterium CG2_30_61_12
AACGAGTATATTTATTGCCCGGCGCCTAAGCTGCCAACCTGTTCAATGCAGCGGTTGCCGGTAGTGGGTTGTTGTGCATTAATGCGGTAATTTGTTCGGTTAACGTATTTTTAGTGAAATGTTTCTCTTATTGACATTTGATTTGGCTGGAGCTATCCAACGAGTCGTTGAATTGTGTGAATGCTTTATTATGCCGGGAATGGGTTTATTGCAGATATGGAAGGTGGCGGACGCGCCTGTACCGCATTGCCGACGATCCAGGATCAGAACGACTAGACCAGGCCCCGCTTGCTTCCAGATCAGACAGCATTCCCTTCAACGACAAGGCTCCGCACGCATCTTCCGCGGCATCTTCCGCACTGCCCCAATCAAGCAGGCGGTGGCGGCCGCCTGGCAGGTGCCGGAGTGGCACAACTAGGGTGGCGGTGTTTAGGGAAGGGTTCGCTGGTGAGCGGCCCAGGCAACGGGATCCAGTTGGGAGGACGGTGCTATGGAGCAAGGAAATGATTTGAGCCGACGGTTGGATCGCAAGGGTGTATCGAGACGGGATTTTCTTAAATTCTGTACCATTGTTTCAGGGACCATGGGACTGGCGCCGGCGTTCGCGCCCCGGATCGCCGAGGCCCTCGCCAATCCGCGGCGACCGCCGGTGATTTACCTGTCGTTTGCGGAGTGCACCGGCTGCAGCGAAGCCTTGTTGCGCTCATCCTATCCCTGGATCGATGAACTGGTGCTCGACATCCTTTCGCTGGAATATCATGAAACCCTGATGGCGGGTGCCGGCGCTCAGGTGGAAGCGGCCAAGGCCGCCGCGGTGGCGAAATACCCGGGCAAGTTCATCTGCGTGGTGGACGGTGCCATTCCCACCGCCGATAAGGGCATCTACGGCACCATCGGCGGCAAAACCTTCCTGGAAATCGCCGGGGAAGTGGTGCCCAAGTCTCTGGCCACCATCTGCATGGGCACCTGCGCTTCCTACGGCGGCTTGCCGGCGGCGGCACCCAACCCGACCGGCGCCAAGGGCCTGAAAGATGCCTTGGGGGCCGATCTCAAGGTGCCGGTGGTGAATATCCCCGGGTGCCCGCCCAATCCCATCAACCTGGTGGGAACCGTGGTCAACTACCTCTTGTTCGGCAAACTGCCCGATCTCGACGCCAAGGGGCGACCGCTGTTCGCCTACGGGAAAACCATTCACGATCAGTGCCCACGGCGCTCGCACTTTGAAAACGGCGAATTCGTCACCGAATTTGGTTCCAAGGAAGCGCGGATGGGCTACTGCCTCTATCAGATGGGCTGCAAGGGGCCGGAAACCTACAACAACTGTCCCACGGTGAAATTTAACGAGGGCACCAGTTGGCCGGTACAGGCGGGGCATCCCTGCATCGGCTGCAGCGAACCCAACTTCTGGGACGCTCTTTCGCCCTTTTACCAGGCGCTGTAGCTGTGGGAGTACTCGCATGCGCCCGGTGCCGTCCACCGAGCGCGGGCTCCTCTTCCTAGAGGCCTCGAGAAATCAGGAGAACGAAGATGGCACAACGGATCATAGTGGACCCGATCACTCGGATCGAGGGCCACCTCAGGATAGAAGTGGAAGTCGCCAACGGCAAGGTCAGCAATGCCTGGAGCAGTTCGACCCTGTTCCGCGGTCTGGAACTCATTCTTCAGGGACGTGATCCCCGGGACGCCTGGCTGATCACCCAGCGGGCCTGCGGGGTCTGCACCTATGTTCATGGGTTGTCCTCGGTGCGCTGCGTGGACGACGCGGTGCACGTGACCATTCCCGAGAATGCGCGATTGATCCGCAACCTGCTGATGGGCGTTCAATTCCTGCACGATCATCTGGTGCATTTCTATCACCTGCACGCCCTCGACTGGGTGGATGTGGTGAGCGCCCTCAAGGCCGACCCGGCCAAGGCTTCGAAAATCGCCAATCAGGTGTCTCCGGCCGGCAACAGCGGCACCAGTGATTTCAAGGCGGTGCAGGCGCGCTTGCGGAAATTCGTCGACAGCGGCCAACTCGGCATTTTCACCAACGGCTACTGGGGCCATCCGGCCTATAAGCTGCCCCCGGAAGTGAATCTCATCGCCACCGCTCACTATCTCGAGGCACTCCGGCAGCAGGCCCGCACCGCAAGGATGCACGCGGTGTTCGGGGGCAAGAACCCGCACGTGCAGAGCCTGGTGGTGGGTGGCGTGACTTGCGCCGCCGATCTGAACCCCGACCGCATTTCCGAATTCCTTTATCTTCACAAGGAAACCAAGGCCTTCGTCGATAACGTCTATATTCCCGATCTCCTGGCCGTGGCCGGCTTTTACAAGGACTGGGGCGCGATCGGCGGCACCAGCAACTTCCTCTGCTACGGTGAATTCCCGCAACAGGGCAAGGAACCGGACAGTCTGTTCCTGCCCCGCGGCGCCATCTTCAAGCGCGAGGTGGCCAAGGTGCAGGGGGTCGATGTCGCGAAGATTTCGGAGCACGTCAAGCACAGCTGGTACGAAGGCGATCAGGCGAAGAACCCGGCTCAGGGGGAAACCCGCCCCGCTTTCACCAAGATGGACACCAATGATCGCTACAGCTGGATGAAAGCCCCGCGCTACAACGGCGAACCGATGGAAGTCGGGCCGCTGGCCCGGGTTTTGGTGGCTTACGGCAAGGGCCATGGGCCGACCAAGAAGGCGGTGGACGGAGTGCTCAAAAAACTCAACATTCCGGTCACCGCTCTGTTTTCCACCCTGGGCCGCACCGCCGCCCGTGCCATCGAAACCCAGATCATTGCCGATGCCATGGACGGTTGGATCATGGAATTGGTGGAAAATCTGAAATCCGGCAACGACAAGACCTTCACGCCCTATGAAATGCCCGAGGAATCCACTGGAGTGGGCTTGAACGACGTGCCGCGTGGAGCGCTCGGTCATTGGGTCGAAGTGAAGGGCAAGAAGATCCACAACTACCAACTCGTGGTGCCGTCCACCTGGAATCTGGGGCCGCGCTGCGGCGCTGATAAGCCGGGTCCGGTGGAACAGGCCCTGATCGGTACCCCCATCGCCGATCCCAAGCGCCCCCTGGAGATCCTGCGCACGGTGCATTCCTTCGATCCCTGTATCGCCTGCGGGGTCCACGTGATTGACCCGGCGAGCAATGAAGTTTATAAGTTCAGGGTGTCGTAGCAGGGTTCGTTCACACGGATTGTGATTCGGGAAGGGGACCTGGCCCGGGCATGGACCAGGTCCCTCGTTTTCCGGGGCACTGAACGGTGGCGGTTGATGGCGGAACAAATCTTGGTCTTGGGAGTGGGCAATATCCTGCTGCGCGACGAAGGGGTCGGGGTGCGGGTGGTGGAGCGGCTGACCGAAGGCTACCGCTTTTCCACCAATGTCACCCTGCTGGACGGAGGCACCCTCGGATTGCGCCTGCTGGACCCCATCACCCAGGCCGATCGGCTGATCGTGGTGGATGCGGTGCAGTGGGGCGGCGAACCGGGGACCCTTTACCGGCTCCAGGCCGATGATCTTAACCGCCGGCTGACCTTCAAGAATTCCATCCATCAACTGGACCTGGTGGAAACCCTGGCCTATGCGGACATGTTGGGGTGCCGCCCGGAGGCACTGGTGGTGGGGATCGAACCCGCCGATATCTCGCCCTGGGGTCTGGAACTGACCCCCAAGATCGCGGCGGCCCTGGACCGTCTGGTGGCGGCGGTGTTGGCCGAAATCGAGGCGGCCGGCGGCAGTTTTACAGCGCTTCCGGAGCCTCTCGATCCCGGGCCGCGGGCCCCGACGGACCAAGTTCCCCTTTGATTGCAGGAAAGTGATTCCATGTGCCTGGCCATACCAGCGGAAATTGTCGAGCTTGATCAGGAGATGGCGACGGTCCGGGTGGGCGACGCACTCCGCCGGGCGTCTCTCGCGTTGCTGCCGGGACCCGCGAACCTGGGTGATTACGTGATTGTTCACGCGGGTTTCGCCTTGCACAAGGTGAACCCGGAAGAAGCCCTGAAATCCCTCGAACTGCTGCGCGAGCTGGCCGCCTACGCGGTGGAAGAAGACCCGGCGGCGGATTAGGGCCGAATAGGGCCCGGCGGTTTCCTGCTCATTACGCTCAGTACCGACGGATATCCCGCGGTTGCCGCCAGGTGGCTTCATTTTGGAAGCCTCTGAATTTTCGAATCAGCCGCCGCCGGAGAGGCAGGGTCCATGCGAGATAGGGAGTTCTGGCTGGGCCGGTTCGGTTGCTACCGCCGCCCGGTGACTCGTGGAGCGCCGCGGCTGTGGCTTCATGCCTCATCGGTCGGTGAGGTCACCGGAGCGATGGCCACGGTCCTGGAAATTCGCCGGCGACTGCCCCATTCCAACTTGGTCCTCACGGTTTCGACCCCGCAAGGGTTCCGCTTCGCTCGCACGCAGTTGCGGCAATGGGTGCAGGTGTATGCGCCACCGCTCGATCTGCCCTGGCCGGTCTGGTCGGCGGTCAGCCATTTCCGGCCGGATCTCTTTGTCGGCTTCGAAAGTGAATTCTGGCCGCTGCTGTTCTGGATGCTGCGCCGGCGAGACATCCCGACCCTGCTTCTGAACGGCCGCCTGTCCGATCGATCCGCGCGGACCTATCATCGATTCCCCACCCTGTTCCAGCCGCTTTTTCGACATTTCACCGGCTTGGCCATGAATTCCGAAGCAGACGCCCGGAACATCCTGAGCTTCGGCGTATCCGCCGATCGGGTTCGGGTGTTGGGCAGTTCCAAGTACGACACTCTGGAGGTCCGTACCGGCTTCGCCCCAAGCCGCGATTGGCGAAATCTCTTGGGCTGGGATCATGCCGGCCCGGTGGTCATCGGCGGCAGCCTGCGCCGGCGCGAATGCATCTGGTTGCTGGATGTGTTTGCCGCTCTAGCGGAGACTCGAGCGGATCTGTTGGGATTGTTCGTGCCCCGGCATTTACATCGGATCGAGGAGATGACCCGTCACCTGACGACCAGGAGCATCGGCTTTCAGCTGCTCTCACGGCTCATCGACGGCACCGAAGTGCGCCGGGAACCGGTGGTGCTGGTGGACCGGATCGGGGTCTTGTTCGAACTCTACGCCCTGGGCGATCTGATCTTCTGCGGCGGGACCCTGGAACCGATCGGTGGACACAACATCGTCGAGCCGGCAGCCTGGGGTAAACGGGTCGTTTACGGCCCCCATGTGGAAAAAGTCGCCCGCGAGCATGAACTGTTGCAGCGCCATCAAGCATCGGTAATGGTGAGCGACTGGCGACAATTGATCCGATTGTGGCAAGATCAATTGAGTTCCCAGGTGGGCCACACCGGCACGGCGGAAGCTCCTCTCGGGGCGCTCAGGGAATTGGGCGGGGTGGCCCAGGCCCAGGTCGATCTGATCCTCGAGGCATTGCATCCCGATGAATGAATCGGCCGCCCGGCCCTCCCATGGGCCGGAAAATGCCGTCGAATTCCCCCCGATTCGCGTGTTCGTTGTCGACAGATCAAAGCAAACTGTATTAGAATGCTGGCCTGAGTTTGGGAGCGTTTTGAATCAAGACGCTGAGCGCTATATCAGAAGGATGAGCAGGGGGGGGCGCCATGGCCAAGGATTTTCGTCCCAATGCGAGAGAGTTCGCTGTTATTACTCGGCTCGACCATGCCAAGGAAGCACAGCGATCGAAGGCTTTCCATCTGCTCCGCCAGCATATGGATGAGCTCAGCAATCTCGTGGCGATGAAGCTGATCGAGCAAAAACTGGTGGAAACCACCAGTAAGAGGGAGCTGGAAGAGCAGATTCACGGGTGCCTCGCGGCGCTGCTCACCGCGGAGGAATTCGACGTTCAGTACCAGGTGGCCAATTTCAGGGCCCTGGTGCCCAGGCCGCATCCGGTCAGCCTGTATATAACAGCCTTCGTCATCGAAAAGCTGATCGAGCACCGCTCGGTGGTGGACATTTACGGTACCGACGAAGAAATCTACCACTGTGTGAACAACCAGGTCTTGAAGCAGATTCCCATTTACTAGCGTATTCTAGAGATCAAAAATCCCTGCAATTCCGTTTCATCCAGCTCCGCCAGGTTGGGGTAAGGCTCGCGTTCCTCGTCTTCCAGTTGCTGCTGGTAGGTTTCGAGGTGAAACGGCGAACTTATTTCTTCCACCCAATAGCTGCCTTCGATTCCCATGTCATCGAGATATTCGAGGACTTTTTCCTCGGCCTCGTCGGCGTCGTCCGCTTGAATGAGAAACGGGGGACTGCACGTTCTCCTGCCCCCGGTGCGAATGCCCATTCGGACCTCGAACACGTAAATGCCCTCCTCCGAGTCAAAATACATCAGGCGAACCTCATGAAGCTTGCAAACGAAAAACTCATCTTCCGGCGGCAAAGGCATTCGTCGCCACCTTGGTCCACCGGATCGGCAACGGACGCTTCCGGCAGGCATCCTTTGTCTTTATGCCGGCCGCGACCTTCCAGCCAGTGCGCCAAAGCCGGCCCAAGTGGTTGGGAAGCTAGACGAATTGAAATGTTCCGTCAAGCCAATAATGGGCAAGGTTTCTCGCGGGATAGAGCGGTCATGGAATGGTGCGGCAAGGCTTCCGAAGGGTTCGCTTCGAGGTTTGCTCCAGGCTCCGAAACGGCCGGCAAAGCCGACCCATTTCAGCCGCTCGAGCGGTGGATCAGGTTGACAGTATAACCGCGCGCCAAGTATGTTCCTGGTGGTCGCGATCGGTTCGGCGCACAAGGAAGATCCCACGACAGTCAGGCGGCCAGGCTCGCTCGGACAGGGAGACAAGGGATGAAGGTTTGGAAAGGCTTTGCGGCGCTCTTGGTGCCGCTCCTACTGGCGACGCCGGCCGTTGCGGCGGAGCGAATGATCACCGTCGGAATTTCCCAGTTCGTTGGACATCCGGCTTTAGACGCCGCGCGCCGGGGTTTCATCGATGCCCTCAAGGAACATGGCTACGTGGAGGGCAAGAACATCACCTACGATGTTCAGATCGCCCTGGGCAGCATGGCAAACGCCAACACCATCGCCAGGTCGTTGGTGGCCAGGAACGTGGACCTGATTCACAGTATCTCCACACCCGCCTCTCGGGCCTGCGTCAATGCCACCAAGACCATCCCAATCGTGTTCTCGTCGGTGACCGATCCGGTGGCCGCGCGACTGGTGAAGACCCTCGATGCTCCAGGCGGCAACGTCACGGGAACCACCGATCAAAACCCGGTGGATCGTCAGCTCGCCTTGATCCTGGAACTCAGCCCTAAAACCAAGAAAATCGGCTTCATCTACAATTCCTGGGAGGACAGTTCCCTTGCTTACCTGAAGCAACTGCGGCAGCGCGCCGGCAAGCGTGGGATCGAAGTGGTGGAAGCCAGTGTCTCCAATACCAGTGGCGTGCTCATGGCGGCCAAGGGCCTTGTGGGTAAAGTGGATGCAATCCATATTCCCAAGGACAACACGGTCCTGTCGGCGTTCGACTGGGTGGTGAAAGTCTGTCAAGACAACAACATTCCCCTCTACACCGCGGATATCGGTTCGGTGGCGCGTGGGGCCATTGCCGCGGTGGCCATGGATTATTATCGACTGGGGAAGCAAAGCGGGGAGATGGCGTACCGGATACTCAAGGGCGCCAATCCGTCGACCATGCCGGTGGAAACCCTGAAGGATGTGAAGCTCTATGTGAACACCGGTGTTGCCAAGAAGATGGGCGTGACCCTGCCGCCGGCGGTGGTGAAACGCGCGGACAAGGTCATCGCCAACTGAACCAGCCGCAACCATGACCCCTCAGCCGCTGTTCACGCCAATAGGCGATATGCCATGAAATTCCTCTGAACTGAATTGAAAGCGATTTCGCCCGCGCCGACCGGAGCCTTGCAGCCACGTGCGGGTTGCGAGCGAGGGCGATGGAAAGGCGATTCCGATGTATGCAGTGGTCATGGCCGGAGGTTCCGGCACCCGTTTCTGGCCCTTGAGCAGGAAGGCCCGTCCCAAGCAGTTTCTGACTATTGTCGGGGAACAGCCGATGATTCAGGCGACCTGTGAGCGGGTGAGCACCCTGGTGACCGACGATCATCTGGTACTGGTGGTGGGTAGAGAGCACGAAGCCGAGACCCGGAGCCTTTTTGCCGGTCGCCCGGTGCATGTCCTGGTCGAACCAGTCGGCCGCAACACCGCTCCCTGCATTGGGCTGGCCGCCCTCTATCTGCAACGCCTGGGTTGCCGCGAACCGGTGGCGATCCTCCCCGCCGATCACTACATCGCCGATGCCGACACCTTTTGCCGCGGTCTCACGCGAGCGGAACGGCTGGCGGCTGAAGGCTCGATCGCCATCCTTGGCATTGTCCCGACCCGACCGGAAACCGGCTACGGTTACATTGAAAGGGAGCAAGGAGAACCGGAAAACGGGACCTTTCGCGTAGCCCGATTCGTGGAAAAACCGGCCATGGAAGAGGCCATGAAATTCTTGAAATCCGGCAGGTTCTATTGGAACGCCGGGATTTTCGTGGCCACTCCGCGGGCGCTTCTGGCCGAATTCGCCGCCCATATGCCGGAATTCCGGCACGGCCTGGATCAACTTGGCCCCATCGATGCCCCGGATTTTCCCGCCCAACTGGACCAGCTTTATCGGGGAACTCAGTCCATTTCCTTCGACTACGCCGTGATGGAAAATCCGCTGCATCAGGTTTACGTGGTTCCGGCCGATTGCGGCTGGAGCGACGTCGGGTCCTGGTACAGCCTCTATGAGGTGCGGCACAATACCGAGCAGGACGAGGCCGGAAACGTGCATCAGGGTCGGGCGCTCAGCCTTGACTGTCGGGATTGCCTGGTGCTCAACCAGAGCCGAGGCATGGTGGTGACCCTGGGTCTCAAGAAGATCCTGGTGGTGAACTCCGAAGACGCCCTGTTGGTGGCCGATCTGGAACGTAGCCAGGAAGTCAAACGGATCACCGGTCTGTTGGCTGAAAGCGATTCGGCGGACCTGCTCTGAGCCATGAGGAACGGCTGATGTAATTTCGATTTTGCCCCTATTGCGCCGGGCCGCTGATCGAAAGCGGCCGCAGCCGACCGGGAGTTCGCTTCCGCGAACCCTGTGACCGGGTGTTCTATCGCAATCCCACCGTCGGGGTGGCGGTGATCGTGCTCGCCGGTGATTGGGTCCTTTTAGTGCAACGGCGCGGTTCCCATGCCGGTACCTGGTGCATTCCCCGCGGTCATCCGCAATGGGATGAAGAGATCGGCCCGGCGGCCTGTCGCGAGTTGTTCGAAGAAACGGGCCTGCGCGTGCAACTGGGTCCGGTGGTGGCGGTTCATGGCAACCGCCATGATCGCGAACGGCAGACGGTGGGGATCTGGTTTTGGGCGGAGGCGGTCCGGGGCGAATTGCGTGCCGGCTCCGATGCGGTGGCGGCCGATTACTTTCCACTCACCGCCCTGCCAACGGCCATGGCCTTCCCCACCGATCGCCAAGTCCGCGACCGACTACGTCGCCTGCCGGCAACCGGCCGCCTGAATCAATGGCCGGCCGCGGCCCGGGTGCTCGAGATCGGCCGCGAACATCCCGTGAACGACCCAAAGTTGGGCTTACTGTCATTTCAGCCGAGGTTAGAAGCCTCAACAACCATCACATCCGTTCGGAATCAATAGGGATGTTCAGATAAATAATTGCAAAAATCTGAGTCCACTGAACACGGCAGCTCAAGGATTTGGGTGTGCCGGGATGTGCTATCTAATTTCCGAGGATCTGTACCAACTCGGCGCATGAGCCTCGGCAACCGCCCCGCGTTCGTAGTGCGTCCCGTCAGGGCGTCTTCTCCAGCGTTGCCGATAGTGTGCGCTCTTTCCCGGGAGCGCGGGCATCTTGCCCGCTTTTGATAATGAAACATCTGATCCTAAACCAGTATAAATAATTGCCCAAATCCGAGTCCACGGAACACGGCAGCTCAAGGATTTGGGTGTGCCGGGATGTGCAATTTAATTTCCGAGAATCCACGGAATTCAGATTTCAGCCGCGCGCGGTATGGGATGCGCCCCATCGCCGCGGATAGAAGACCAGGCGGACGACTTGAGCGTTCAGAAGGAGCTTCGGAGGAAGCTGTGGCGGGTGCGGATCCCGGCCCAGTAGCGCGGGCCGTTTCGGGTCACCTCGAGCGGCACCCCGAAGGCGGCGCTCATCAGGTTGGGTTCGAGCACCTGATCCTTGGCCCCGGCCGCCAGAATGCGCCCGGCCTTCAGCACCAGCACATGAGAAAAGACCGGCATGATTTCGTCCAGGTGGTGGGTGACGAAAATCAGGGTCGGGGCCGCGGCCGCCCGCCCCAGTTCTTCCAGGGTCTGGAGAAGCTGTTCGCGCGCCAGCAGGTCCAGACCGGCACTCGGTTCATCCAGGATCAGCAGGCGCGGTTGAGCGATCAGCGCCCGGGCGATCAGCAGGCGCTGCTTTTCGCCCTGGGACAGTACCCCGTAGGGGCGATCGAGGACCTCCCCGCAATTGAGCCGCTCGACCAGGTCCCGCGCCAGCCGGTAGTCGGCCTCGGCGGGGGTTTCGAAAATGCCGATGGAAGCGAATTTACCGCTGACAATGAAGTCGAGGGGGCGCTGGTTGAAGGGGACCTGAACCTGCAGGAAAGAACCCACCCAGCCGATGGATTTGCGCAGTTCGCGCAGGTCGGTCTGACCAAAACGGCGGCCGAGCACCGTGATCCGCCCATGAGTCGGCCACAGGTAACCGGCCAGGAGCTGCAGCAGGGTGGTTTTCCCGGAACCGTTGGCACCCAGCAGGGCCCAGTGGCCGCCAGGGGAAACCGTCCAGTTGATCCGATCGAGAATGATCTTTCCGGACCGGACCAGCGACACATCCTCCAACCGGATCCAATCGGCGGCACCGGCAGCGGCACCACCGGCAATCATCGACGCGGCCGGTCGGGAACCGTCTCCCGCCGGCGCCCGCTCGATCGGGCGATAATCGTTCATGGATCGATCCTTGAGCTTGAGACAAGCTCCGGCCGCCTCCGGCCGCCAGCCAGGTTTCATTGCGGCGACCAGGTCAAGACTACCTTGCCGAACTGACCGCCCTGCTTCAGATAATTGTGCGCCGCTTCCACTTCGGCCATGGGAAAGATGCGATCGACGATCGGTTTCACTGTGCGCCGGCTGAGCAGCGGCAGCACCCGATCGCGAAAGGCGGCGATCAGCCGCGCCTTTTCCCGCCGGTCTCGGCTCCTCAGCACCGACCCGATCAGCCGCAGGCGTTTGCCGAGCAGCGGCGCCAGATCGATTGCGGCCTCACGGCCGCCCTGCAAGCCGATCAGCACCAGCCGTCCGCACTGCTTGAGCAGCTCGAGGTGACGGCTCAGGTACGGCGCCCCGATCCAGTCGAGCAC
>MNZR01000243.1:11365-13278 GCA_001873705.1 Syntrophobacteraceae bacterium CG2_30_61_12
ACCCCTTGGCCCGCCGTTGCCGCCCGCACCTGATCCGGCCAATCGTCAGCGTGATAATCGAACGCCGCCGCGGCGCCCAGTTCGACCGCCGCCGCACGGCGGTCGGCGCTGCCGGCGGTGGTCACCACCCGGGCACCGAAAGCCCGCGCCAGTTGGATCGCGGCGCTCCCGACCCCGCCGGAACCGCCGTGCACCAGCAGCGTTTCCCCGGAACGCAAACCCGCTTCCACCATAAGGTTCACATAGGCGGTCAGGAACACCTCGGCCACCGCCGCCGCTTCAATGAAGCTCAAATTTTCCGGAATCGCCAGCAAGTGTTCGCAAGCCACCGCCAGATAGCGGCCATAACCGCCACCGGCGACGATCCCGAACACCCGGTCGCCCACATGCCAGGTGCTCACCGCCGCCCCTTTTTGCACCACGTAGCCGGCGAAATCGAGCCCGAGAATGGTCGATTCCCCCGGCGGCGGCGGATACAAGCCGCGGCGCTGCAGGAGATCGGCACGATTGACCGAACAGGCCGCCACCTGCACCAGCACCTGGTCGGACCCAGGCTCGGGCTGCGCCACCTGCCCCAATTCGAGTCGGTTCCAGGCGCCGCGGCCGCCGGTTTCGCGCACCAGTACGGCCGTCATGGTGGGCCGCGGCGCCGTCCGCGGCGAACCGGCGGTCGGATCGAGGGAATCGGTCATGGCATCTCCCCATGCTCGGCGAAGGAATAGCTGTTGGCGCCGGCGATGATGATGTGATCGTGCACGGCGATGTCCAGCGCCTTGAGGATCCCCGACAGCTTGCGGGTGATCTGGCGGTCCGCTTCCGACGGCTGCGGGTCGCCACTCGGGTGATTGTGCGCCAAAATGACCGCGGTCGCCCGGTGTTTGAGCGCCGCTTCCACCACCAGCCGCGGGAACACCGCGGTACGATTGACCGTGCCTTCCTGAATCCGTTCCAGCGCAATCACCGCGTTGCTGCTGCCGAGCATGAGCAGGCAAAAGCTTTCGTTGCGGGCCTGACCGAGTTCCGAGGTGAGATAGCCCACCGCTTCCGGGGTCGAGTTGATGACCCTGGTCGGGCGCCAGCGATCCTTCTGGTAGCGCACCAGGAGCTGAGGCATGAGGCCAATGAGCGCGGCGGCCTGGGGCCCGACCCCGGCAACCCGCCGCAGATCCACGGCGGCCGCGTCCAGCACCGCCGCCAGCGAGTTGAATTCATTCAGCAGAGCGCGAGCGATGGGCTTCACATCGCGGCGCGGAATGGCGAAGGCCAGCAGCAGCTCCAGCACCTCATGATCATGGAACCCGTCCAGACCGCTGTTGGCAAAGCGTTCCCGCAACCTGCTCCGATGCCCTTCGAGCCCTTGCGGCATGACAGATCCACTCCCGATCGCCGAACCTACTGGGTTTTCTTTTCCAGCTCCGTGATCTTTTGCCGCATCTGATCGAGCAGGGCATCGAAATTATTATTGGCGAGAATGGAATTGAACTGGGATCGGTAATTGCTGATGAAGCTCACCCCTTCGATCACCACGTCGTAAGCCATCCAGCGACCGTTTTGCAACTTCAGCCGGTAATCCACCGCCACATCCTTGTTCTGATACCCGACGATGCGTCCCCGCACCAGAGCATAGTCGCCTTGCAGCACCTGGTTGTCGAAAACAGCGCGTTCGGTTCCGGTGCTGTAGTTGTCCACCTTGTCGATGTAGGTGTTGTAAAGAAGCTTCTCGAACAGGGGGACAAAGGCCTTGCGCTTATCTTCGGGCTGAGCCGCCCAGTGCCGGCCCAGCGCCCGCTGGGACATCTCCTGAAAATTCACGAATTCATAAACAATTTTAACGATCTCATCGCGCCGCTTTTGCCGGTCTTCCGCCGAAGCCGACGGCTGCGTGGTGTTGAGAATTTCCATCACCCGATCGG
>MNZR01000243.1:13286-17240 GCA_001873705.1 Syntrophobacteraceae bacterium CG2_30_61_12
ATCACCGCGATCGGCTCCCGCGGCGGCGCCGCGGCGTTGGCGACAGGCGCCAACCACCAGCCCAGCAGCAAACCCGCGACAGCAGCCAAAACGAACCAACGTCCAGGCTTGTTCATCGTTGTCATCTCCGGTTTCCCTTCTCGGACAATCTGAACCAACCACGAAAAACACGAAAAACACGAAAAACACTAATAACACCAATAAGACCATCAGCAACGTGACGAATGCATTCCGGCTCATCGCGGATTACCGTAGCTCCCAGATCATGGAGATACACGCTAATCCACGATCATCCCTATTTTCGACTACTCCACCTCAAGAATGCAACATTTGAGATAGCGCGTCTCGGGCATCGCCAGTAGCACCGGATGATCCAGCGCCTGTCCGCGCATCTCCAGCTGCCGCAATTGGCGGCCGGCGGCCTTGGCGGCGGTCACCAGCACCTGGCGAAACAGGTCGTCGCTCAAATGATAGGAACAGGAACAGGTGATCAGCATGCCCGAGGATTTCACCGCCAGCAGCGCGCGCCGATTGAGATCGGTATAGCCCTTCAGGCCTTCCGGCAGGGACTGCCTGGATCTGATGAAGGCCGGCGGGTCCACCACCACCACATCGAAGCTCTTTTTCGGCACCTGCTTGAGGTACGCTAAGCAATCCGCCCGTTCGAAGCGGCATATTCCATCCCAACCGTTCTGGCGAGCGTTGGCGGAAGCAAGCTCCAGGGCCCGCTCGGACTGGTCTACTCCGACCACCCGCCGCGCCCCCCGCGCCGCCGCCGTCAGGCCCCAACTGCCATCATAGCAGAACAGATCGAGCACTTCCTGATCGTTGAACCAGCGCCCGGCCGCCTCGCGGTTGTCGCGCTGATCCAAGAACAGACCGGTTTTCTGACCCTGCAGCGGGTCCACCAGCAGGCGGAGGGCGCCGACCCGGACCGGCACCGGCCCCTCCAGGGTCCCATGAACGATCGACTTATCGAGCGGCAGTCCCTCCAGGGTGCGCACCCCCACGTCGTTTCGGCAGACCAGCGTGGCCGCCTGCAATACCTCGCGCAGCAGGTCCTGAATCAGGCCTTCGTAGCGGGACATGCCGAGGGTGGTGATCTGATAGACGACCAGCGCACCGTAGCGGTCCACAATGAGGCCGCCCAGGCCGTCCGCGTCGCCATAAATCAGCCGATAAACCTCGGCGTCGGGATACCACCTTTGCCGCCGCTTCAGGGCGGCTTCAAGGCGTGCCCGAAAAAATTCCGCGTTCGGCTCCTGCCCGGGCGCTGCCAGCAGACGCACCGCGATCAGACTGTGCGGATTGATGGTGCCGGAACCGAGCGCCAACCCCTTGGAAGAAACTACTTCAACCCAGCTGCCCGGTTCGTGGTCCTTGATCCGACCCGCGATTTCATTGGCGAAGACCCAACGATGCCCCTGCAAGAGACGATGGACGGCCGATTGCTTAACAGTGACTACCGACATGCACGATCCTTATGGACAGAGACAAAAAAAGCGCCCGCTTGGGGCGCTCACCCAAACCTCGACGGCGTGCCGGTCCTACGCTTCAGCGGGGCGCAGCGATTCCAGCAGGATCCGGTAATCCTCATAAGTGTCCGCCGCGCTTTCGATCAATTCGTAGAGGTCATCGAGCTGCATGGCAATGACCGCGTCTTTGTCCGGGGCCTCTTCCTTCAGTTCGATCCAGATCCAGTCGAGCAACATCTCTTCCGGATCGGTATAGCCCTCCTCGAACTTATCCAATACGCCATCGGCGACCTTGCGATTGACCTTTTTCAAAGCCGCTTTCACGAAATCTTTCATTTCCATACTCAAACGCCTCCATGGCCTGTATTTATGAAACCACTCAACTCACGCCGATGCCGATCAAGCTTACCCAGCCGCGGCCACCGACGGCACCGGGAGCGCGCTCATGAGCCGCCCCCACAATCCGAGCTGTCTTGCCGGCGACCGCCGGTCCTGATCGATCCGGAAAGGTTCTTACCGTTGAACGTTAAGCGTCCATGACAAGCGGCAAGAGCACACGGTCGCAGCCACAACACCGGCTCGATTGATGGTTTCATATCCTAGAGCCTGGCACAATTCAATCAATTTATCCCCGCCGATCAGGGTCGGGCAAAAATCGCACCGCCGTTCCGATCGCCCGGAAAACGCCGGGAAACTGGTCAGAATTCCAAGCTCTTCGGAGTTCTGGGGAAGGGAATCACGTCGCGGATATTGGTGATCCCGGTGACCAGCATGAGCAACCGCTCGAAGCCCATACCGAAGCCGGCGTGCGGGACCGATCCGTAGCGGCGCAGTTCCAGGTACCACCAATAATCCTCGCGGCGCAAACCGAGTTCATCCAGGCGCCGCTCCAGCACTTCAAGGCGCTCTTCACGCTGGCTGCCGCCGATGATTTCCCCCACCCTGGGAACCAGCACGTCCATCGCCGCGACCGTTTCGGCGTCGTCGTTCAGGCGCATGTAGAACGGCTTGATCGACTTGGGATAGTCAAACACCATCACCGGTTTCTTGAACACCTGTTCGGTCAAATAGCGCTCGTGCTCGGTCTGCAAATCGCAGCCGAAGCCCACCGGGAACTGGAACGCCGACCCGGCTTCGGCCAGGATCTTCACGGCTTCCCGATAGGGCAGGCGCGCAAAAGGCGCCGCCGTCAGATTGTCGAGCGTGGTCTCCAGTTGAGGGTCCACGAACCGGGCAAATAACGCCAGATCCTCCGCGCAATGACGGCGCAGATGATTGACCAGACCCTTGAGGAAGGCTTCCGCCAGATCCATGTTGGCGTTCAGATCGGCGAAGGCCACTTCCGGCTCGATCATCCAAAATTCGGCGGCATGCCGGGGCGTATTGGAATCTTCGGCGCGAAAGGTAGGACCGAAGGTGTAGACCTGGCCGAGAGCGCTCGCGAACACTTCGGCGGACAGTTGCCCAGACACGGTGAGGTAAGCGTCTTTCCCGAAAAAGCCGGGACCGGCCTGGTTTTCAGCCGTTCGGTTGGCGGCCGGCACCGCCGCCCGCACCCGAAACATGGCCCCGGCCCCTTCGCAGTCGCTCCCGGTAATGATGGGCGAATGCAGATAAAAATAGCCCCGGTCGCGAAAGAACTGATGGACCGCAAAGGCGGCTTCCGAACGGACCCGGAAAATCGCTCCGTACTTGTTGGTACGCGGACGCAAATGGGCGATGCCGCGGAGGAACTCGTCGGAATGCCGTTTTTTTTGCAAGGGATAGCTGTCTTGATCGGCGGCCCCGACCAACTCCAGTCGCGCGACATGGATTTCCCATTGCTGGCCTTTACCCGGAGAAGCCGTGAGCGCCCCCTCGACCTCCACCGAAGCCCCGGTATTGATCGATTTGATCGCGCCATGGGCGGGTGCCTGGTCATCCACAATGACCTGGATATTGGCGAGACACGACCCGTCATTGATCTCGAGAAAGGAAAAGCCCTTGGCGTCCCGCCGGGTCCTCACCCAACCCCGAACCAAAACACCGTCCAGGGGAGCGGTCGACGCCAACGCCTGCTTGATCATGGTCCTTTGCATGGAAGCTCCTTTGCCGAGCGACCGACCAGCGGCGACTTGCCGCGCTCCGGGTCGCCATCTTGCGCGGCGCAATGTAGCGGAATAACGAGCGTTGGGCAAGCCCCCAGACCATCGCCGACGGCACCGGCAGCAGCCTTTCCTCCAGCCCCGGATCCGTGCTAGGGTGATGGTCCAGGCGAACGACCGGCGGATCAAACCCATGAGAACGGAAGCAGGAGGTCCCTATGGTGGAGCGACAGTATCTGATCGATGCAATGACCGTGCAGGACTCGTGGCGGCTGTTCAAGATCCTGGCCGAATTCGTGGACGGCTTCGAAGCCCTCGCCGATGTCTATCCGGCGGTTTCCATCTTCGGTTCGGCACGGGTTCGCCCGGGTGAACCGATCTACGAAAAGACCGTG
>MNZR01000022.1 GCA_001873705.1 Syntrophobacteraceae bacterium CG2_30_61_12
TTCCTCCCGGGTCGCCGCCAGTTGCCGCTCGATCCATTCCCGGTGGCGCTCGAAAACATCCGCCAGCAGCGCTCGATCGAAGCCGCGCGGCACCGTGTTCCTCCCGGGTCGCCGCCAGTTGCCGCTCGATCCATTCCCGGTGGCGCTCGAAAACATCCGCCAGCAGCGCTCGATCGAAGCCGCGCGGCACCGTGACCTGAAGCCCCGAACCCGGCACCATCCTGAGGGTCACCCGCCGGGCCCGAGCATGTTCCCGAATCCGGTGGGGCGGGACCCAACCTCGTTTGGCGCCGTGATCCACCGAACCAACCTCCTCGTCGCGAACGTTACCGCGCTGATGGTCATGCCGATCCGTTATCCCTGTTAACCCCCACGACCGGGGCGCTCACAACGAAGCATGAATCGGTCCTCCATTTGGTTGCGCACAACCATCTGGAATGATTTACATAGTGTCCTCTTTTCAGGCAAAGGCCGCAAACCTTGATTTGGTGTGGGCCCATTCCTGGGAGCGCGGGCATCTTGCCCGCCCTTGGTAACGAAAGCTCTCATCCTAAACCGGTGTAGTTTGGCAGAAAAAAGATTCGATCGCAAGGGAGTTGGTGATGTGGAAGCATGCGATCGACATGCGGAAAAACCGCGGTGAGGGAGCGCTCGGATGGGCGCCCGAACCGAACCCGGCTGATTGGGGCATGGCCGGGTTCGGGCGAGGGTACGACCGGTTGTTTGGCTGGTTACGGTCGGCGATGCCGGGTGGAAAAAAGCGTTACGCGTGCACCAATCCCTTGTGGATGTCGCGCCGGGAAATCACCGCCCAGGCGCCGCCGCCATATTGTTCGGCCAGAAACGCCTTGGCCTGCCCCTGGCTGCGGGCCGCCACCAGACGCAGCGACACCTTGCCGTCGGCTTCGCCCTGACGGGATTGGGCGTCGTCCAGATTGAACGCAAAAAAGATCTTTTCCCTCATGATGGGACCTCCTGGGTTCGGTCGTTGAAACGCTCCGGTGGTCGTCCGTTATCCGTACCGGTGAAGTTGATGGAACCATAAGTGAAAGAAAAGTGAAAGTCAATCTTTATTGTGCTTTCTTCCCCGCCCATCTCGGCCGCCCGGCATGCCCTACCCGCCTCCGGCCGCAACTTGATTCCCGCCTGCTTTTGCGATATTGGTGCTTGGCAAGTCTAAAAACCTTCATTTCGCGTGAACTCTTTACCACTAACGGCATCGCCCCTTTTGCCCTGCGGTGATTGCATCCTCGTGGAAAACAGGGTCAAATAAACCGAGACCGGTCGAGTCAAATATGTTGGGACGTAGCAGGTAATGGGGGGAGGTTGGTTGACGGCGAAGGAGGGGACGCATAGACTGCTTGTGGTAGAAACTCCATGAGTTGAGGAGATTGAGTATGAGGGCAGTTACGCTTTCCGCCGCCAAGAAAGATTTGCGGGCCCTGATCCGTCAGGTATGCGGCAATTCGGAGCCGACTGTGATTGTGGACAAAGAGTCTGCCGAACAAGCGGTTTTGTTGTCTTTTGAGGATTATCGGAGTTTGGAAGAAACCGCGTACCTCCTGCGCTCCCCCGCAAACCGCGCCCACTTGGAAGAGGCGCTGCAACAGGTGCGCGAAGGCAAGACGGTTCCAATTCCTTCCGAGGATCCATGAACATCCTGTTCAGCGGAGCTGCACGGAGGGATTTCGAGTGGTTTCTGGATAACGACAAGAAACTGGCGCAGCGTATCCGCAGGTTGCTCAAGGACATCATCCGGAATCCCGAGGAAGGGATCGGCAAGCCCGAGAAGCTCAAGTTTCAGCTCGCAGGCTATTCGTCCAGAAGAATCAATCAGGAACACCGACTTATTTACAGGGTTGAAGGCGATGATGTAATTGTACTCAGTTGCCGCTACCATTATGAATAGCGAGTCTGCCATCAAACATCGGCCATCCGCCCTCAGTCTACCGACATCTGGATCAAATGAGAACTGCGTAGACCACGCTGCAATTAATCCGTCACTTTGGTGCCAAGTGGGTTTAGTTTCGGCTGCAGCATGCAGTGAGGCTTCAGACAGGGGTCCACCTCGGATTTTCCGGGGTCCCCGGCGACGACCGCGGAGCGAGTTGCATTGTTCGCTTAAATGGTTGCGGTTTCAGGAACGCGCATCGAGGCCAATCTCGATTACGCGCTGAGCCAGCGCAACAACCGACGAAGTAGAACTATACCGGTTAAGGGTAAAAAGTTTCATTTCGTGTGCGCACTTTCCCGGGAGCGCGGGCATCCTGCCCGCTTTTGGTAATGAAACATCCGACCCTAAACCAGTATAACGATGATCGAGACCGGAAGGGGGGATCCCCCCCACTCCACTGATCTCCCTGGTGAAAATCATTTGTCGGCCGGCGCCCGCGCCTCGGCCAGGGCTTCGGCCAGGTGCAGGACCTTGAGCGGCATCCCGGCCCGCTTGGCCCCGCCGCGCAACTGCATGACGCAGCCCGGACATTCGGTGACCAGGACCGCGGCCCCGGTTCGCTCGATATCGGCCAGCTTGAGTTCCAGGATCTGAGCCGAAATCGTGGGGAACTTGCTCGAATAGGTCCCGCCGAACCCGCAGCAGGTCTCTTCCTCGGCGGCCGGCGCGAAATCCATTCCGGCAGCCTTGATCAAGGCCTTGGGCGCCTCATGCTCTTCCAGGCCGCGGCACAGATGGCAGGGGGCGTGGTAGGTCGTCTTGACCCCGACGGCGGGGCCGAAATGCTCGGGACCGATCTTGACCACCTCGCTCAAGAAGCGGCTGAAGCTGATCACCTTGGCGGAAAAGGCTTGGGCCAGCCGTTTTTCTTCCGTGCCTTCGGTAAACAGCTTCGGATACCCGTGGGTCAGATGCGAGGCGCAGGAGGCGCAAAGGGTCACGATATAATCGCAGCGCTCCGTCGCCATGGCCGCCATGTTCTGGATGGCCACCCGGCGGGCCGCCTCTTTTTCTCCCATCATCTGCGCCGGAAGTCCGCAACAGCTCTGGCCCATGGGAAATTCCACCCGCACCCCAAGCCCTTCCATGGACTTCAAACCCGCCTCGAGCTGTTCGGGATGGACGAAATCCTGGACGCAACCGGAAAACAGGGCCACGCGCCAGCGCGGCCGCTCCACCCGCGGCCGTAGCACCGGCCAGCGGTCGCGGAACGGCACCTCGGCGATGGCCGGCAGGACCCTGAAGTTCTGCTCCTTGGAAAAAATCATCGGCAGATGACGAAGGTACGGAGTGCCGCCGGTGATCGGCTTCTGGGCCACCCGGGCGGCCCGCAGCAGGCGGTGAAACAGACCCCGGTTGGCCAGCACCTTGGCGAGCATGGAACTTTGCAGCGGATGGCCGGTTTCGTCCTGGATCCGGGTGTGGATTTCCTTGATCAGGTGGGGCAAATCGATGCCCGCGGCGCACACCGCCTTGCAGGCCCCGCAGTTGATGCAGTTTTGCACCAGGTTACGAGCCTTGTCGCGGCCGTGGAAAAAATAGGTCAAGATCAACCCGATGGCACCGATGTAGATGTGCCCGTACTGATGGCCGCCCACCATGCGGTAGACCGGGCAGACATTGGCGCAGGCGCCGCACCTCACGCAGCGCAATACCTGGGCGAAAATCGGATCGCGGGCCAGGGCCCGACGGCCGTTGTCCAGGAAGACGATGTGCATCTCCTTGCGGCCTTCGGGGCCGGCGGCACAGGCTACCGGGCCGGTGATCCAGGTGACGTAGGAGGTGATCTTCTGGCCGGTGGCGTTGCGCGGCAGGGCCCGGTTGATCCGCAAGGCGTCGGTCAGGGTCGACACCAGTTTGTCGATGCCCATCAGGGCCACGTGAATCCGCGGCAAGGTGGCCACCAGCCGGGCGTTTCCCTCGTTGGTGGTGATGCCGATGGCCCCGGTGTCGGCGATGGCGAAATTGGCCCCGGTGATCCCCATATCGGCCTCGACGTAGCGGGCCCTCAGTTCCCGGCGCGAAACCTTGACCAGGCGCTCGATTTCCGCGTCCTGCCTGGTGCGGGTCACCTCGCTGAACAGATCGGCCACCTGGTGGCGCGACAGATGAATCGCCGGCATCACCATGTGGCTCGGCCCCTCGTGGCGTAGTTGGATGATCCACTCGCCCAGGTCGGTTTCCACCACCTCCAGGCCTTCGGCTTCCAGGTGGTGATTGAGCAGGGTCTCCTCGGCGGTCATGGACTTTGATTTGACGATGCGATGCGCCCCGCCGGCGTGGGCGATCTCGGCGATGATGCGGTTGGCGGCCTCGGCGTCCTCCGCCAAGTGGACCTTGACCCCACAGGCCTCGGCGTGGCGGGTGAACTCGGCCAGCAATTCGTCCAGGCGTGCCAGGTTGGCGTCCTTGATGGCGGCGATTTCGGCGACCAGGCTGGGCACGTCGATGCCGGCGAAGGCCCTGGCGCGCGAGGCCGGATAGGCCACGGCAAACTTATCCATCGCCGAACGCAAGAAGTCGTTTTCCAGGGCTCCCTGGATTTCCTTCTTATAGCCTTTCAGGTCACGGGCGGTCTGCATCTCAGTCCTCCAGTATCAGGATGTGAAGGGCCAGGGGGCCGTGCACCCCGATGGCCAGGACCCGTTCGATGTCGGCCGTGCGGCTGGCACCGGTGATAAAAGCGGTGAAATTGCCGGGTCGGGCCAGGGCTTGTCCCAGTGGCACGGCCAGATCATCGGCTGTGGCAACAATTTTCCCGGCCGGCAGGATGGCCACGTGGACCTCGCTGATCATGGTGGCGAGACGAGTCTCTTCGTCGGACGAATCGATCACCAGGGTCCCGGTTTCGGCGATCCCGGCGTCGGCGAAGGTCAAACCGATATCGATTCCGCCCAGACGCTGGCGCAGGCTGCCCTCGACTAAATGGATCCCGTTGGCACGGCAGCGCTGGGCCAGGCGGTCGCGCAGGTCTTCGGCGAGACCCGGAGCGGCGAGGACCTTGGCGGCGGCAGCCGTGGCGCAAAGGTTTTCAGCCGGGGCCGAAAGGGGCGCCTCGCAGCCGGCCAGCAACCACTGGCAGGCCTCCTTACCGGCGCAGAGATCCACCACGTGGTCCAGGGCCGCGTCGATGGAGGCCACGGTGCTCACTACGGCCGACACTTCCTCGGCCCGGGCGGTAAATTCAGTGACAAGCGTCTCGCGACTCGGCATGATGACGTTTCCTCCCGTAATCGATTACATTGCAGCCAATCGTTTCAACCACCCGCCGCGGGGGGAATTGGCCCCGGTCGACATTCGAAAATGTTCCGCAAGCCCTGGCGGGCACCTTCACCCCAGCGTTTCGGCGTAGAGTTCCACCGGATGGCGCACCGCCACCTGGTCGCCGGCCTGGGACAGCATGTCGGTGATCTGGAGCATGCAGGCCGGGCATCCGGTGGCCACCGTATCGGCGCCGGTGGCCACGATGTGGTCGCGCTTGCGAGCGCCGATCCGGCCGGCGATGTCGTAGTGCAGCAGGGTAAAGCTGCCGCCGCAGCCGCAGCAGACGTCGGCGTCCTGCATCTCCACCAGCTCCACCTCGGGGTTGAGCCGGGCCACCATCCGTGGCTGCGCGGCGATCCCGAAGGACCTTTTCAAATGGCAAGGATCGTGGACCGTCACCTTGCGCTTTCCGTTTTGGGACACCCCGTCGGGCCTGATCTTCAGGATATCCGTTAGCAACACGTTGATGTCCAGTGCCTTGGCGGCAAGGGTGGTGACGGCGGCCCGGCGTTCGGTAGCGGCCGAATCGGCGAACACGGGCCAGAGCTTGGAGATGGTCGCCGTGCAGGTGGCACAGGGGGTGACCAGGTAATCGAAATTACCGCCGCCGAAGCAGGCGAGGTTTTTGTCCAAAAGATCGTTGAAGCTGTTCAGATCGCCCGCGGACAGGGCCGGGATCCCGCAGCAGGCCTGATGATCCGGCAGAAAAACGCCCACCCCGTGGTGCTTCAGGACCTTGAGCACCGCCTGGCCCACCCGTGGAAAAATCTTGTCCACCAGGCATCCGGGGAAAAAGGCCACCCGGATTCCGGCGGCGCCGGCAGGGGTGTCCAGGCGCGCCACCTCGGCGTGCAGCGATCTTTTGGCGAGAACGGGGAAGTGGCGGTCGCCCAAAGCGCCCACCGAGATGCGCGCACAGGAGGAGCCCAGCACCTCACTCACCGGCTTGACGAACAGGCCCTGCACCTTCGAACCCAGGGAAACCAGGGCGTTGAAGCGGTCCGGATGCACCAGCATCGCCCTGAAGATGAGCTTCCGGATCGGCGATAGCCCCTTGAAGGTGTTGAGCACGGCCCTGGCCTTGATGAAAATGTCCAGGACCTTGACCCCGCTGGGGCAGTTGGCGGCGCAGGCCCCGCAGAGCAGGCAGGTCTCGAGCCGGTCCTTGACCCCGTCGACGTCTTTCAACAGATCGTGGCCCAGATGCTCCAGCAAGGCGATTTTTCCCCGGGCCACCAGGGCCTCGCGACCGGTCTCGGCGTAGATCGGGCAGACCGCCTGGCACATGCCGCAGCGCATGCAGGTGACCAGTTGGTCGTCGAGTTCCAGAAGCTGTCGATGCAATTCGCGCAAGTCGGCCAATGGCTTTACTCCCATCCGAGGACCTTGCCCGGATTGAGGATGTTCTTGGGATCCAGGGCTTTTTTGAGGCGGCGCGAATAGAGGATGGTGCCCCGGCTGGTCTCCTTTTCCAGCCATTTGGACTTGGCCAGACCGATCCCGTGTTCGCCGGAAAGGGTTCCCCCCAAGGACAGCGCCACTTCGAAGATTTCGCCCACCGCCGCTTCCGCCCGGGCGTACTCCTTTTCGTCGCGCCGATCGGTGAGGATGGTGGGATGCAGATTGCCGTCGCCCGCGTGGCCGAAGGTGCCGATGAGCAGCTTGTGCTTGGCGGCGATCTGCTCCACCGCGCGGATCATGTCCGGAATCTTGCTGCGCGGCACGGTGGCGTCCTCCAGTACCGTGGTGGGCCGCAGCCGGGCCAGGGCCGACAGGGCGGCGCGCCGGGCCGCCCAGACCTTGTCGCGCTCCGCGGCGCTTCGCGCCACCTGGACCCCGGTGGCGCCAATTTGCTTGCAGATGGCTTCCACCCGGGCGGCCTCGTCGGCCACCTGGGCCGGGTGGCCGTCGACTTCGATCAGCAACAGGGCCCGAGCCTCCACCGGAAGGCCGGCCTTGGCATAGTCTTCCACGGCGCGGATGGTGAAATTGTCGAGGAACTCCAGGGTGCACGGAACGATTTTGGCCGCGATGATGGCCGCAACAGCCTGGGAAGCCTTGGCCGTATCATCGAACAGGACCATCATCGCCTTTTGGGCCGCCGGCGGGGGCACCAGCTTGAGAATGATTTCGCTGAACACCCCCAGGGTCCCCTCCGAGCCGACCATCAGCGAGGACAGATTCAATCCGGTGACACATTTGACCGTCCGGGCGCCGGTCACGATCCGTTCCCCGGTGGTGTCGAAAAAAGTCACGCCCATGACATAGTTCTTGGTGACCCCGTATTTGAGCCCGCGCAGCCCCCCGGCGTTTTCGGCCACGTTGCCGCCCAATGTGGACACCGATTGCGAGCCCGGGTCCGGCGGATAGAACAGGCCCCGGGTCGCCACCTCGGTGGCGAGCTTGGCCGTGATCACCCCGGGTTCGACCACCGCGTACAGGTCCGCTTCGTTGATCTCGATGATCCGGTTGAGCGCACTGGTTAGCACCACGATCCCGTCGCGCGGGTCCGGGATCGTGCCCCCCGAAAGATTGGTCCCGGCGCCGCGCACCGTCAGCGGCAGGCCGTTGTCGCCGCAGAGCCTGACCACTTTCCCCAGGGCTTCGGTCGTTTCCGGCCGCGCCACCAGGGCCGGCACCACCGCGGTCAGCACGGCGGCATCATACGAGTAGCAATGGCGATCCGCCTCGCCGTCCATGACGTTGGCGGGGCCGGCGATGTGTTTAAATTGCTCGATCAGGGAAGGGTTGAGCATGACGGTACCTTTTAGTAAGACGCTGGAAAGCGCAAGGTTCTGATTATTCCCCGTCGGCCTTCGAGGTCCGGCGAAGGACCCGGCGGTCGCCGCCGGGTTCGGCCTCCGGATCACTTGAGATCAGCCGGTGAAGGCCCATCAACTGCCGAAGAAATAGGCCGGCAGCCAGGTGCTGATGGCCGGAAAGAGAGCCAAAAGCACCAGCCCCACGATCTGAATGGCGACAAAAGGCATGATGCCTTTATAGACATGCATCATGGTATAGCCCGCCGGCGCCACGCCCTTGAAGTAAAACAGCGCATAGCCGAAAGGCGGGGTCAAGAACGAAGTTTGTAGGTTCACGCACATCATGATGGCGAACCAGAGCGGGTCAAAGTCCAGTTGCATGGCAATGGGCATGAAGATGGGGACGGTCACCAGCAGGATGGCGGCCCAGTCGATGAACATGCCCAGGATAAAAATGATCAACATCATGATGGCAAAGGCCAGCCAGCGGTTCATGCCGCTGCCCACAAACAAATCGGCCACCACGTCGCCGCCGCCCATGCTCAAAAAGACCGTGGAAAAAAACGTGCCGCCGATAAAGAGCATCATCACCATGGCGGTGGTCTTTAGGGTGGCGATGCTGGATTTACGGATCACCTGCCAGGTGATGGCCCGGTTGAACAGGGCCAACAGGAATGCGCCCAAGGCGCCCATGGCGGCGGCCTCGGTGGCCGTGGCCACGCCGGCCAAGATGGTGCCCATGACCATCAAAATCAGCCCCAGGGGCGGAAGCAGGGATTTCAGGGTCATGCCCCATTTCTGGGAACGGGTGTACTGGCTGGCCTCTTGCTTGGTGATGGGCGGTCCGAGTTCGGGATTGAGATTGCAGCGTACAACAATGTAGAGAAAATACAAACCGGACAGCAGCAACCCAGGGAAAATGGCCCCGGCAAACAGGTTGCCCACCGAGGTTTCCTTCAGGCCGGTGAGACCGGCGTAAACCACCATCATGATGCTGGGCGGAATCAGAATGCCCAGGGTGCCCGAGGCGCAGATAATGCCGCTGGTCATCTCTTTCTGATAGCCCTTGCTCATCAGCGCCGGCGCGGCCAGCAACCCCATGGCCACCACCGAGGCGCCGATGATGCCGGTGGTGGCGGCAAACACGGTGCACACCACCACCACGGCCAGGCCCAGGCCACCCTTGACGCTGCCCAGGACCACGTAGAGCGATTCAAACAGGGCTTCGGCCACCTTGGATTGATCCAGCAGTTGGGCCATGAAGATGAACAGGGGCACGGCCACCAGGGTGTAGTTGTTCATCAGGCCCCAGACGTTATTGGCATACAGGTCGAACAGCCCCGGTAGGTTGAAACCATTGTCGATCAGCCCAAACAAGGTGGCCACGCCCGCCAGGGTGAAGGCCAGTTGATGCCCCAGGGTGATCGACAGGATCAGGGTCACGAACATCGCCACCGTTAGTAATTCCAAGCTCATGGGCGCTATCCCTCCAGGCTCCTATCAGGCCTTCTTGGCAGACGAAAGTGTATGGATTGCCTTGAGAATCGTTGAAATACCTTGGATCAGGAGAAAACTGAAGGACACCGCCATGATCAGCTTGACCGGCCAGATCGCCGGAGACCAGCTGGTGGAGTTGAGTTCAAGTTGCAGGGTGGAGGTGATGGCAAACTTCCAGGCCCAGATGGTCAGACAGGTGAATACGGGCAAAAAGATGATCAGGTTGGTCAGAAGCACGATGATGACCTGGGTGCGCGTCCTGGCTCGGGCGGTAAAGATATCCACCTTGACATGCCCGTCGGTCACGTCCGTGTAAGCCAAGCCGAGCATGAAATGCACCCCATAGAGAAAAGTCGTCAACTCGAAGCCCCAAATGGTGGGCGCATCGAAGGCATAGCGCATGATGACTTCATAGATGACCACGATGGTCAGGGGAAGGATCAGCAAGGCACTCCACTCCCCCTCTTTGCGGCTGAACGCGTCAATCCTTGAGCTGATTTTTCCTAGCATAAGAAACACCTCACCAGTCAATCCCTGCTCGGAACGCGCGGCCCTTCGTCCGTTCGCCGGCGGTCAAAGGGCCGCTTGTGTGTTCTTGCGGCTCATTTATTGAGCCATCTTGCCCTTGATATAGTCCTCATAGGGCCAGGGAGCCACATTGCCGCGGGCTTCCCGCCAGGGCGCGAAGGACTTGACGAATTCTTCCTGGGAATCCAGGATTTTCTTAACATCGGGGTTCTTAGCCTTCAGACTTTCCGTGTATTCTTGGGTGGTCTTGCGGAACTGCTGTAGGGTTTCCTTATCCATCTGAACGATCTCGACCTTCTTGGCGAACCTGTTCATGGCTTCGGAATTGAGGTTGTTGATCCAGTTGAGCGACCACAATTGGGTTTCCTTGGCGCTGATATCGATGATGTATTTCAGGTCCTCGGGAAGCTTGTCGTAGGCCTCTTTATTGAAGAAAATGGCACATTGGCTGGCCGGCTGATGGACCCCGGGTTCGATGACGAACTTGGTGATTTCGTCGAATCCCATGGGGTAGTTCATGGCCGGCGCCGAAAATTCGGCCGCGTCGATCACCCCACGTTCCAGGGCAAGGTAAACCTCGCCGCCGGGCAGCGGGCTGACCGAAGCGCCCAGGTTATTGAGAATGTCCATGTACCAGCCGACCGTGCGCACCCGCAGGCCTTTGAAATCCTCCATCTTGGTGGCCTTCTTATTGGAAAAAAGCCCCATGTCCTGGCCGGTCTGCCCGCAGGGCAGCGCCACCAGGTTGTAACGGCCGTAGAGTTCCTGCATCATTTCCAGGCCGCCGCGTTCATACAGCCAGATGTTGTAGCCTTCCGGATCCAGACCGAAGGGGACGTCGGCCAGCGGCACAAAAGCCTCGTTCTTGCCCTTCCAGTATCCGGGCCAGTCGTGACCCACCTGGGCCGAACCCTGACTGACGGCATCGAAGGTCTGCATGGCCGGAACCAGTTCACCGGCTGAAAACGGTTTGATATCCAGGCGGCCGCCGGAAGCCAGCCGAACACTGTCGGCAAAATGCACGGCCACATCATAAAACAGCAGGCCCTTGGACCAGGGCATCACCATCTTCCAGCGGATTTTTTCCGTCGAGGGTTTGAAGTCGACCCGCTTGGCCACCTCGCTGCGTTTGTCCACCCCGAACTTCTCCCGTTTCTCGGCCGCTTCGGCGGCATTGAGGGACAACCCAGCCGCCACCACCAACGCCAGCACCATGTTCAAAATGCTCTTCATCGTTGCAACCTCCTCCATCTCGCCTTTGCAGTTGATCAATAACCGCCTCGACAGCAAGCGGCAGGCCACCCCCGGCTCACCGTCCGGCGCCGCCGGTACCCAGAAAGGATGAGAGCGCCGAATTCAGTGGTCGGACCTTTAATATGAGAATTTTTGCATGAGGTCAAGAAAAAACTTTGGAATTTGTTTACATAGTACTATCGGTAAATTAAATTATCTTTTCATCGTTGGACCAGTGCCATTGCCCTTGCCAAAGTTCCATGGGTCTGTTTAGTATTGGTCCGACCCATTAGGGCACCGAGGGTTTTTCTGCTCGAGTCGCGGGACCCTCAAAGGAGGAAATCCTGGACGGTGCTGTTGCGACTGCTTGGGGTTTGCAACCCCGAGGGGCCTCGCGTAAAATGACCGCGCCGTGAAGACCCGGCCGTTGACTGCCCGGGGTCAAGGGGGGCCGGCACGCACGGACCGGTGGCCGGGGAGGCCGATCTCCATGGTCGAACCCGGCGTCCGATCGCCAGGCTGTCCACCACTAGCCACAACCAGGGGATGAAGGATCCGATGGACCTGAAGCCGATCAAACTCAAGCGGATATCCGACCAGGTGTTCGAACAGCTGCGGGAATCGATTTTTCGGGGGGACATCAAACCCGGCGAACAGATCATGCCGGAACGTGACCTGGCGCGCGTGCTTGAGGTCAGCCGGTCATCGGTGCGCGATGCCATCAACAAGCTGGTTACCCTGGGACTGCTGGAGCACCGCCAGGGGCAGGGAACTTTCGTGCAATCGCCGGAACTCCGCGGCGAAAACCCCTTGGCCATGGCCATGGAAAACGAAGACGCCACCATCCACGACCTGCTCGAGGTGCGGATGGGATTGGAGTGCAACGCCGCGCTGCTGGCCGCCAACCGGGCAAGCGAGAAGGACATCATGCTCCTGGAAAAAAGCATCCAGGAAATGCGGGATGAAACCGAATCCGGGAGGCTGGGGACGGAAGCGGACGTCGCCTTTCACATGGCCATCGCCTACGCCACCAAGAATCCCGTTCAGGTCAACCTGATGCGGAGCTTTTACGATTATTTATTCGTCGGGATCAAAAAGAACCTTTCCCATCTTTACGAGAACCCCGATAACATCAAAGGAATTCTCAAGCAGCATCATGCCATTCACGAGTGCATCCGAACCCACGACGCCGAGGCCGCGTTTGCGGCCATGCAACGGCACATCAACTTTGTCATCGAGTTCTTCAAGTTTCGCAAATAAATCCGTGTGCACGGTTGCCGGCGGCGTTGAATCCGATCCGGCTTGGTCTACCAAAAT
>MNZR01000341.1:0-1941 GCA_001873705.1 Syntrophobacteraceae bacterium CG2_30_61_12
TTGACCGGTGCCATGCCGATGAGTTTGGTCACGCCTTGAAACGGACCGTACAGCAGCGGCCAGTCGGCAATGAGGGCGCCGGGCCTTAGAGTGGTGGGGGCGAAATCAGCGCTCCGGGGCAGTCTCACCTGCGCTCCCGCCTGCCGCGCCGCCGCTTCGATGCCGCTGAGAGCGAAACAGCTGGCCGGATCGTTGATCGGGTTGTCGGTCACGATCACGGTGGCCGCGCCCGCTCCCAGACATTGCCGCGCCATTGCCGCCACCAAATCCGGATGGGTGGTGGCGCCAAGCAGGGGCGGGGACGCGAAAGCCGCATTGACCTTGATCAGCACTCGATCGCCGCGGCCGACGAAGGCTTCGATCCCGCCCAGGGCCGTGAGGGCCGTCTCGATCATGCGCGGGCGTTCCGCTCCGGTCACGATCGCCAGCAGGGCGCGCTTGTCGGCCACGGAAAAATCCGGCAGCCGCACCAGATTCGCCGAGGCGACTTGCAGCGGCGGCGGGTCGCTCCGGTAGCGCCAGGCCGTGAGACCGCCGCAGAACGCAGCCGCGGCCCCGGCTTTGAGGCAGCGCTTAATGAAATCCCGGCGCTCCAGGTTCGCTGCCGGTTCCAAATCATTCATGGGTTGCTTCCTCGAGCCGATTGCGAAGGCTGGCGGTCAGGGTCTCGGTCGAGGTCTGAGCAGGGCCTTCGTGGACTCCCGCCAGATAACGGCCGACACTGAACACCGCTTCGTGGGATTCGAACAACCGGTACCGGTGAACGGTGGCATCCGCGGGCAGCGCGGTTACCAGCTTCGCCCCAAAATTTTCCAGAAAGGCGCCGTAGGCCCGGGCCAGCTCGGCGGCTTCCTCCGGGGATCCGCACTCCTTGACGAAGCCGGTGAGTTCGTCGGCGCCGATTCGATACTGGGCCACATAAATATGATTGAAGCGATCGAAGCCGAAGGCGTCCGCCGCCAGCAAGGCCAGCGAACCGGCTATCAAATCGGATTCCGGAAACAGCCGCCGGGGATCGCCGGCCTCGGTCGATACGCCCTGTTGCTTCAGGAACTGCTCGGCCGATTGCACCATCGCCTGCAGCAGAGGTTCGGCCGCCGCCGCGCCGATCATTTCCACATACCGATTGGCGCTGATGAAAAAGACGGCGTTGCCGGCGCGGTAACCGTCGCGGACGAAATCCAGAGCCACGGCTCCAGTGCGCTTCTGCTGGCTGTAAACGGAAAAAGCCGCGTCGCTATCTTCCATATCGAACAGGAAGATTTCAAACCAGTGCGCCGGCTCCGATCGGAACCGCAGGCGGGCCGTGGTGAGCGCTTTAAAGCCGGCCTTGAGATAGAGGTCCGCCTTGCCGTCGATCTTGTCGGACAGGGTCTGGGTGTCGAAGGTTTCCGAACCTCCCAGGGCGTCGAGCCCCGCGGTCAAGAACGGCTCGATGCTGGACCCGTTGCGTTCGTCGGGAGTTGCCGGTCGGGCTGCGGTGGGATCTTTTCCGGTGGTGACCGGTCGCCACGGATTGGGATCAAAATCGGCTTGCTGGATCCAGATGCCACCCGCAATCACCATCAGGGCCACCAGAACCAGATAGGAAACCGCGCTTTCCTTGCGGTTCGGCGGCGCCCGCCGCCGCTTCTTGACCTCAGCCATAAGCTCCCACCGGCGGCCGACCTCACAGCAAGTGAGCGCCGCGATCAATGAATCGCATAGCGGCCGGCGGCCGTTCCCGGCGGCCGGAGCCGGGCTCCGCTCCGGCGTAGGTTTGAACTCGCCGCACCTCCCGACGTAGTGAAGCGGGCGGTGCGGTATGCCGCTCCGGATTGCGCAAGTATACTCAAATCCGGCGCAAAACCAATGGTCTCCTGACGCCAGCCGAACGATTTCGCGAAGCGGCCGACTCTACGGGGAAAACCGCTTGCCGCCGAGGCCAGGATGTGTGCTATG
>MNZR01000341.1:1961-14365 GCA_001873705.1 Syntrophobacteraceae bacterium CG2_30_61_12
GCAACCCGACCGGGCTCGATGGTGGAGCGGCAACGCCACGTGCAACTGCCGGTCGCGTCCGGTCTGAATCGGGCCGCACCCGGCCGGCGTGGCAACCATTCCAAAAATCAAGCACATCAGGAGGTCCCCATGAAGCTTCCCAGCATCCAGCATATCCTCTATGCCACCGATTTATCTGAAAACGCCCGTCATGCCCTGACTTACGCCGTCAGTATGGCCAACCGTTACGGCGCCAAGATCACCGTGATGCATGTCATCGAAACCCTATCCGCATCGACCATGAGCATCATTTCTTCCTACCTTGAGGAAGAACAGCTCGAACGGATCCGGACGGACAAGGAACAGGCCGCGGTCCGCATGATGACCGAGCGCGTCCAGGGTCTCTGCAATGAAATCGAAGACGCCTGCCCCTACACTGAAATCCTGGTGGAGCGAGGCAACCCGGTGAACAGGGTCCTGCGCCAAATAGAAACCGGTGATTATGATCTGGTGGTCATGGGGACCCGTGGTCTGGGTCGATTTGAAGAAGCCATGTTGGGCAGCACGGCGCGCCGCGTGATCCGTCGGAGCCGGGTGCCGGTACTGGTGGTGCAGCTTCCAAAGGGCACCCAGCAGAAGGCTTAGGCGGCTGCTCGCGGGAAAACGCCCGGGGCGGCGGTGGGCGTCCGCTCAATGCCGGGCACCGTCTCAGAGCAGCCCCCGCTCCACCAGGATGGCTCTGATGGACGCTTCGGTGGCGCGCAGGCCCAGGTAGCGTGCGGTGTGCTCGATCACCGAATGGCCTAGCAATTCCTGGACCACCGGTAACGGCACTCCCGCCTGGACCAGTTCCATCGCCCGAGTGTGTCTCAGAATATGAGGGTGTGCCAGTTCCTGGGGAATCCGTGCTTCGGTGGCGCGGCGGTAAAATTTGCGCCGGAAATTCCCCTGTTCCAAACCGAAAACGCTGCCCCGCATCCGCGGAAATTCAGCCAGGTAGCGGGCGATTTCATTCACCACCTCACGCTGCACCGGCACCCGCCGATAACGCATGCGCCGGTTCATGCTGCCCGACAGCGGCACCTGGATCTCGATATTCTTGTAGTCGATGTTTTCGGCGTCGTTGATCCGCAGAATTTCCCCGATCTTGGCCCCGGTGAAGCGCAGCACCACGAACGTGATCCAGTAGCGACCCCGAACCCGCCTCAGATAGGTGTTGGGAGCTTCATCGAACCAACGCCGAAACACCTGTTCCAGCCGCTCCAGTTGAGCCTCGTTCAGATGGTGCACGGCGCCCAGCGGTGCCGTCAGTTCCGGATCATCCGTCTTGCGATCATCTGCCATCATGGGTCCACTCCTCCACACCGCTCCCATGTTCTACGGTAGCAATTAAACTAGAAAGGCACGAAATACAATCCATGATGACCAGTAACAAAATGAAATCGATAAGTAAAACATAATTACACGAAAATATTTTTATCGGGTACATTGACAGCCGTCGGCAGCAAAATTAGCTTCAAGGAGAATGCACCGATGATTCACGGCAACCGCCAACAAAGGAGGAAAAAATGGTGATGATCCGCTATCCAAGACATTTCGATGTGAGTTTCTTCCGCCCCGTCCGGGAACTTGAAGAGATGCGGCGGCGCATGGACCGGTTGTTCGACGAAGTGGCCGGCCGCCATCCGTTTGGGGCTTTGTTTTCCGGGGTTTATCCGTCGCTCAACTTGAGCGAAGACGGTTCCAACCTTTATATCCGGGCGGAACTGGCCGGAGTCAAGCCGGAGGATCTGGAAATTTCGATCGAGCGCAACACCCTGGATATCCGTGGTGAGCGCCAAGCCGAAAACGTGGAAGGCGCTTCTTATCACCGGCGGGAACGGCAAACGGGACGGTTTCACAAGGCAGTGACCCTGCCCTACGAGATCGATTCGGAGCGCACCGTTTCAGAACTCAAAAACGGGGTCCTCACCATCGTTCTGCCCAAAGCGGAAGCGGCCAAGCCCAAAAAAATCGGGATCAAGACTTCCTAGGCGGACGCAATACCCGTTCAACTGAACGGTGATTTCAGGAGGAGGCATGACCATGACCGAAAAGAGCTTGCAAGTGCAGGAAAAGAAGGAACTCCAGGGCCGGGCGGAAAGCACGCGAACGGTTCCGGTGTATGTCCCGGCGGTTGATATCTTTGAAACCACCAACGACATGACCGTGATGGTGGATATGCCGGGAGTTGCCGAACAGAGCGTATCGATCGATCTGAACAATGACGAGCTGACCATCAGCGGCACCATGGCGGAAGAAGCCAAAACGGAAACGATGCTGCTGCAGGAGTACCAGAGCGGCGATTATTACCGCCAGTTCAATGTGTCGCGGGCGATTGATCGAAACCAGATCGAAGCCAGCATCAGCAATGGCGTCCTCAAGATCGTGCTGCCCAAGGCGGAGATCGCCAAACCGCGGAAAATCGACATCAAGACAACCTAGTCTACGCCGCCGGTGCGCAGCCTGATTCGGGAGGGCCGTTGAGGCTCTCCCGAGCGGGTCTCGAGCGCGGACCGCCTGTTGGGAAAACGCTATCCAGCCCGCGAAACCCTTTCTCGATACCTTACCAAGCCACCAGTGAAATCTTACCGAACCGGCGCGAAACGTTGCGCGCCGAGGTTATTTGGTATAGCCGGCGCGTTCCAGGTAGAGGACGACTTCCTGAGCCGCTTCGTCCGGAGTGAGATCGGTGGCGTCGATGGTGACTTCCGGGCTTTCCGGTATCTCGTAGGGATCGTCGATGCCGGTAAAGCCTTTGAGCAGGCCGGCCCGGGCCTTGGCGTAGAGACCCTTGCGATCGCGGTCTTCGCAGACGGTGAGCGGGGTCGCCACATGCACCTCGACAAACCCGCCGCGGCTTTCGATCAGGCGCCGGATTTGGCGGCGGGTGGCGGCGTAGGGGGCGATGGGAGCGCAGATGGCGATGCCGCCGTTCTTGGTGATTTCACTTGCCACGAAGCCGATCCGACGCACGTTGATGTCCCGGTGTTCCTTGGAAAATCCCAGTTCGCTGGAGAGGTTGCGGCGAACGATATCGCCGTCGAGCAAGGTGACCGGGCGCTTTCCCATTTCCAGGAAGCGGGCGTGAAGCACTCGGGCGATAGTCGACTTGCCGGCCCCGGACAGCCCGGTGCAAAAGATCGTGAACCCCTGTTTGTGCCGCGGCGGGTAGGCTCGTTCCAGTTCGGTTTTGACTTCGGGAAAGGTGAACCAGTCGGGAACCGGTTTCGCGGCCCGCAGACGGGCATGGAATTCGTCGTCGCCGAGGGATTTCACGGTTGCGCCCGGCGGCACCTCGCTGACGCTCAGGTAGGCGTCTTCGTCGGCCACATACACCATGGTTTCAAACGGCAGAATCACGATGCCCAGTTCGTCCTTGAATTCCTCGGCCAGTTCGGCGGCCGCCTCGGGCTGGTAAAAGGGGCGACCGTCGGCGCGGCAGCCGGCGTTGGCATGGTTGGGACCGATGATGAAATGAGTGCAGCCGTAATTCTTGCGAATGAGCGCGTGCCACAGCGCTTCCCGCGGGCCGGCCAGGCGCATGGCCAGAGGCAGCAGGCTGAGCAGCATCATGTTGGGCGGGTAATGCTTGCCGGCTTCGAGGTAACAGCGGATCCGAGTGTAGTAGTCGATATCTCCGGGTTTCGCCCGCCGCGCCACCGGCTGCAGCAGCAAGTTGGCCTTGGCCTGGGCCATGGCTCTCAGAGTCATTTGATAGTGCAGGCGGTGCAGCGGATTTCGGGTCTGAAAACCGACGATCCGGCGCCAGCCCAGCTTGTTGAATAGGGTTCGGATTTCCCGCGGGCTGTGGCGATAGCGGGTGAAAGCGTAATGCATGGGCAGTTGCAGGCCTTCCAGGGTGCCGCCGACATAGTGCGATCCCAGCTCGGAAAACAAATAGTCCACCCCCGGATGTTCGCTGCTGGTGGTGCCGTAGATCCGTTCCGCTTCGCGTTCTTTATCGATGGGCCACAGGTCCTCCACGTGCAGGACCGCGAACATGAAGCCTTCGGCATCGCGGAGCGCGAGCGACTGGCCCACTTCCAGGCGTTCGGCCAGGGTCTTGGGGACATCCAGGGTGACCGGGATCGGCCACAAGGTGCCGTTCTGGAGCCGCATCCGGTCCAGCACCGATTCATAGTCGGCGCTTTTCATGAACCCGCGCAGCGGTGAAAAAGCTCCGTTCAGCAGCAGTTCCAGGTCCGCCAGTTGGCGCCCGCTCAGGCTCACGCTGGGGAAGCTTCGGGACAGTCCCTTGAGCACTTCCGAGCGTTCGGAATCCACCAGGAGATCCACCAGTTCACCACCGTGTGCCGACACCCCGTAACTCACCGTCGCTACCCTCCGCTTGACCGTTTCCCGTGCTCCGTGCCGAAATGAACCGTCGCTGTCGCGAAATGCTCGAGACCTTGCCGCCGCCGCACCTATAGCAAGTTCCTCGCAATGGAGCAACGCTTTCATCCGCCGCAAAGGGGCTGAACGTCCGGCTCAGCCCGTGGTTCCGAGCATCGCGGCGATCGCCGGTAGCGGGTGATTCACCGCCCTTGTTTCAAACACCATCACCTAGCCTGGAGACAAGCGCGGATGTATGGCAGGCCAGTCAATATATTATTCCTTGGACAAACCGCGAAAAGGGCAGGTCGAGGGTTCGACCTGCCCGCGAGTGGCCCCACGGTGTTCGCTCAGGTTGCTCGAATCACACGATCCGTCTGAAGGTTTCTTCCGTTTCCTGGTCCCAGCCGGACCACAGATAGGCGTCCTCCCGACCGGCGGCGATCACCCGAAAAGCGTGGCGTACCTGCTCTTCATAGAACCCGCAGTAGGGGCTGGGAGCGTTCATTGTGCCGGCCACCGCCTTGACCTCGGCCGGACACGGCGCGCCGCAGAAATGCTGGATGGCGCACCGGGCGCACGGCTCGATCGTTTCCGTTCGCCGCGATGTCACCTGGACGAACGGCTCGGTGGCCAGGATTCGTTCCAGCGGTTCGCGGTAGAGATTGCCGCCGGAAAATTCCTGGAAGCCGATGAATTCACTGCACGGAAACACATCGCCATGGGCCGAAACGGCAAAAAAACAACGCCCGCCGCCGCAGGGCGAAATATCACACATGAGCCGGCGCCCGGTGGGAGCGACGATCCCGGCCAGCACGTTGGCGAAATTAGCCACCACCAGCTTGCGTCCGGTCTTCTGGTAAAGCTCGTAGGTGTGATCCAGCGCTTTCAGGAATTGTTCCGCCAGGCGCTCGTTAGCCGGCTTCAGTTCCTGGCCGCCGCTACGGGTGCAGCGCACGGGGTTGAACATCACCACGCCGACCCCGTGATCATGGTAAAAATCCACCATTTCGGTCAAGGTGTCCACGTTCACCGAGGTCACCGTGGTGATCACATTGAACGCCGGGTAAGCGGCCAACCGATCGAGCACTTCCACCACCCGATCGAACGCGCCGGTACCGGCCCAATTCTTCCGGGTGCGGTCGGCCAGCGCCGCGGTCGGCGCATCGAGGGAAATCCCGATGCCCACGCCGCGCGAGGTGAGGAACTCGATGGCTTCGGCATCCAGGAGTGTGGCATTGGTCTGGACCCCGAAGTGGAACCGATCCCGGAACCGATCGATCCCGGCGAAAACCGCCTCCCGGGCGACCATCGGTTCGCTGCCGTGGAAGATGAGCTGGGGCTTGTCGCCGTCGGGCAGGACCCGGGCAAAGTAGTCCGCGAGGGTCTCGAGGGCGGTGCACAGCTCCTCGGGCTCCATGGTCTTGCCGTCCCGCCGCATTGCTTCCGGCAGATAACAGTAGCTGCAATTGAAGTTGCAGCGCTCGGTCGGATTGAAGTAGGCGGCCGAGGGCTTCAGCCCGAAACGCAGGACCCGCATTTCCTCGCGAAACGCCTGGGCCTGCTCGCGCAGATCTTCCAGCAGGCTTCCGGCCAGGGCCTGGTTCAAGGCCGTTCGTTCCACCAGCGCCCAAAACGCGCTCTCCGGTTCCACCACCGCCACCCGGTCGGTCAGCCCCACCTCCAAGACCGCCAGTTGGGGTCCGAAGCCGGTGTTGGCGTACAGGGGTGTTGCTTGCTGTTCGGCTGTCATGGTCATGCGACTATCCTGATGCTATTTCTCGGCTTTGGGGGTGAGCAGAATGTAGTGCGACAAGCCGGTTCCCTGGCCCAGTCTGCGACAACGACGACGATACGACAAAATGCTCTGGCTCTTTTTCATCATGTCCTCCTCTTGGGTTGACCGTGGGCGCCACAAAAAAACCCGGCCCGGTCTGAACATTCAGACCGGGCCGGGTTCCTTTTGCCATCAGGACCCCGTCGGCGGGTTCCTTTCAGCAGGTCTTCTGGCTCTCGGATCGTCTGAGCCACCGCGGCCTTCCCCTCAAGGTGGACCCTGAAAGTGACCGGACTCTCGTCCTCGGCGGCAGCTCATCCCCGATTACAGCGGCGGGACCGCCACGGATTTGCACCGTGTTCCGGGATGCTGAAAAGCTCCAACGGTAGTAACGCGGCGCACTCTAGCGGACTCGCCCAGGCTTGTCAAGGTCGGCCAAAACTGAATCTGCCTTGAATCAGCGGGAGTAGGTCCCGGCTTCGCGATTTTCTCCTCATAACGGATTTGGGGGACCCTGCCGGTAGCCATTCAAAGATGCAGGGACCAGAAGGTCCTGTAGCCAGATGGCAGGTCGGGTTGCGACCATCGGGAGCACCCCGACGGCTCGGCACGTTTCCAATCCACGCTCCCACGGCGGATTGTCAGGGAGTGCCACGCACACCCTGACTTACCTTGAACGGATCGGAATCACGCCCGCGGCGTGAAGGAATTCCGCGGCACTGATCAAAAGCCTCTCCACCGAACAGGCTGGAGAGGCTGAAGAACATCCGGACCCGCGCGGATCGCGATCAGAAGCTGAAGAACACCTTTTGCAACATCTTCGGCGTGATCCCGGCGAGGTCCAGATACATGGTGATGCCGCCCATGAAGAAGGGCCATCCGGCGCCCATGATCATGGCCAGGTCCACATCCCGGGAACTGGCGACGATCTTTTCGCTTAAAATGAGATCGATTTCCCGGGCCAGCGCACTCAGCACCCGTTCCTGAATTTCTTCCGGATGGAAAGCACGGTTGCCGCGTCCGTTCCAAAGCGTGTCCACCTCAGGATCGACCTTCTTGGCCTTGCCCACCGGGATGTACACGGCGGTTTTGCCGGCTTCCACCAGCTTCTTAAAATTGTCGTTCAGCGGGAAGCGGTCGCGGCCGAAGGCGTGGTTCAGGGTTTCGGCCACGTGATAAGCCACCGGAAAACCCACCAGGGCCAACAGATCAAACGGCGCCATGGGCAACCCGAGCGCCAGCAGGGCCTCGTCCACCTGTTCGAAGCCGGCGCCTTCGTTGATCAGAGCGAAACACTCGGTGAGCATCCGGGTGAGCACCCGATTGACCAAAAACGCCGGGGCATCCTTCACCAGGACTCCGGTCTTCTTCAGCTGTTTGGCCAGAGCGAAGGCGCTTGCCAGGGTTTCGGCGTCGGTCCGCTCGGTCTTGATGATTTCCACCAGGGGCAGCACCGCCACCGGGTTGAAGAAGTGAAATCCCACCAGCCGTTCCGGACGTTTGAGCGCGGAAGCCATCTCGGTCACGCTGAGCGATGAGGTGTTGGTCGCCAGGATGCACTGGGGCGACACCACCGCCTCGGTTTCGGTGAACACCTGTTTTTTCACTTCCATCTTCTCGAACACGGCCTCGATCACGAAGTCGCAAGCGGCGAAGTCGGCGTAATCGAGGGTGCCGCGCAGCAGGCTCGCCAGGTAGCGGGCGCGGGTTTCGCTGATCCGGCCCTTTTCCGCCAGCTTGCGGAATTCACCCTGAACGTAGGCACAGCCCTTGTCGACGAATTCCTGCTTGATGTCCTTCATCACCACCGGCACGCCGAGCCGGTAGATGAACAGCTGCGCCAACTGCGAAGCCATCAGCCCGGCGCCGATGACGCCGACCTTGGTGACCGAACGCGGTTTGGCGTCCGGCACGCCCTTGACCTTCTTGGCGTAACGGTTGACCAGATCGAACGAATAGATGGAACACTTGCACTGGCGGGTCTTGATCAATTCGCCCAGGGCGATGTTTTCCTGTTCGAAACCTTCATCGAGACCGCATTTGGTGGCGCCCTCGATCAGTTCCAACGCCCGGTAGGGGGCCGGCGCGGCGCCGTGGACCCTGGCATCGACGAAATCCCTGCTCTTCTTGAGCACCGCCTTGAGGTTGCCGATCTTGGGCGGTTTCCGTTCGATCACTTCCTTGCCGCCGATGATGTCCACCAAGAGCTGCAGCGATTGATCCAGGAATTCGGCCCCCTCGAAGCAGCGATCGGCCAGGCCCAGGTCCACCAGTTGCGGCCCCTTGAGCATCCGGTTCTGATTGAGCGCGTTGTGAACGATGATCTCCAGGGCCTTTTCCGGTCCGATCAGTTTGGTCGCCAGGGTGCAGCCGCCCCAGCCGGGAATCAGGCCCAGGAAGCATTCCGGAAAACCGATGGCGACGGCGCTGGCGGCCACCGTCCGGTAGTTGCAATAGAGCGAGATTTCAAGGCCGCCGCCGAGGGCCGCGCCGTTGATCGCGGCCAGGGTGGGGAACGGCAGCTCCAGCAGCCGCTTCATGGTGGCGTGGCCGGCGCTACCGATCTGATAGCCCTGCTCGAAGGTGGTGACGAAGGGCACCTGGGTGAGATCGGCCCCAGCCGCGAAGATGTAAGGCTTACCCGTAAGCAGCAACCCTTTCACGTCGGCCTGGGCGCAAACCGTATCGAGCGCTTCGCCGAGCGAGGCCAGGGCCGCTTCGCTGAAGGTGTTGGGCTTTTTATAGTCGAAGCCGTTGTCCATGGTGACAATGGCGATTTTCCCCGCCGGAGACTGATAGAAATTGGGATAAAACCGGGTGACTGGTTCGCCCATGACATTCCCCCTTTTACTTCGCTTGCTTGGTTTGCAGGTTTTCCCAGATCACCGAACCACCCTGACCCAGGCCCACGCACATGGTGCCGAGGCCGTAGCGCACTTCGGGGCGCTCGGCAAACAGATGCATCAGGTGAACCATCAGCCGCGGCCCGGAAGAGGCCAAGGGATGGCCGAAGGCGATGGCGCCGCCCCAGGGGTTGACGCGTTCGTCGTCGGGCGTCTTGAGTCCGAATTCCTTCATGAAGATCAAACACTGGACGGCAAAGGCCTCGTTCATCTCGATCAGGCCGATATCCTCGATCTTGAGTCCGGTGTTCCGCAGCACCTTGCGGGTCGCCGGCACCGGCCCGAGCCCCATGACATCCGGGGCGACTCCGGCGTAGGCGTAACCCACCAGCCGCATTTTCGGCACCAGTCCGAGCTTGTTCGCCAACTCGGCGGTCATCAGCAGGACCCCGCAGGCGCCGTCGTTGAGTCCCGATGCGTTGCCGGCGGTGACGTTGCCCTGGACCCGAAACGGGGTTTTCAAGCTGCCCAGGCCTTCCAGGGTGGTTTCCGGCCGCGGCTGTTGATCGCGATCGGCCACCATCCAGCCATTGGCGGTATAGACGCTCATCGGCACGATCATCTGCTGGATCTTGCCCTGCTCATAGGCCCGAGCGGTTTTCCGCTGGGAAATCAGAGCGTATTCATCGGCCATCCGTTTGGTGATGTCCGGGTAGAGGTCGTGCAGGTTTTCCGCCGTTTTCCCCATCACCAGCGCGTCCGGAGAAACGAGCCGTTCGGCCAGAAAGCGCGGGTTGGGATCGGCGGTGGCGCCCATCGGGTGGTGCCCCATGTGTTCCACCCCACCGGCGATGGCCACTTCGCAGGCCCCGGTGGCGATTTCGGAAGCGGCACAGGTGACCGCGGTCATGCCGCCGGCACACATCCGGTCCACCGAAAAGCCCGCGGTGGCATCCGGCAGCCCGGCCAGAATCGCCGAAGTCCGCCCCATGGTGAGACCCTGATCCCCTTCCTGGGTGGTGGCGCCCCAGACGTTTTCTTCCACCAGTTCCGGCTTCACCTGGGGATTGCGCCGCAGCAGTTCGCGGATCACCTTGACCACCATGTCATCGGCCCGGGTCTGCCAGAAACAGCCTTTTTCTCCGGCCTTGCCGAAGGCCGTTCGAATACCGTCCACCAACACCACGTCTCTCGTTTTCATGAGAGTTCCTCCTTTATAAATGGACTAAACCAATGCGAAACCGTCGTCCGGGATTTCCAGGGCCGACTTGTCGTTGTTCATGATGGCGCGAGCCTTGCCGGCGGCCTGGGTCAGGGTCTGGTTGATGAAGAATTCGGCCGAAGCCACCTTGCCCCGGTAGAAAGCGGCGCTTCGGTTGCTCTTGAGGACCTGGCCGCATGCCTCGGCATCCTTGGCGTTGTGGTCCTTGTAGATTTCCTGCAACCGGCGATCCGCGATGTGCGCCTGCCACAGCAGCAGGAACCCGATCACCACCTCGCCGAACAGGTCCAGATAGGGCTTGGCGCAGAGGATCGGCACGTGGAATTCGTCGGTCATGCTCTTCAAGCCAAGGAACTTGGTCGCCTGAATCAGGCTTTCCTGAGCTTCCTCGTAGATCCGGATGAGGTCCCGCAAGCGGTAATTGGCTTTGATCTTGACCAGGATTTCATTGCTCGCCTTGAACACATTCTTGAACAGGCGGCCGCGCTTCATGGCGATTTTGCGCCCCACCAGGTCGAGCGCCTGAATGCCGTTGGTGCCCTCATACAGGGAAGCGATCTTGCAATCGCGCAGGAACTGTTCCACCGGGTATTCGGAGGTGAACCCGTAGCCGCCGTAGACCTGGATGGCCGTCTCGCACACCCGAAAACCGAGATCACTGCCCATCGATTTGCAGATCGGAATGAGCAGGTCCACGTAGTCCTGGAACAGTTCCCGTTCCTCATCACTCTGGGCGATCCGGACCCGGTCCAGGCAGTAGGCCGTGAGATGCATCATGGCCCGGAGCCCTTCGGTGCCGCTCTTCATGAACATCAGCATCCGGCGCACGTCCGGGTGCTCGATAATGGCCACCCGCTTGGCGTTGGGGTCTTTCAGACTTTCGATCGGAGAACCCTGGACCCGGTCCTTGGCGTACTGGAGCGCGTGCAAATAGGCCGTGCTGGCATGGGCCAAACCCTGCATCCCCACAAACAGGCGGGCTTCGTTCATCATGTCGAACATGATGCGCATGCCACTGTTTTCCTTACCCAGCAGGTAGCCGATGCAGCGCCCGTTCTCGCCGAAGTTGAGCACGCAGGTGGCCGATCCGTGGATCCCCATCTTGTGTTCGATGCCGCCGCAATTGACGTCGTTGTCCACCAGTTGGCCCTGCTCGTCGTAGCGCAGGCGCGGCACCAGAAAAATCGAAATGCCGCGGGTGCCCTTCGGCGCCCCTTCGATCCGGGCCAGCACCATGTGGATGATGTTTTCGGTGAGGTCGTGCATCCCCGATGAAATGAAGATCTTCTGACCTTCGATGTTGAAGCTGCCGTCCGGGCGACGCGCCGCCTTGGTGCGCAGATTGCCGACATCGCTGCCGGCACCGGCTTCGGTGAGGCACATGGTGCCGCCCCACTGACCGGAATACATCTGGCTGAGGTAAAGTTCCCGCAGTTCCTCGCTGCCGTGGCGCTCGAGCAGGCGGGCGGCGCCGTGGGTGAGGCCCGGGTACATGAGCAGTGCCCAATTGGCGGCGGCAAAGAATTCGATGCAGGCGTTCGCCACAACTACCGGGAACCCCTGCCCGCCGACCTCCGGCGCATCGCACATGGCCAGCCAGCCGCCTTCACAATACTTCCGGTATGGCTGGTGAAACGCCGCGGGCACATGGACCTGGCCGTTGTCAAACCGGCAGCCTTCGCGGTCACCGATTTTGTTGGCCGGATAGAATTCATTGTCCGCCAATTTTTCCGCCTGCTCGATGGCCATGTCGAACATCTCCGGCGAAAAATCAGCGTAGCGTGGATGGTCGCACAGGCGATCCACCCGGAGTTGCTCATAGAGGACAAACTTGACATCCCGTTCATCCACCAGTCTTTTCATTGCCTTCTCCTCTGTTTGCCGTTGATCCAGTGGCCCTATTTTGAATGCCGCCCAAAAACAGATCCAGCAGGGGTTCGGCCAGGCCCTCGAGATCATAGGAACTGCCCGCCGTCACCCAGGTGGAAACCACTTCGTCCAGGGTGCCGAATATCATCCGTTTCACCAGGCTGAGCGGTAGATCTTGGCGGAACAGCCCTTCCCCCTGGCCCTGGACCACAATGTCGCCGATCAAATCGAAATATTGACGCAGTTCCACCTTTTCATATTCGCGCATGAACCGGCTGCTCTGGCGCAGTTCCACTTGCAGCACCGCAGCCAGCTCGGGATAGGCCTGGAACCCCTCCAG
>MNZR01000340.1:0-12414 GCA_001873705.1 Syntrophobacteraceae bacterium CG2_30_61_12
CCGGCCGCGGCGAACCACTTCGATCTTATCCAACTGGGGCGAATGCAGCGGGAAAATGCGTTCCACCCCGACCCCGTAGGACACCTTGCGCACCGTTACGCTGGCCCCGGCCAACGCCCGGTGGCGGCAGAGCACCACGCCTTCGAAGATCTGGATGCGCTCCTTGTCTCCTTCTCGAATCTTCACATGCACCTTGACCGTATCCCCCACCCGAAAGGCGGGCAAATCCGTGCGCATGCCTTCCCTGTCGATTTGCTCGATCACATTAAAACCCATCGTCATCCTCCACTACCGGCTTGCGCCTCAGTCCCTTGAATTGAACGTGCTCAGCGGCCGTTCACGGACGGCCGTTGAAAAATCGGTCCAGCAAAATCGCCGCCGCACACCTCACCGACAAATGGTTGTATCCGTTGCGTCCCGCAATCGGGGCAATCAAAGCATCGGCCTGAGCCATGGCGGGTGGAGCCAGACCCCAGCCGGTGCCCAACAGCATCAGACCGGGCCGCCCGCACTCGGCCAACTGGACTCGAGCCGCAGCGGGTTCCAGCGCTGCTTCTCCGGGCCGGGCGGAAGTGGCCCAGACCAGCGGCGCCTGCCCGTGTCTCCGTTCGATCGCCGCCAGCGCATCGGCGACCGCATCCACCAAAACCAGCCGGCGCAGGGCTTCCGCCCGATTGGTCATCAGTTCGCGGCCGGCGCCGTCGCACCAGTGGCGGATCAGACGGCGCGAAAGCTCCTGCTGGTCGGCCAGCGGGGTCACGATATAGCAGCTCTGCAAGTCATAGGTGCAGGCCAGCCGCGCCAGATCGTGCAGGTCCAGGTTGGTGACCGCCGAAGCGATAACCGCACCGTTTCGGTTCAATACCGGGTAGTGAACAAGCGCCAGATACAGCGCCGGATCATCTTTCATCCCCACCGCCTCGGGAGCGCCCGGTCGGCCCTTGGCAGCCCCGGTCTGTTGTCTCTTGCGTCCGCCGAAGCGGCCCGGCAAAGCGAGGCATTAAAGCACCCTTTCACGCGCCAGTCAAGAAGCGGACCAGCGAGACAGCGAACAAATCGCAACCAATCAGCGACACGGCACCTCGCCACTGTAGGTCAGGTTGCGACCAACGGGAGCTACCTGACGATCTTGACGCCCTGGCATCTCCACACAAGTCAGGGAGCGCCGCGCCCACCCTGACCCACGGTAGGTCAGGTTGCGACCAACGGGAGCTACCTGACGATCTTGACGCCCTGGCATCTCCACACAAGTCAGGGAGCGCCGCGCGCACCCTGACCTACGGTTGGATGCTCCCTACCTGGTAGCCATTGGGTTCGCTGCCGCGATCCCGTGCGACGGTTATATGCCGAGGTCGCTATGTCGAACAGCCAGCCGGTGTGATAGCGAATAAATCGCGACCAATCAGCCAGCGGATGGAAGGTTTCAGGAAGCACCGGCGGAAAAGGCGGCTTCGCCTCGGGCCAGCAGCGTCTGGTCTTCGCTGCCGAGAGGCAGCCGGGCGAACAGGTCGGGGCGCCGTTGCCGGGTACGCAGCAGCGCCTGCAGGCGACGCCAGCGGCGGATGATCTGGTGATTTCCCGACAGCAGCACGTCCGGCACCGTCAGTCCACGGAACTCGCGTGGGCGGGTGTACTGCGGATATTCCAGGATCGGTTCGCCGAACGATTCGCTCAGCGGGGAACATTCGTTGCCGAGCACCCCGGGCAGCAGCCGGGCGATGGCATCGATCAGAACCAGAGCGGGCAACTCGCCCCCGGTCAAAACGTAATCCCCAATCGAAACTTCAGCGTCCACGAAGCGTTCCGCGACCCGCGCATCGACCCCTTCGTAGCGACCGCAAACCAGGATCAGACGCGGCTCGCGGCTGAGTTCCACGGCCATCTGCTGGTCGAACAGTCGCCCCTGGGGGCTCATCAGCAGCACCCGCGCCGGCCCGGATTCGGCGCGCGCGGCTTCGATCGCGCGCACCATCGGTTCGGGCTTCATCACCATCCCTTCACCGCCACCGAACGGCCGATCATCGGTCATTTGATGCTTATCGTCGGCATAACCGCGGATATCGCGCAGGCGCACCTGGATCAGGCCGCGCTCCCGGGCTTTGCCGAGGATACTGCAGGCCAGCGGCGATTCAAACAGTTCGGGGAAGATGCTGAGCACATCAAAGATCATCGAGGAGTCCCTCGGGCGGGTCCACCAGGACGAAGCCGTCCTTCAGATTGACCTCCAGAACCACGTCGGCGAGGGCCGGGAGCAGCACTTCCCGATCGGCGGCATCGGTCACGCCGTAAACATCGTGCGCACCGGCGTCGAGGATCGAGGTCAGGGTACCGAGTTCGGTACCGCGCACCGTCCGCACCGGCAGGCCCAGCAGTTGAAAATGATAATATTCGTTTTCATCGGTGGGGGGCAGCAGGGTTTCCGGTAGACCGAGTTCGCGTCCCACCAGGGTCCGCGCCTCGGCGACCGAATCGATCGCGGCGAAGCAAACTACCAGGAACCGGTTGCGGCGCGTGATGCTGGTCAGGGTGAGGGCGTGGAGCGGTTCGCGACCGACCTCACCCAGATGGACTTGCGTCCCCGGTTGCAGGCGTTCCAGGCTGTCCCCATAGGGGAAAACCTTGACGCAACCGCGGACCCCGTGAAGGCGGGTGACTTTGCCAATGGCAACCCAGCGGGGTCCCACAGTCATGGTTACTCGATGATTTCCAGCACGGCCCGTTTGCGGATCTTGGTGGAAGCGGCGCTGAGAATAGTGCGCATGGCATGGGCGGTCCGGCCTTGCTTGCCGATGACCTTGCCCAGGTCCTCTTTGGCGACCCGCAACTCGAGCACCGAAGTTTGCTCCCCTTCGATTTCGGAGACCTTGACCAGTTCAGGACTGTCCACCAAAGCCCGCGCCATAAACTCAACCAGTTCCTTCAGCATGGTGCCCCCTCCGCCTTGTCTGCGCCGCTGTGATTTTCAAGTCTTGCTATGAGGCTTTCGCTTCGGCCGCGCCGCCGTGATCGCGGATCAAGCTTCGCACCGTGTCGGTGGGCTCAGCACCCTGGTCCAACCAGTGATGCAGCCGTTCGGCTTTGATGGTGACCTGGGCTGGATCGGTGAGCGGGTTGTAGGTACCGATTCGTTCGATGAATCGCCCGTCGCGCGGAGCTTTCGAATCCGCCACAACGATTGAATAAAAAGGCTTTTTCTTGCTCCCTCTTCGGGCCAAGCGAATGCGTACCGGCATGATGCTTTTGATACCTCCTGAGTCTGATCAACGTTACACCACTTTGCCCACCGCTCAAAGCGATTTCTCGCTCCGTTGCGGCAACAACTCAAGCCGAGCCCAAAGCGGACCGTCCGCCGGCACTCGGCAACCCATCAGCGCAGACGCGACCTGGGATGACGCCCGCGGGCGCGGCCCAAGTCGTCGGCTTATACCCTATTGCTCCCAAATTAAAAAGGAAAAAAAGCTTTGACCCGGCGCTTCTTGGTCTTCTTCTTGGTGGGCGAACCGCCTCCCATCATCCGTTGCATCATCCGCCGGGCTTCGGTGTAGCTCTTCAGCAGCTGATTCACCTGCTGCACACTGGTGCCGCTGCCGGCGGCGATCCGCTTCTTGCGGCCGGCGTTGATCACCTCGGCCTGGCGGCGCTCATGGGGAGTCATGGAATTGATGATGGCCTCGGTGCGGACCAGCTCCTTTTCATCGATCTGCATCTTTTTCAGCTCTTTCATCAACCCCATACCGGGTAGTAGGCTGATGATCTGTTCCAGCGAGCCCATCTTCTTGATCTGCCGCAACTGATTGCGAAAATCCTCGAGCGAAAAGGTGTCCTGCCGGAACTTCCGCGCCATCTCCTCGGCCTGCTTGGCGTCGAAGTTTTCCTGGGCCTTTTCGATGATGCTCATCATATCGCCCATGCCCAGGATCCGAGAACTCATCCGATCGGGATGAAACACCTCGAGCGCATCCAGCTTTTCACCCACCCCGACCAACTTGATCGGACACCCGGTCACGGCGCGAATCGAGAGGGCGGCACCGCCGCGGGCGTCACCGTCGAGTTTGGTCAGGACCACGCCGGTCACGGCCAAAGCCTCATGGAAACTTTCGGCCACCTGAACCGCGTCTTGACCGGTCATGGAATCGGCCACCAGCAGGGTTTCGCAGGGGTTCAGAATGGCCTTCAGCCGCTTCAACTCATCCATCAATTGGGTGTCGATATGGAGCCGACCGGCGGTATCGACGATCAGGGTATCGCAGTGCTGCTCGCCGCAATAGGTCAAGGCGGCGCGCGCGATGTCCTCCGGCGTCTGCTCCACCGAAGACGGATACACCGGCAGTTGCAGCTGACGGCCAAGCGTCAGCAATTGATCGATGGCCGCCGGCCGGTACACATCGGCCGGTACCAGGCACGGGCGCCGATGATCTTTACTCAAGCGGGCCGCCAGCTTGGCCGCGGTGGTGGTTTTTCCGGAACCCTGCAGGCCGACCAGCATCACGCTGAGCGGCGGCGCGCCCGAAAACCGGAGCGGCTCGGCCGTGCCGCCCATCAGTTCGGTCAGGGCTTCACTGACGATCTTGATCACCTGCTGACCCGGAGTGAGGCTTTGCATCACTTCCTGACCGACCGCGCGGGCCGCGATACCGGCAACGAAATCCTTGGCCACCTTGTAGTGGACATCGGCTTCGAGCAGGGCCATCCGCACTTCGCGCAAAGCCTGCTCGATGTTTTCCTCGGTGAGCTTGCCCTGGCCCTTGAGGTACTTGAAAACGCGCTGGAACTTATCGGATAATGTGTCAAACATGCTGCGGTCCGCCTGTTGCCGCCGGGGTTCGAATGGATCCATTCAACTTGCTTGAGCGCAGTATGTTATAGTTCCGGTGCCGATGCTGTCAAGCGGCGCACGCTGCCGGCAAGAGCACCGTCCCAAGTTCGATCAACCCAACCAGCGAGAGTCGCCATGGCGATCATCACCTTCAGCAAGGAATACGGCGCGGAAAGCGATGAGCTGGCACGCCGCCTGGCCCTGCGCCTGGACTACGCAATCTTGGACAAGCAACTGGTCGCGGCCGCCGCCAAACGCTCGGATCAGCTCCTGGCCAGCGAACACCCCGGGTTCAGGCGCCAGTCCCGACTGCTCCAACTGGTGGATGAACACGCGGCGGAAACCGTGCGCAAGGTGCTCAGCCATCCGTCCGGGCGCCTGGCCGCCACCGATTATTATGAAGTCACGGTGGACCTGGTGCGGCGCGCCGCGGCCGCGGGCAATATCATCATCATGGGCTGGGGCGCCCAGTGCATTCTGGCCGAGCACCCCGATGCTCTGCATGTGCGCGTGGTGAAATCCCTGGAGGATCGGCTGGCCTGGATGAAGCAGCATTTTGCCATGGATGCGGCGGAAGCGCGCCAGTTGATCAAGACCGAGGAACAGGAATCGGCTTCCTATGTCGAACGCTTTTTCAAGCGCTCCTGGGACGACCCGCATCTGTATCACCTGGTGTTCAATCTCAGCCGGATCAGCTTGAACGAAGCCGAAGACCTGATAGCGGTCTGGATCGACCGCCGCCGGCTGGAATCCGGGAGGCGGTAACGTCCAACCGGTCCGGGCCTGCCGGGACGGGCGATGAACGGGAAAGGATGACAGCGCCATGATGGAAACCGTATCGTTTCACCGTCGGATCGGCACCTGGCCCGCTATCGCAGTCCTGGCGCTGGCCGGGTTATTGACCGCCGTCGGCACCGGCGGCGCCGATGAACAGATCCGCGAGTCAGTGCTGGCCGGCACCTGGTATCCGGCGGACCCGGCCGTTCTCACCCAGCAACTGGATGAATTCCTCAATGCCGTGCCGACCCGTTGGGAGCGGACCCGACTGCTCGCCCTGATCGCCCCGCACGCCGGCCATGCCTACTCCGGAAGGATCGCGGCCCACGCCTACAAACTGCTCCAGGGCCGGACCTTCGACACGGTGGTGATTATCGCTCCCAGTCATCGGGTCCGGTTCCCCGGGGTCTCGGTTTACGATGTGGGCGGCTACCGTACCCCTCTCGGCCTGGTTCCCATCGATCTGGAACTGATCCGGGAACTCCAGGCGGTGGACAACCAAATCCGCTATCGGCCGGAAGCCCACCGCGAGGAACATGCCGTCGAGATTCAACTGCCGTTCCTCCAGCGCATGCTCCCGACCTTTAAGCTGGTGCCCCTGGTCATGGGCGAACCGAGCTGGGACAGCTGCGCGCGCCTGGCGTCGAGCCTGGCCCGGGCGATTCGCGGCAAATCGGTGCTGCTGGTGGCGAGCAGCGATCTATCGCACTACCACCCGGCGGCGGCGGCCCATGACCTGGACCAGGTGGTGCTCGATAAGGTGGCCAAACTGCAGGCGGCGGAACTGAATCAGGCGCTCGCCGCCGGGAAATGCGAAGCCTGCGGCGGCGGTGCGATCATCACCACCCTGCTGGCGGCTCGCGAGTTGGGAGCCGATCGCGGTGAGGTGCTGCGCTACGGCCATTCCGGGGAAGTGACGGGGGATTCCAACGCGGTGGTGGGCTACCTGGCGGCAGCGGTTTGGGCCGCGGCCGCTCCGACGAAGCCTGATGCCACGCCGGCCGCTTCTAATTCGGTGCATCTGGGTTTGAATCCGGAGGAAAAAACCCGGCTGCTGACCCTGGCTCGAGCCGCCATTACCGCCAAGAGCCGGAGCGAGCCGGCACCGCCCCTGGAACCGCTCACCCCGAAGCTGAAGGAACCGCGGGGGGCCTTTGTGACCTTGCATGAAAACGGCCAACTGCGCGGCTGCATCGGGCATATCGTCGGCCGCAACCCGCTGGCGGAAACGGTGGCCCGGATGGCGCTGGCGGCGGCCTTTGAAGACCCGCGGTTTCCGCCCATCGAACCCCGAGAAGTCGCAAACCTGGTGATCGAAATTTCCGTTTTGACCCCGCTGGAACGGATCACCAAGATCGAGGAAATCGAAGTGGGACGGCACGGTCTGTTCCTTCAAAACGGTCGGCGAGCGGGCCTGCTGCTGCCCCAGGTGGCGGTCGAACAGCACTGGGACCGCCGGACCTTTATCGAAGAGACTTGCCGTAAGGCGGGGCTCGAAGCCGATGCCTGGCAAGACCCGAGCACCGAGATCCATCGGTTCGAAGCGGAAATCTTCAGCGAAACCTCAAGGCCCTGATCGGCCGTAGCGGTTGGGATGGGGCGGACCGGGGGTTGTGGGCGAGCGATGGGGTGGAAGAGCGATAGGACGGATGCGACAAATAGGACAAATGGGACCGCGGTGATGGACGGGCGTGACCGAGATGGGCTACAGACCGGGCCGATCCGGGCCGGACTGATCCGCAAAAGCGAGGAACCGATGCCAACCGGGTGTACCCGCCGAAAATTCCTTACCGATTGCGGCCGCTGCGCGCTGCTCACCGCCGCCCTCACGCCGTTCACCCGGCCCCTGGCCGGAAGCCACGCGGCGGCCCAGGAATTGCGCAAGGGCTACCTGGAAAAAAAGCTCTCCCCTTACTTCACCGCTCTCGAATCCGGAAGCATCCGTTGCGAACTCTGCCCCCACGGCTGTGAAGTGGCGCCCGGGGAACGCGGCCGCTGCGAAGTGCGGGAAAACATCGACGGCCGCTATTATTCGCTGGTGTACGGCAATCCCTGCGCCGTGCACGTCGATCCGATCGAAAAGAAGCCCTTCTTCCACCTGCTTCCCGCTACCCAGTCGTTTTCCCTGGCCACCGCCGGCTGCAATCTCGACTGCAAATTCTGCCAGAACTGGGAAATTTCCCAGGCCCGTCCGGAACAGACCCTGAACTACGCGCTATCGCCGGACCAGGTGGTGCAACTCGCCCGCCGCTACCAATGCCCGAGCATCGCCTCCACCTACGTGGAACCGACCATCTTTTTCGAATACCTGCTCGATATCGCGCGGGCGGCACGAGCCGCCGGACTGCTCAAGGTCATGCATTCCAACGGCTTCATCAATGAAGCGCCGCTGCGCGAATTGTGCCGCTTCCTCGATGCCGCCTGCATCGATCTCAAGGCGTTCAACGACGGCACCTATCGGGAACTCACCGGCGGCCGCTTGCAACCGGTTCTCGACACCCTCACGCGGCTGAAGAGCCTCGGCGTTCATACCGAAATCGTCAATCTGGTGGTGCCGGGGAAAAACGACGATCTCAAGGAAATCACCGCCATGAGTCGCTGGATCCGGGAGCACCTGGGGGCCGATACGCCGCTTCATTTCACCCGGTTCTACCCGCGCTACCAGCTGAAAAGCCTGCCCCCGACCCCGATCGAAACCCTGGAACGGGCCCGCGCCGCGGCCATGGGAGAGGGTTTGCATTACGTTTACGTGGGCAATGTGCCGGATCACCCGGGGCAGCACACCATCTGCCCCGGGTGCCGTCAGGTGGTGATCCGCCGGGTGGGCTACCAGGTCGATCCGAGCCATTTGAAGGACGGCCGCTGCGACCGCTGCGGCCAGGCTATCGCCGGCCGCTGGCACAGCGCGGGAACCGGCTAACCAAGCACCCGAATGACTTCCTCGATCACTTCCCTGGCTTCCGGGCTTTTCAGGACCACCGCGTCGGCCCCGGCCTGGAGCGCCCGTTCCTTGGTTTCCGACCGCTCATCGGCGGTGAACAGGACCAGCTTGATCCCTTCACAGCCCGCACTGCGGCGGATTTCCCGGCAGACCTCGACCCCCGACATGATCGGCAGCATGAAATCGATCACCGCCGCCGGCGGCCGTTCGCGACGGATCAACTCGAGCCCGTCGTGACCGTTGGTGGCGGTGAGCGGAGCGAACCCGGCCTTGCGGAACAACCGGGTGTAAAGCTTCAGGATGATCGGGTTATCGTCGATCAGCACCAGTTTTTTAAGGGGCGCCGGCGCCGCCGGATGGGTCGAGTCGGTACCGGCTGCCGCATCGGTCAGCACCAGCAGTTGATCACCCGCTTCCAGCAGGGTTTCCGGCTCCGGCTGCAGCCAGTCGGAAGCACCGCGACGCAACCCGATGATCGGTCGATCCAGGTGCCGGCAGGCGGCGGCCAGCGTTCGCCCGACCAGTTCCGAACCAGCCTCCACGGCGAACCATTCAGGCAGGCTTCGCCGGCTAGCTGCCGCGACATCGGCCATCGCGGTCTCGAGCCGTCCGCTCGCCCTCAGCATGTCTTCGGCAATCTGCCGCCCGGCGGTGGCAAAGGGAGAAATCACGGCGTCCGCGCCGGCCCTGAGCATCCGCTTTTCCGAAGTCGGGTCTTCGGCACGGGCGATGATGTGGAGAATCGGATTGACTTCTCTTGCGGTCAGAACAATGAATAAATTTTCCGGGTCGGAACTGAGCAGGGCGAGAATGCCGCGCGCCTTCTTGATCCCCGCCTCGAGCAGCAGGGCCTCGCGAGTGGCGTCCCCCTGGATATAGGGATAGCCGCGTTCTTCGATCAATTGACAGCGCTTTTCGTCCGCTTCCAAAATCACGAAATCGATCCCACCGGCGGCAAAGCGCTCGGCCGCCGCCACCCCGGCCCGCCCGAATCCGCAAATGATAAAGAAGAATTGCAACCGATCGATTCTTGCCCGCATTCTCTTCTTCTCCGTTTTCCCGCTCCAGACCCTTTCCAACACCGGTTCAACCAGGGCCCGACCGGCGAAAGCCAGCACCACAAAACCGAGCAGGATCAAAAACGTGGTGAACAAGCGGCCGGTGGCCGAAAGCGGCCGCACTTCACCAAAACCCACGGTGGTTATGGTGATGATGGCCATGTAGAAGCTTTCGATCAGATTGTAGTGTTCGAGCCACATGTAGCCGGCAGTGCCCCCGGCGACCACCATCACCCCGAAGGTTAAAGCCAGAAGGATTTTACGATCGGCCAGAAGCATAACCGGAACTCAGGGGCCGAACCCGGACAGCCTGCGTCTTCAGGTTTGCCCGAGTGCATTTTCAAGGTTGCGAAATCGGTCGAACTCGAACCAGCCCCACCCGCCGACTGCCGCTCACCAGGGCGAGAACCAACCGATTGGCTGGAACCGGATGAGCAGTCCGGCGCTTGGGCACCGTCAAACGACGCTCGTCAGTTTCGCGAAAGGTTGGCTGGATGTCAATCAGTTCAGACGGATTGCGGCTGTGGAAGGGAACCCGAGCGCGGTGGCCGACCCGGCGCCGGCGCCGGACACCGGCTCAGCGGGATCGGGCGGCATCGGGCGGCGGGGACCTTGGTGCCGGATCACGGGGCGTGAAGCTCCACGGCGGTGGGAAACCATCAAAGTCGCCGCGCCACTTTCCGGAAATGATGGCCGTAGACCATGAGGGTGATCGCTTCAGGCATGGACCCACGGTAAAGGATCAGCGATTTCACCAGCATTTTCCAATAATACCATTGGCTCGCGCCGTTTCCCAGGACACCCAGGTAGAACAACGTCTTGAGAAAGGCTTTCAGGTCGCGCCAGTGCAAGGGGTGTTTCCGGCGCGGCCGATACTTTTCCAGGAACCGGCTCACCCTCCGGTAATACTGCCGAGGGCTGTAAATCGTTCGCACCACATGGCGATAGCCGGCGAGCAACACCTCCATGTCCATCTTGGGGATGAAGTTGATGGTGCCGTCGGTGTTGTCCCCGCTGGTGGCCGCCCCGATGCGGCGTTCTCGGCTCAGGCGCTGCCACAGTCGGGTACCCGGAAGAGCATTGAGCAACCCGACCATGGCGGTCACCACCCCGGATTCCTGAATGAAGCGAATCTGGCGGCCGAAGATCCCCACGTCGTCGTGATCGAAGCCGACGATGTAACCACCCAGTACGTGGAACCCGGCGCGCTGCAACTTTTCCACCGAGGCCAGCAGATCGCGCCGGCAATTCTGGCTTTTGGAACACTCGCGCAGGCTCGCTTCGTTTGGGGTTTCGATGCCGATGAAAACCGTGTCGAACCCGGCCTCACCCATCAGTTCAATGAGTTCATCGTCGTCGGCGAGATTGATCGAAGCCTCCGTGAGCAGCGTAAAGGGGTAGTCGCGCCGGCGCATCCACTGGATCACTTCGGGCAGGATCTGCTTGATCTTGTGCTTGTTGCCGATGAAATTGTCATCGACAAAGAACAGATTGCCACGGTAGCCCAATTGATGGATTGCATCCAATTCCGCCAGCAACTGGAGAGCGCTTTTTACCCTTGGCACGCGGCCATAAAGCGCGGTGATATCACAGAATTCACAATCGAATGGGCAGCCTCGCGAAGCCTGGATCATGACTGTCGCGTACTTTTTCACCTGGATCAGGTCCCAGCGCGGTACCGGGGTGAGACCGAGATCGGCAAAGGCGCCACTGCGATATTCCGCTTGCGCCGAACCCGCCGCTAAATCCCTGAGCAGCATGGGTAGAGTCAGTTCCGCTTCGTTCAGCACCAGGTGCTCCACCCGCCCGCGATATTCTTCCGCCAGACTGTTGAACAGCGGCCCTCCGGCAATGACCGGCCGCGCCAGCCGTCGACAGCGCTGCAGCACCGCCTCAACCGATGGCTGCTGAATCAGCATGGCGCTCACCATCACGGTGTCGGCCCAGAGGATCGCGTCATCGGTGAGCCGCTCGACATTCATATCCACCAGGCGCACCGGCCATTCCGGCGGCAGCATGGCGGCCACGGTGAGGAGCCCCAGGGGCGGATAAGCGGCTTTCTTGGAAATGAATTTTAGGGCGTAACTGAAACTCCAGAACGTAACCGGGTATTCCGGGTAAACCATGAGGACCTTCATGACCGACCTCCCTCTCCTGGGCTCTTTTAAAAGGTGCCTCAGGCCGAGTTTAATGAATTGGTGTCCGGTCAGCTAGACAAACTTGACTAAATCATCCCCCCAGCGATTTGTCAATACCGGCCATGATGATCGTTTCGGCCAATTCTAAAGGATCTCACCACGGAGGCACCGAGAGCACAGAGAAAGACCTTGGACCTTCTCTGTGTCCTCTGTGCCTCTGTGGTAGATCTTGTTCGAAATGGCGCGAACGGATGATCAAGACGCCAGGCCCGAGTCCGTTCAAAGCGACTCCAGGAGCACCAGCCAGACCACCAGGCCGACGCAGCTCAAGGCCGCCGCGCCGCCGATCAGCCCGAGCACCGGAATGACGAGCAACGGCGCCGCCAGGGCCCCCACCATCGCGCCGGCGATATCGAGGGCATACAGGCGTCCACCCAGGAGGTCCCGGCGGAGGGTCCAGTCCTGGCAGACCAGGACCGCGAGCGCGAAATGGGCGCCGCCGAGGCTCCCGGCGGTCCCGGCGAACAGGCTGAAGAGCAGCGTCACCAGCATTTCCGGAGCGGCCGCGGCGGTCCCGTGAAGCCCTTTAAACAGCAGCAGCAACAGCAGCGGATCGAGTACCATCAGCAGTTGCACCGCTTTCAACGCGCGTCGAATCCGGATCGGCGCCCCGCCGCGGGCGGC
>MNZR01000340.1:12461-12940 GCA_001873705.1 Syntrophobacteraceae bacterium CG2_30_61_12
ACCAGGACCTGGTAGCCAATGAGGGTGAGGATCTGCACAATGAGTTGCAGCATCCCGGTGGCAAGCACCGCCAGATGAACCGCCGCCGGCGCGTTTGGGCGCAAACGAAACCAGAGCACCAGACCGGTGCCGAACGCAACCAACACCGCCATGACCATCGCCGGAGGCAGAACCAGCAGGCGCCGAGTGAGGTCCATCAGGCTGCTCGACCAGCGGCCGGCCCACAGCAGCAGAGCACTCCGATAGCAGGCCGGCAGGAAATCGGCATTGACGCCGATCGCCGGGCCGTCGTCCGCCGCCAGCACCGCCCGCAGGTAATTCATGCGCAGCGGACTGAACAGGTCCTGGAACCGTTCCCGAGTGAGGTATTGCAGGGTCAGCCCGCGTTCATCGATCCTCCGGGCGAGCCGCTCGGGATCGGTCAGGAACGCCGTGTTGCGATCGCCGGCCAGCAGTTGGGCCTGATCGCCGGGCACCAC
>MNZR01000340.1:12952-13044 GCA_001873705.1 Syntrophobacteraceae bacterium CG2_30_61_12
AAACACGGCCGCCAGCGTGCGCTGGAAGGATCGGAGCAACCCCCCCTGCCCGCCTCCCATCATGTCTTCACCGGAGGACGCCAGGAAAGCGA
>MNZR01000340.1:13064-15278 GCA_001873705.1 Syntrophobacteraceae bacterium CG2_30_61_12
CGGCGCGCCACCAGCTCGAAGAATTCACGGCTGTAAAACCGGTTCAACCCCGCATTGACAGGGTCCCCCACGGCCATCAGGATGGCGTCGTAGCGGACCGGCGCGCGGGTGAGAAACCGCCTGGGATCATCCAGATGCAGGTGGACCGCGGATCGGTCCGGATGCCCGGAGGCGCCGGACGGAGGAAAGTGGCTTCGAATCAGCTCCAGCAGGCCGGGGTCCGGTTCCACACAGTCGATTTGTTCGATCCCCGGATGTTCCAGCGCGGCTTCCACCCGCCCGGAAACGCAGCCGCCGATCAGCAGCAGGGTACGCGGCCGGGGATGCTGGAGCAGTGGGAGCAACACTTCCAATTCCGCGCTCTGCCGGTCGGGCACCGAAAACCACCAGGCGCCGTCGCCAAAAAGCGACCATTGGCTGTGTTCTCGGAGCAGAACCAGATTGTGGTGGGCGGTGTCCGCCGTGGCCACCACGGTTGGTCCCCATTGCCAGATGCGGCTGAGCCGTTCCAGGCGGTCGTGGTGATAACCGAGCCCTACCAGCAGGACCGCCGCCAGCCACCATCCGGCCTTGAGCGCCACGGCGGGGCCAGGCATGGAGCGGAGCAGCCAGGCGGCGCCCCCAAGCAGCACCAGCGCACCGCCAAGGCTGATCTGGAAGGCGTCCAGCCGGGGCAGCAACACCCAGATGAAAACCGGACCGGCCGCCGCCGCGCCCACCGCTTCGGCCAGGTAGATGGCAAGCGGCGGACCGGGTTGCGCTCGCGCCGGCCGCGGTCCATGCTCGGCCCAGGCCCGCGCGAACAGCGCCCCGCAAAGAGCGCCCGTCAGTCCGGCGGCGCACCCGGCGACCGCCAGCATTTTGAACGGCGGCAGCAATTCTCCGATTCCCACCTGCCAGATCAGGCGGGAACCCCGGATCAGGAGCAGACCACCGGGAAGGGCGGCGGTTAAGAGCAGCAGCAGGCCAACCATTGCCCCGGGCGCCGGCGAGCGCCGCCGCCCGCGCCACGAGGCCAGGGCGCTGCCCGCGGCCGTCCCCAGCAGCCAGCAGCCGAGCGCCGCGGCAGCGCTCGGTTCGTTGCCCTGAAACAGGGCAAGGAGTTCACGCAGAAGCAGAATCTGGGCGAGAGTGCCCACCAGACCCACGATCAGGATCGGCGGCACCAGGTTCGGCCGGTATTCCCGCGCCTTCTCATCATGGTCAGGCGAAACAGTCATCAGCCTGATCTCCCGGGAGCCAACCGCGGGGTCCGGCGGTAAAGGAGTGGGATCAAGGAACGCCGGATGTCAGGTAGCTCCCTCTGGTCGCAACCTGACCTACAAGCGATCCTCTCCCATGCGGGGAGGAACACGGCGCCTGCTATCGGGGTCGGTTCAGGTGACCCGGACTTGATAGCCGGCCTGGTTCAACCGTTCCACGACGGCATCGCTGTGATCACTACCGCGGGTTTCCACTTCCAGTTCGACCCGGGTAGAGGTGGCGGGAAGATCGCGGCCGCTCCGGTCGTGATAGATGTGAAGCACGTTCGCTTGCATCTCGGAAACGATCCGGAGCAACCCGGCCAGGGCTCCCGGCACGTCTTCCAGCGGCGCGGAAAACCGCATGATGCGGCCGTTCTTGATCAGGCCCCGGCGCAGCACCCGACCGAGCAGCGGGCTGTCCACATTGCCGCCGCTGATCACCAGCACCACCCGACGCCCGGCGATGTCGTCCAGTTCACCGCTGATGAGCGCCGCCAGCGGCACCGCTCCGGCCCCTTCCGCCAGGACCTTCTTGCGCTCCAGCAGCATCAGGATGGCGGCGGCGATCTGTTCCTCGTCCACCAGCACCACCCGATCCACCCAGCGGCGGATCAGTTCGAAATTGATCACGCCCGGCTGCTTAACGCTGATCCCATCGGCCAGCGATGACCGCGCCGGGACTTCCAGGCGCCGCCCCTGCTGGAGCGAAACATATGCGGACGGGCACTCGGCGCTCTGCACCCCAATGATCCGGGTGCTCGGGCTAACCGCCTTGACCGCCGCGGCGATCCCGGAAATCAGCCCGCCGCCGCCGATGGGCACCAGGATCAGGTCCGGATTCGGCAGCTCATCCAGGATTTCCAGACCGATGGTGCCCTGACCGGCGATGATTTCCGGATCGTCGAACGGATGAATGAAGGTCCGCCCGGCCGCCGCCAGTTCCTCGGCCCGAGCCAGGCTTTCCCCCAGG
>MNZR01000340.1:15295-16770 GCA_001873705.1 Syntrophobacteraceae bacterium CG2_30_61_12
CACTTCGCCCTGGTAGCCGCGGGTGGCTTCCTGCTTACTGAGTGAAGCCCACTCCGGCATCACGATGGTGGCTGGGATCCCCGCCTGCCTTGCCGCCAGAGCCACCCCCTGAGCGTGGTTGCCGGCGGAAGCCGCAACCACCCCGGCCGGACCGATCCGTTCCAGGTTGTTTAGGATCTTATAGGTCGCCCCACGGACCTTGAACGAACCGGTCTTTTGCAGGTTTTCCAGCTTGAGATAGACCTCGGCGTCAACCATCCGGGAAAAGGTCGGCGACTGGACCAGTGGCGTTCGGATGATCCGGCCGTGAAGGACCCGCGCGGCATCCTGAATGCGATCGAGAGGGATCATCATTGGCGCTCCTTGGGCCGCGGCTTTTCGAGGTGGCCGTCGGTTCGATCTCGGCGGCGGGCAACCGGGCGTGTCACATCGCCACATCGCCACACCGCCACACCATTGGAATCACGTTGGCTCGAGCTTGCTCAATTCCATTGCCACCCAGGTGCAACCGCCGCCTGGAAGCGGCTCGCCAAGCGACCGATCGCGGGTGAGTTGCCGCTCCATGCGCAACCGGCGGGAGTGGACCAGGTCCTGGATCGAGTGAATATCGATATCCTGAAACCCGGAAACGATCAGGCGTCCTTCCACCACCGTCAGCCGCACCAGGTCGTCCCACAAGGATTCCAGTACCGGCCGGGGCAGATTGGCCAGCACGCAATCGAACGGGGTGCGCAGCGAGTCGATCGACCCTTGCAGCCAATGCGTGGCGTCGGCCAGGTCGTTGGCCCGGGCATTGGCGCCGGCGCAAATGACGGCGCGCCGATCCAGGTCCACCCCGAGCGCCAGCGACGCCCCCAGCTTCGCCGCCGTTAGAGCGAAAACGCCGCAGCCACAGCCGACATCCAGAACTCGCCGAAAGCCCTGGCGCTGCGCGCTTTCCACCAGGAGGTCAAGGACCAGGCCAGTGCTGGCATGGCATGGGGGAAAGGTTTTCCGAGCATCGATTTGAAGCAGCACAGGCGTCCGCCGTTCCCAAAAGAACCGCGGTGAAACCAGGATGATTTGACCACCGCGCAGCCGAATCCGCATGGTCCGATCGGTTCTCCCATTGGTGCCGGGTCTTGGCCGCGATGATCCGGGCCCTTGGGTGCGCCCATACTCTACACGGAACAACCTGGACCTCGGGTACCGGTTAAAGATGAAATCCCTTGTTACCAAAAGCGGGCAAGATGCCCGCGCTCCCGGGACAGAGCCCACACGAAGCGAAGGTTTTTAGTTTTACCAGATGGAATAAGATCAACACGATGGGTTGGATAGCCAGGCATCCCGTCAATCCCGTCAATCCCGTCAAAAAAAGCCTCTTCGGGAAAAAAGCGATTGGTGATCGCGAAAAATCTGGTTGGCCTCCGCTGCAACTCCGTGCTCCCGGCCGCTGCAAGCCCCAGCGCCGCGGTACCGCCCCTCGCGGAACGCGG
>MNZR01000171.1 GCA_001873705.1 Syntrophobacteraceae bacterium CG2_30_61_12
GAAAAGCAGTTCCCCATCGTCGGTATTGGGGCCTCGGCCGGGGGCCTTGCCGCCTTCGAGGCCTTTTTTTCCGCCATGCCGGCCGATCTGGAAACGGGCATGGCCTTCGTCCTGGTGCAGCACCTGGCCCCGGACCATAAGAGCATCCTCACCGAACTGATCCGCCGCTACACCCGCATGCGGGTCTCCGAGGTGGAAGACGGGATGGAAGTCCGTCCCGACTGCGCCTACATCATTCCGCCCAACCGCGATATGGCCTTTTTGAACGGCACCCTGCAATTGCTGGAACCCAGAGAGCCCAGGGGCCTGCGACTGCCGATCGATTTCTTCTTTCGCTCGCTGGCCCAGGACCAGCATGAGCGGGCCATCTGCATCGTGTTCTCGGGCACCGGCAGCGACGGCACCCTGGGGGTGCGAGCGGTCAAGGGCGAGGGCGGCATGGTCATGGTCCAGGAGCCCGACACCACCCAGTACGACGGCATGCCGCGCAGCGCCATCGCCACCGGCCTGGTGGACTATGTGCTGCCGCCGGCGGAGATGCCCGAACAGCTCATCGCCTACGTGACCCACGCCTTTGCCCGGCGCCCGCGCCCGGTTACCGTTCCGACTCAGCGCTCCGAGGATATCCTGAAAAAGATCTGCGTGCTGCTGCGCGCCCAAACCGGCCACGATTTTTCCCAGTACAAGGAAAACACCCTGTTGCGCCGGATCGAGCGCCGCATGGCCCTCCACCAGATCGAGCAGGCGGCGGACTACATCAGCTACATGAATAAGAATCCCAAAGAGGTGGACGCCCTGTTCCGCGACCTGCTCATCGGCGTCACCAGTTTTTTCCGCGACCCGGCCGCCTTCGCCGTGCTCGAGACCAAGGGCATCCCGCGGTTGCTGGCCGATAAGGCCGCGGGAGACCCGGTACGGATCTGGGTCTGCGGCTGTTCCACCGGCGAGGAAGCCTATTCCATCGCCATCCAGATGGCCGAATTCATGGACGCCGTCAAGGGGCCTGCCAAGGTGCAGATCTTCGCCACGGACCTGGATAAGATGGCCATCGACCAGGCCCGCAGCGGCATTTTTCCGGCCAGCATCGCCACCGATATCTCACCCGAGCGTCTGGTGCGCTGTTTTTCCCGGGAACCGGACGGGAGCACCTACCGGGTGCAGAAGTATGTGCGCGATCTGCTGGTCTTTTCCGAGCACGACGTGATCAAGGACCCGCCCTTCAGCAAGATCGACCTGATCAGTTGCCGGAATTTGTTGATTTATCTCAAGGCGGAACTGCAGCGGAAACTGATCTCCCTGTTCCATTATGCCCTCAACCCCCAGGGCATGCTCTTTCTCGGGCCCTCGGAAACCGTCGGCGAGTTTCACCCCCTGTTTTCTCCGGTGGACCGCAAATGGAAGATCTATCGCCGGCTGGAAGACGTTTCCGGCACGGTCCGGCCGGCCCTGGGCGATTTTGTTCCGCCCTTGTCCGAGGAAGTGGGGCGGGTGGGCCGGTTGCGGCGGCTGGAACGGGAAGAGGGCAAGGTGAACTTGCATGCCCTCACCGAACAGGCCCTGCTCGAGCACTACGCCGAGGCCGGCCTGCTGATCAACGGCCGCGGGGAAATCCTGCACATCTTCGGGCGCACGGGCAAGTATCTGGAACCGGTCCCCGGCGATGCCGGCATGAACATCCTGCCCATGGCCCGCGAAGGTCTGCGCCGGGAACTGACCACGGCCCTGCACAAGGCGGTGAGCCGCAAGGAAATGACCCAGTATGCGGGGCTCCAAGTCAAGACCAACGGCGATTTCATCACCGCGGACCTCACCGTCAGACCGGTCCGGGCGGGCGCCAACAAGACCGAGCAGCCGGACCTGTACCTGGTGATCCTCAAGGAGACAACCGCCGCGGCCACGGCCCCGCCGGCAGTGCCCGAGGGCTCGCTCGACGCCGAAGCCGGTCGGCGGATCATGGAACTGGAACAGGAGCTGCGGGCCAAGGAGGAATACCTCCAGACCACGCTGGAGGAGATGGAAACCTCCAACGAAGAACTCAAGTCCACCAACGAGGAACTCCAGTCCGTCAACGAGGAAATGCAATCCACCAACGAGGAGCTTGAGACCTCCAAGGAGGAACTGCAATCGGTCAACGAGGAACTGGCCACGGTCAACGCCGAGTTGCAGAACAAGGTGGCCGAGCTGTCGCGGGCCAACAACGATATGAACAATCTGCTCGCCGGTACCGGGGTGGGCACCCTGTTTTTGGACCCGCGGTTGCGCATCTCGCGCTTCACCCCGGCGGTCGCTCCGGTGCTCAACCTGATCCAGAGCGACGTGGGCCGGCCCTTGAGCCATATTGTCTCCAACATGGTGGGCTACGACCGCCTGGTGGAAGACGTGGAGACCGTGCTCGACAACCTGGTGCCCAAGGAGTTGGAGGTCCAGCTCAAGGCCGGGCCCTGGTACCTGATGCGTATCCGGCCCTATCGGACCCAGGAAAACACCATCGAGGGCGCGGTCATCACCTTTGTGGACATCTCCGAGCTGAAGCGGCTGGTGGATGCGGCGCGGGAGGCCCGGGCCACGCTGGCCGAAAACATTCTGGCCACCGTGCGCCAGCCCCTGGTGGCGCTGGACGAGGAGCTGCGGGTGATCATGGCGAACCGGGCCTTTTATGCCGAGTTCCAGGTGACGGAGGCGGAGACGGCAGGCCGCTTGTTCTACGAACTGGGTGATCGCCGGTGGGACGTCCCGGAGCTGCGCCGGCTGCTGGAAGAGCTGCTGCCGGGGAAAAAGGTGATCGAGAATTTTCCGGTGACCCTGGAAGGTGAGCGGACCGGCCGGCGCAGCCTGCTGCTGAACGCCCGCCGCATCGTTACCGGCGCGGGCGAGCCCGAGCTGATCCTGGTGGCCATCGAGGATATCACGGTGGAGGGCATGCCGGGCGCCGCCGCCCAGCCCCCCGAAGCCAAACCGAAGCAGGAGGTTCCCGATGAAATCAAGTAATGACGGCTCCAACAAGGGTATCATCGATTCCGGCGGCGAGCCCGCCCGGGAACCGGCGGCAGACCCAGCCCGAGCCCTGCGCAGGCGGGCCGAGGAACAGACGGGCGAACCGCGGCTCGAAACGATCGGGGCGCTCGCGCCGGAGGAAATCACGCGCCTCATCCACGAGTTGCGGGTGCACCAGATCGAACTCGAGCTGCAAAACGAAGAACTGCGCCGGGTCCAGGCCGAGTTGGAGGCTTCCCGAACCCGCTACTTCGACCTCTACGACCTGGCCCCGGTGGGTTACCTCCAGGTCAGCGAAACCGGGATCATCCTCGATGCCAACCTCACCGCCGCCGCCTTGCTCGGCGTGGCCCGGGGGGCTCTGGTGAAACAGCGGTTCAGCCGGTTCATCGTCGCGGAAGACCATGACATCTACTACCGCCACCAGCGCCGGCTGTTTGCCGCCGGTGAGCCCCAAACCTTCGAGCTGCGCCTGTGCCAACCGGACGGCGACAGCTTCTGGGCGCGCTTGGAATCCATCCGTCGGGACGACCCCGCCGGCGCGTCCGTGGCCCGCCTGGTGATGAGCGACATCACCGAGCATCTTCGCCTTCAGGACCAACTGCGCCAGTCCCAGAAAATGGAATCGGTGGGTTGCCTGGCGGGAGGCGTGGCCCATGATTTCAACAACATGCTGGGGATCATCCTGGGTTACACGGACATGGCCCTGTTCCAGGCCAGCCCCGGAACGCCGCTCCATGACAGCCTCCAGGAGATCCGCAAGGCCGCGAGCCGCTCCGCCGACCTCACCCGGCAATTGTTGGGCTTTGCCCGCAGACAGCCCATCAGTCCCAGGGTGCTCGACTTGAACGCGACCGTCGAAGGCATGCTCAAAATGCTGCGGCGGCTCGTGGGCGAGGACATCAGCCTGGCCTGGCGGCCCGATACCGGCCTGGGGCCGGTCAAGATGGACCCTTCCCAGATCGACCAGATCCTGGCGAATCTCTGTGTCAATGCCCGGGACGCCATCGCCGGGTGCGGCCGGGTCACCATCGAAACCGCAAACGTGAACCTGGATGAGACGGAGCGGACCGACGCCGACTTCGTTCCCGGCGACTACGTGATGCTGGCGGTGAGCGACACCGGCTGCGGGATGGACGAGGAGGTGATGAAGCGGATCTTCGATCCGTTCTTCACCACCAAGGAAGTCGGCCAGGGCACCGGCCTGGGACTCGCCACCGTGTACGGCATCGTCAAGCAAAACCAGGGGTTGATCAAGGTCGGCAGCGAACCCGGCCGGGGGACCAGCTTGCGGATCTACCTGCCCCGGCATGCCGGGGCAGGGTGCGCAACCGGCTCCGCAAGCTCAGCGGATTTCCCCCTGGGCCAGGGGGAAACGGTGCTCCTGGTGGAGGACGAACCGATGCTGCTGGGCCTGGGCAAAAGCATGCTGCAGCGACTGGGCTACACCGTGTTCGGCGCGGCCACGCCCGACCAAGCCCTGCGCCTGGCGCGGGAGCACGCCGACGAACTGCGCTTGCTCTTGACCGATGTGGTCATGCCCGAGATGAACGGCCGCGACCTGGCCGAACTCCTCAAAGCCCTCCAGCCGAAGCTCAAAGTCCTGTTCATGTCCGGCTACACGGCCGACATCATCGCCCACCACGGTGTCGTCGACGAAGGCGTGCAGTTCATCCAGAAGCCCTTCTCCCTGCAGGAATTGGCGCTGCGGCTGCGATCCGCCCTGTCCGGGGACGCTGGTAAATATAGCGGTTAAGGGTAAAAAATTTCTCCTTATAACGGATTTGGGGGACCCTGCCTGTAGCCGCCCAAAGATGCGGATACCAGAAGGTCCTGTAGCCAGATGGTAGGTCGGGTTTCGACCAGCGGGAGCTAGCCGACGCTTCGGCAACGTTTCCAATCCACGCTCCCACAACGGATTGTCAGGGAGTGCTCCGCACACCCTGACCTACCCGACTTAGCACAACAGAGCCGGGAACGAGCGCAAAAACTGATTCCAACCATGCTGACGCAGTTGGTAGGCGCTCTTTCCCGGGAGCGCGGGCATCCTGCCCTGCCCGCTCTTGGTAATGAAACATCTGATCCCAAAACCGGTATACGCAAGCGGGCGCCTGCTCCAAGGATGATGCCGAAGGCCCCGTGCAGACAGCGTTATCCCCGCGATGTCGCCCTGGTGCCGTGACCCTAGATGATCCCAAATTCGGCACGCCGATTGATGTTGCCGAAAACCCAGCAGAGGCGGGTTGCTCTTGTTTATTTATTTACCGGCGTCCCCCATTGCGGCGCCGGCGGGGCGGTCAGCGCACCGCCGGGGTTTCCAGCGATTCCGCTTCAATCACGTTGGCGGGCTTGTTTTCCAGGAGCCGGCGCGGGTTCTGCTCGACCTTCATGGTCAGCATGCCGCCCATGATGCTGATTTCGTAGTTGCGGTCGGAGAAATCGGTGCGCTGCAGGGTGGCCCGCAGCCGGCCAAACTGGGCTTTGGCCTTGCGGTAAATGTAAACGCACCCGGAGCAGCCGATGGCAAAGGCCAACACAAACATCCACCAGGGCGTGGCGAGGATCTTGCCGAGAGTGATGATCACCGCCATGAGACCGAATACGAACACCACCTGGAGCAGGATGATCAGGTACAGATAACCGATGCCTTGCCCCACGGTGGGCGATTTATCAGGGCTTTCATCGGCGGCTTGCGGCCGCCCATGAAAAAAACGATTCCATAACGACATACTGCCGTTCCTTTGAGGCCTTTGGCAATTAGCCGGCCTGTCCCTCATTGCCGGCCTGCTCGCCGCCTTGGGTCAGCAGGGCCGGGCTTTGTCCCTGGGTCAGGAGATGCTGTTCGACCCGAAACTTTTCCAGGTCCAACTGGTTTTCGATCATTTTCTTGGACAACCGGTATCTCAGGTAGATCACCCAGAGAATGAGGATTCCAAGAAACACCGCAACCCCAACAAAAAACCATTGGTAATCCTTGATGGTGGCCAGGCTGACGACGGCGAACTGGCCGAGAAAATTGGGCACCATCCAAAAGAGCAGCACGCCGGCCAGGATGAACAGACCGACATGAAATACCGATACGTTCCGGAGCAAGGTAAACAGGGAACCCACGCGCCCGGCGCCCATGGAAAGAGCATCGGCCTCGTGGGTCTCGCCATCGCTGCCATGGAGCAGGGCGAGAAAAGCCTTCACCGCAAAACCCAGAAGCAGGATCAAGCCGACCGGAATACCGACGGCGGCGGAGACCCAGGCCCGGAATGGAAAGGGCATTTGCTCGGTATCGATGTGGATCTGATACTTGTTGAGCGGCCCGAAGGTGTTTTCGAAAACCATCCGCTCATAACTGGTCAGGGTGTTGCCGGGGGTTTCATAGATCTTTTGCCCCTGGGTGTTGGTGATGACCACCCGGGATTTTTCCCCGGCCTGACTGGCCGCGCCCAAATAGATCAGGACCTCCAAAACGAGGATGGTGATCACGCTGATCACCAGGATGAGTTTTTGTCCCTGTTTGCCTTCGAATAAATCAAGGAGTCGCGGTTTTTCGGTTGCCATGGTCACAGTCACGGGAATCCAGTCGTCGTGATGGAATGTCCTACATAACAGGCGGAAAGCTAACATCCACCCTGCACCGTGTCAAACTAAAAGAAACCGGTCCGGGATCGCCCAGCGGCGCGTTGGGATTGAGCCAATGGGCAGCGCAAGCAGGGCTGGGCCCGGCGGTTGATCCAGACACAAGCCCCGCCGCCGAACCCGAGTGCGGGGGGCGCGGCGACGGGGCTTTGGGTCCGGCGTGCTGCAAGCCGATCAGCGCGGCGCTGGGGCCGCCGCGGCTAGCGGACGTTGAGCTTCTTTTCCTGGGGAAACACCGGTAAATAGCGATAGGAGAGCGAGATGATCAGGGTGCCGTAAGCCAGCATCGCGATCACCGGCGCCCATTCGGCCCAGGTGGGCGTGTAGAAGGCCCAGCGATCGAACGGCATGACCGGAATGGCAATGGCTTCCACGGTCATGGCGAAGCGGTTCACGCAGATGCCGAAGCAGTTGAGGAAAAATCCCAGGAACAGCAACCCGTTGCTGGTTCCGAGGTTGGGCGTCAAGAGCAGGATGACGGGCAGCAAGCCACCGACGCCCAATTCGGCAACCAACAGCCACATGCCGTAGGGTTCCTGATAGAAGTCGCTCAGCTTGAGGCCGAAGCCGGGGGCGGTGTCCAGGGCCCAGTACAGGGTGTCCGCGCATTTCAAAACAAAGTAAATGAGCAGTGCGGTACCGGATATCTTGGCGATCAGTTCGTACACGCTACGGTCGACCAGGCGCTTTCGGGTGACCCCCTCAACGGCCTTGCAGATGAGAGCGGTGAACGAGGGACCGCAGGCAATGGCCGACAGGGTGAACAGGAAGAAGGTCCAGGGCCAGACGAAGAAGCCGGTGCGGAAGGCAAACGGACGCCCGAACATGACCCCGGGCACTCCACCGAGTGAACCCTGGTGGAAGAAGCTCAGGAAAGTACCGGTGAGCGCGAAGATGGCCATCGCTTCATGCAGGCTGTGGCCAAAAAAATGCACCCCCCGGATCGCGTCCAGTTTGCGGTTTTCCAAAACGATCGGCAGATATTCGATGACCAGCACGATGGCGTAACAAGAGATGCAGAAGATCACTTCGGTCAGCATGGAATGCACGTTGGCATGCCAGTAGCCGAACCAACCGCGGATCGGTTGGCCGATTTCCAGCAGCAACACCGCCAGCGCTCCGGTGTAGCAGCAGAACCCGACAATCACCGCCAGATTGATGATCTTTTGCAGTTCTTCCTTGAGCACCGGAAAGAAGCGCGACATCCCATAATACAGAAAACCGGAAAAGAAGGCCCCGGCACCCAGTGCGATGATCGCCAGGTCGGCGCAAATATAGAGCCCAAAACCAAAATAGTTGTTGAGGCCGGTGATGTTGAGCCCTTGAATCAGCACGCTCAACCCCGCATATACCCCCCAGCCGATGATAGCCAGGAGCACCAGCAGCCACAAGCCGAACAGGGGCAGTGGGCAGCGTTTCACTCCATCCGGGATCAATGCCTTATCCATGCCGACAGCTCCTCGTTATGCGCTCGATGTTCTTACAGATCATTGTCGGAAAGTTTGTGCACCCACTGTTCCTTGCTGAGGTAATAGACGCTCGGGTCGGTATTGAGCTTGGCCAGGATCTGGAACGCACGCGGGTCCTTGGCCAGTTTGGCCGCTTCACTCTGGGGGTCCTTCAGATTGCCGAACACCATCGCCTTGGTCGGGCAGGCTTCGACGCAGGCCGGGGTGTAGGCGACCATTTTCGGGTCTTCGCCGGCGACCCGCGCTTGATCACGGGCCCGATTGAGCCGATGGCCGCAGAAGGTGCACTTCTCGATCACTCCGCGCATCCGCGGACTCACTTCCGGGGTCAACATCTTGGTCAGCGGGTCCGGCCAGACCGGGTCCCACCAGTTGAAGCTACGGGCGTGGTACGGGCAGGCCACCATGCAGTAGCGGCAACCGATGCAGCGCACCGGGATATGGTTGACCAGACCGGTTTCGGGGTCGCGCTTGGTGGCGTTGACCGGGCACACATAGGTGCAGGGGGAATCATGCCCGCCGCTGCAATGCATGCACGGCCGAGGCAGCGAAATGGCCCGATAGGCCGGATATTCCTTGCCGTTTTCCAGCCGATACAGAGTCAGCCAGGAGATGCCGCGGAGCTTGTCGCTCTCGTCGGCCCGGAAGGAGATGTTGTTTTCTTCCTGACAGGCCACGCTGCAGGCGCCGCAACCGGTGCACTTGTCGAGATCGATCACCATCCCGTAATGCAGATGGCCGCCGTGACTCCCGTTTTCGGTTCCGCTACTCATCGGTTATCCTCTTACGCCTTGCGCAACTGCGCCCTGGTGATCCATACGGTGCCAAGTCCGGTCAAGGGGTCCAACTGCACTTCCACCAGTTCGTTAGCGTTGACCCCCTTGCCCCGAACATATTCATCTTGGTTCTTGTGGCCGAATCCCTGGGCCATGAACACGTAGCCGGGCCGGGCCGCATGGGTGATGCGCACGCGGGCGGCGGCTTCTCCCTGCGGGGTCTGCACGACCACTCGGGCTTTATCGGCCAGTTGCAACTGCTGGGCGGTCCGCGGGTGGATTTCCACAAACATCTCGTTGCCCAGCAGCAGATCGTCGGGGATCAATTTGTTCATGAAGGGGGGATTGGGGTGCAACCCGGCGGCCACGGTCACCGTCTGATAGGTGACCAGTTGCAGCGGGAACTGGTCCGCCGCCCCCGATGGCGGCAGCGGCTGGTAATGAGGCAGGAACAGCTTGTCATCGGCGGCCTGACCGGGCGCCAGCGGCAGTGAACGGCAGGCCAGCTCGATCAGCCCGGAAGCGGTCGGCAGCGTCGCCAGGTGGTCTCCGGGGGCATCGTACCAGCAGGCGCCGGCCAGGAGTTTTTTCCAGAGATCGCTGTCGCTCTTGTAGTTGGGCTGGAGGTTTTGACCCGCCTGCATGGTGGTCAGGTTCACCGCGGTGGGCCCGGCGACGGCCCCGCGCTGGGATGCCGCGAGCCCCTTCACCCGGTCCTTCAGGAAGGTTTCATAATTATTCCAAGGCAGCGCCTTGGCCGTGGCTTCCCCGGCCGCCCTGGCCAGGGTCAGGAGCACATCCCCGCTCGATCGAGTGTCCAGTTGCGGGGCCAAAACCGGTGCCGCAATCGCATAAAAGGCGCACGGCGTGGCGGGAAGGCCAATGATGTCATCGAGGCGTTCCAACGGGCTATGGTTGGGTAAAATCAGGTCCGCCATGGCCGCGGTTTCATCCATGGTGGAAGCAAACGATACCACCATTCTGGTCTTGGCGGCCGCTTTCCGGAACAGACTGGGTTCGGCCATGGTGTAGGCCGGGTTGGCCTCGTGCACCAGGAGCAGCTCGAGGGGATAGGCCGGTGAGCCGCCGAGCGCATCGCAAAAGCTGTGCAGAGCGTTGCCGGGAAGGGGTGGCTTGGCGCTGGAAGCCAGGTCCAGGCGGGTGCCGGCGAGGCCTTCAGCGGTACTGGAAACGGCCGCCGCTTCCGGCAGCGGCGCAAACGGTGGCGGCGTTTCCAGGCTGACCAGACCGTTATTCTTGAGGTTGCCCTTGAGCAGGTTCAAGGCCATGAAAGCCAGGTCGTGGTAGAGGTTGCTCGCATGGGTGCCGCGCCCCTGTCCCCAGACCGCCAGGGCGGACTTTTGGGCACCGAATTTCCTGCCGATGGCAATGATTTCCTCGGCGGTGGCGCCGGTCTCCTTGCTGACCTGGTCCGGACTGTAATGCTTCAAAACAAATTGCTTGAAACCTTCGTGAGAGTTGCCGGCGGCATCGGTCCAGTTGTCGAAACCGAACACCTGGTCGGTCATGAACCCGGCATCGTAAAGATTGGACTCAATGAGCACATAAGCCAAGCCGAGGGCAAACAGGGCTTCCGTGCCAGGGTTTACCGCCACCCACTGGTTGGCTTTGGATGCGGTCACCGAAGCCCGGCCTTCGATCTGAACCAGCTCGGTTTGAACGGCCCCGGCCGATTCGGTCCGCCAATTCGAAAAGACGTTCTGCATCCGCACAAAGGGTCCCCAGCCATCGAGCAGATTGAGGCCGAAGGACAGCACGTAATCGGCGCGTTCAAAGGCGAAGGTGAACGGCGCGGCAGCACCGAAAGCGAGTCGCGCCGCCAGCCTCTGGCTATCGCTTTCATCCGGCATGGTGAACAGATTGGGAGACCCGTAAGCGGTCATGAACTGACGCCAGAGATCGCTCATGCTGCCGCGGCTTTGACCGGTGATCACCGCTACCGATGGTGCTTTGTTTTCCTGGCGCAGAGCGGCGAGCCGGGTGCCCATCTCCTTCAGCGCTTCATCCCAGGAGATGGGTTTGAAGCCGTTCGGATCGCCGCGAGTTCCGGTCTGTTTGAGGGGCTCCCGGATGCGATAGGGGGCGTACACGAACTGCAACCCGGATGCGCCGAGCGGGCAGATCCCGCCCTTGCTGAACGGATGGTTGGAATTGCCGCGGATCCGCACCGCCTGTTTCCCGTTCACCAGCCGCACCAGAATGCCGCAAGCGCTCGGGCATAACTGGCACACGGAAGGCTTCTCGGTGAACTCGCCCCGTTCCGGCGACGGTCGCCAGGACCAGTTCTGCGACCAGATGGCCGAGTCATCCGCCAGCTTCCAGGGCAGCGGGCTGAGCAAGGTGCCGCCCACGGCTCCACCGACAAACTGTAAGAATGCTCTCCTCCCCACACTCATGCCGAATACCCTCTCGTTTCGGTCTTCGCGGCCGCCAATGCGGCCGAAAGAGTCATGCGAGCTCCGCGGACTCGAACCCTATTTGTGGCAGACATTGCAGGCGTTGCTGGTGCCCTGGTCGGCGTGGCATTTTTCACACTCGACCATCTTCATGGTGCTCTTGCTATAACCGGTCAGGCGATTTTCATAATAAGGCGGCAGTTTGGCTTCTCCGGTCACATCGCGATGACAGCGCACGCATTCGATGCCTTGATCTCCAGTATGGGCGGCGTGGGAAAAATACACGTTGTCCGGCTGCCAGGCATAGGCTTTCCAAGGGATTTCGCGCTGCTGCTGAACGTATTCTTCCACCAGGATGCGTTCGTCCTCGGTGTCCCCCTGGGCATCCTCATGGCATTCAGCGCACTTGGCGAGCCCCGGAATCCCCGAATAGGTGCCGTTCTCCCGGGTGAAATGGCAGTCTTCACAGGTGCTGTCCTGATGGGCGGAATGGAGGAAATTCATCGGCTGAATCTTGGTGGAATAAAGGAGAGTCGGAAACACCCCCCAGCCGACTCCCAAAGCGATGACCAAACCGAGCAGGAAGGAAATGATGCCGATCAGGCCCTTACCCGATGAATTCAACCCTTTGTTCTTCATGATCCAGCCTCAATTGACCAGTGCCCGCGGAAGCGTGGGCGTGTCATGGGGATTCCGGCTGCTCCAAGACGGCGCGGAAAAGCTCGGCAACCGGGTGGCGGATGGGGACGGATGGGTGTTGTTCGCCCCAACCCGAAAAAGCATTTTCTTTCACAAACAACGGCTTTTCTTACTGGGGTTACGCGGGCTTTGTCAAGGGAAAAGCCAAGGGAAATCCGATTGCGCATGGGTTGCGCAACGCCGGAACAGGGCGTTCGGGGGAGCGCTGAAAATGGCGAGGAGACAGACCGTTACCAACGAAATCCACCACGGAGGTTCGGACCCGTAGCGCCTGTTTCCGGTGCGCATTGCAGGGTGTGCGCTTTTGTTCGTAGTGCGTCCCGTCAGGGCGTCTTGGTGGGTTGTGGGTCTTGTCAGGGCGATCGGCGCTTACCGGAAGTCCAGCGACCGTGCTCTCGGATGCGCCGTCAACGCCTGACGGC
>MNZR01000172.1 GCA_001873705.1 Syntrophobacteraceae bacterium CG2_30_61_12
CAGATAGCAACCGTTCATGAATTCAAAACTTTCGAGGACTTTCCCCCGCTGGGCTTGGCGAAAGACCGCCTTGAACGCAGGCCGCAAGGCATCCGGATCAATGCCATCGAGACGAGCGCGCATCTGAGTTCGCTACTCTGATTTGGCCCACTTTGATACTCAGAATTGGCCCACCCGGAAGGTTGAAACCGTGTACTTTGCTCCGTTGAAATTAAAGCGGAAAGGAGACACGGTTGAAGAGGAGAGAGAAAGTGGAGCTATTCGAGGAGATCCGGCGGGAATATGAGCATGGAGTGGGGACAATTAATGGAGTGGCGAGGAAGCTGGGAGTGCATCGGCGGATGGTGCGGGAAGCGCTGGCGAGTTCGACGCCGGTGGAACGAAAGAAAGCGGTTCGTGAGAAGCCGAAGGTGGGACGAGCGAGATCGTTCATTGAAGTGATTCTTGAGGCTGACAAGCGTGCGCCTCGGAAGCAGCGACATACGGCACACCGGATTTTTTGTCGTCTCAGCGAGGAGATGCCGGGGTTGGCGATTTCGGAATCGACAGTTCGCAAGTACGTGCATGAGCGCAAGAAGGAACTGGGACTGGCGGGCGGTGAGGTATTCATCCAGCAGTCGTATGATTGGGGTTCTGAAGGGCAGATAGACTGGTATGAGGCTAGAGCGGAGTTGGATGGTGAAGAGCGGGATCTGAATATTTTTTGTATGCGCAGCATGGCCAGCGGGGGTGCATTTCACCATGCCTATCCGCATGCGAGCCAACAAGCTTTTCTGGAAGGGCACGAGTTGGGGTTCGAGTATTTTGGTGGAGTATTCAGGGTGTTGCGGTATGACAATCTATCGTCGGCGGTGAAGAAGATTCTGCGGGGTCACCAGAGGGAGGAGACCGAGCGATTTATCACATTCCGATCTCACTGGGGATACGAGGCGGAGTTTTGCACGGTGGGACGGGGTAACGAAAAGGGGGGAGTGGAAGGAGAGGGAGGCTACTTTCGACGTAACCACCTGGTTCCGTTACCCAAGGCCGGTAACCTCGATGAATTTAACCGGCTGTTGCTGAAAGGATCGAGAGAAGATGAGGGCCGAGTCATAAAGGGGAGGAGCCGAAGTGTTGGCGAGGCGATGTATATAGAGCGCTCGCATCTTTTGCCGTTGGCGCCGGAAGGGTTCGATCTTGCGGGGATTTATTTTCCGCGGGTGACTTCCAAGGGGACGGTGAAAGTGCTGACCAACTTCTACTCGGCGCCGGTGGCGGTAGGGTTGGAGGTTCAGGCAAAGATATACCCGGCGCATGTGGAGATATGGCATCAAGGCAGATGTGTGGCGCGCCACGAGCGTTCATTCGGACGGTTTCAGCCGGTACTGAATCTGGAGCATTACCTGGAGGTGCTTCAAAAGAAGCCCGGGGCATTGGCGGGCAGCACGGCGCTCGATCAGTGGCGGTCCCAGGGACGATGGCCTGCCAGCTACGATGAGCTTTGGGGGATGTTCAAAAAACGGCAGGGCAAGCAGGATGGGACCCGTGCGATGGTGGAGGTTCTCATGCTGGGGCGTGAGCATGGGTACCGTCAATTGGAAGAGGCGGTGGGGCAGGCTTTGGAGTTCGGCTGTTTCGACGTTGGTGCCATACGCTTGCTGGTGCGCGGGTGCGCTAGTGCAGGGCCAAAGGCATCTGAGCTGGTGGAGATAGGGGCACTCAATCGCTACAACCGGCCCCAACCCCGGATAAACGAGTATGACCAACTGCTGCGGAACTGGCCGGAGACGGAGGTGCTGCAATGAGAAGCCCGACCGTGGATCTGCAGCAATCGACTATTTTGAAGTATGCCAAGGAATTACGGCTCCCGATGCTGGGTGGGCAATTTGCACGTTTGGCCGAAGAGGCGGCAAGGCAAGGTCAAAGCCACATGAGCTACCTGGAGGCCTTGCTTGAGGCCGAACTGGAAGAAAGGGAACGGAACGCCATTGCCCGGCGTATCGTGGAAGCACACTTTCCAAAAGTGAAAACTCTTGAGGAGTTCGAGTTTGAAAAGGCGTCGCAGGTACCGGCACCCTTGATCCGCAACCTGGCTGGTGGAGGTTATCTCGATCGCGCCGAGCCGGTGGTTCTTCTGGGAGAAACTGGAACGGGCAAGACTCATCTGGCGATCGGTTTGGCGGTGGCCGCATGTCAGCGGAGGAAACGGGTCCGGTATACCACTGCGGCGGCACTGGTCAATGATCTCATGGAGGCCAAGGACAAAAGCGAGCTCAATCGCATCACCAGACGGTGGACACGCTATGAGCTGATCGTCATTGATGAGATGGGTTACGTGGCGATACCCGAATCGGCTGCGGAGTTACTGTTCCAGGTGATAGCCGGGCGGGCGGAGAAAGCTGCGGTGATTGTTACAACGAATCTGCCGTTTTCAGAATGGACGACGATGTTTCCCAATGCGAGACTCTGTAAAGCGATGCTTGACCGGCTGACGGATCAGGCACACATCATCGAGACAGGCAACGAATCGTACCGGTTCAGAAGAACGCTTGAGAAAAGGAAATGCGCCGGGAAATGATGGAAAGAGAATGGTTTCACGCCCAGATCCGATTGGCGGTTATGGAGGATAGCAAGCGGGGACTGCTGAGCTGGGAAGGATCCGCCTATCTTTTCCGGAGCGAGGATCATGAAACGGCCTTCAAGCAAGCTATCGCGGAAGACCGTCGCCGTGAGCATTTTTCAAAACCGGGCCGGCACCGGATCGCGGTCCGGCTGGCTAAAATCGTTACGCTGGATCGACTGGGATCGGAGGTCACAGAGTTCCTGGCCCCGTGGGTTTCTGAAAAACCTACGGAGCACCTCGCCTTCGATCATATCTTTGAACCTGATGGAGCCCTTCCTCCTCGCTGCTTTTGATGCAAACGCCTTCACTCCTTTGGGTCGTCCAGATCCGGGGGACTCTGTCCCCCAGACCCCCTGGGGTTTAACGCTTTGAAAGGACTCAAGAGGGGCAGAAATGAAGAAAGGCAAAGCACGAATGCTCTGCCCCTCCATCGTCCTCCCGCCTCGGCGCTCAGGTCGCTCCCCAGTCCCGCTGTTGGCGGGACCCTATCCTGCGGGCGGGCGAAACGAATCCTAACAGGCACACCCTTGGCTTACAAGGATGGTGTCATCATGCCTTCTGACACTCAAACGAGCCCTTTGCTGTCTTGCCTGGTTACACCTCAATTCTTCGGCAAGGGGTAGTACCACATAGAACCCAACAACAACCGTCTATAGACACCCCCTGGGGATGGATGGGGAAAGGAGCAGAAGAACACCCAATGGGCTTTTGAGGCTGTCGACAGTTCGAAAAAGGTAAATCAAACAGACCGGCAGAGGTGGGCCAAATGAAAATATCAAAGTGGGCCAAATCAAGTTGACGAAACCACTTGACCGACTTCACCCTGTTTGCTACCATAAAGTAGGTGGAAAGGAAGTTCTTGTCACCTCACCATACCGCCATCTCACCTGATCTCACCTCATCCATACTCCCACCGCTTCACCCTCACCTCATCTTACCGGAACTTGGCGGGTTTTGAGAACGACGATCAGGCACGATCACGATCAAGAAAAGGAGGCGATTCCGAATGCCTTCGAGCGTTGATATCCAAACCCTGCTCGCCATGGTACCCGCCATTTTCTTCAAGGGATACAAGGACTGGAGCGTCGATTTTTTCGATAACAAAGTCGAGGAGCTGACCGGTTATGCGGCGCGGGAGTTCAACGAACGAACAAAGAAATGGTGCGATCTCATCGTTGCCGAAGACATGGAGAGCGTCAGGGCAAGGTTCATGGAGGCCTTGAAATCGGACGGCCTGTGCGTGCGCGACTACAGGATCAGGAGCAAACCCGGCGATACGCTCTGGATCCAGGAGCGAAACCGGATCGTGCTTTATGAGAAGAACAAGGTCACGAGTGTCTTCGGCTTCTTCTTCGATATAACCGAGTTCAAGCATATGCAGCTCGAACTGGCGGTCAAAAATGAGGAACTGCGCATTATCAATCTTCACCTGGAAGAGGAGGTTCATAAGGGGCTGCAGGCGTTTCTTCAATCGGAGTGTCGCTACCGGATGCTTTTCGAGAATACCAAGGACCTCATCTTGCTTGCGGATGCCAACTGGTGCATCAGCAAAATCAACCCGAGTGCTCTCAGACATCTTGGGTATGCAACAGAAGATGAAATCATAGGAAGGCCACTGGCGCATCTGTTCCCGGACTCGGTCAAATACAACGATTACAAGCAGCGGCTTCTTCAGCACGCTCTGGTGGAAGACTGGGAGACTCAGTTCACCAAGAAGGACGGCTCGGTGCTGGATGTGGCCATCAGTGCCGATGCGATGCTCTGCGGCAAGACGGTCATTGGCTTGAACGTGGTGGCAAGGGAAATGAAAGAGTGGCGTAATATCATGGAGCACATGCTGCAAACCGAGAAGCTTGCGACCATCGGTCAACTGGCGGCGGGTATTGCTCATGAGATCAATACCCCTTTGACCGTCATTCTGGCTCACGCACAGATTCTGCAAGATGATTTCGATCCGGAGAGCCGTGTTTTCAAATCGCTCAAGACAATCGAACAGCAGACGCACATTTGCAGGAGAATCGGCTGGGATCTACTGGAATTCACCCGCCAGATGCCGAACGTATACATGCTGTGCGACATCAATCAACTGATCGATGATGTGACAAAAATCATGGATCACCCGCTGGGAATCGACCGGATTCAGATCATTCGCTCTTTTTCTCCAAACCTTCCCGAGATCTGGGGCGATGTGGAAAAGCTGAAGCGCGTCTACATAAACGCCTTGAATAACGCACACGATGCCATTGGGACCGATGGCGCGATCCTCATCACTACGTGCTGGGATGAGAAAAAGCGAATGGTCAAGACCGTCGTGGCGGACTCCGGATGCGGAATCCCATCCGAGATCGGCCAGAGGATTTTTCAACCCTTTTTCACCACCAAGGAAACCTCGAAAGGGACGGGACTGGGGCTCTCGATCACTCAGTCCATCTTGCAGGAACATGGGGGTACGATCGAGGTACAAAGTCCGATTGCGGAGGAACTGAAGGCCTTGATGGAACAGCACGTTCGAACGCCGTTGGGTCCTGGGGCGGCTTTTACCGTGCGACTTCGGCCTTCGGGGTTGGTTCACTGAGGTGCTGAACAAAAGGATGGAGCCATGGCGCGTATCCAGATTCTGGACGAGTTACAGGAGGCCGTCGGAGTCCTGGAGATGATTCACGTGAAGAAGGGTCAGGTGATCTTGGCTGCACGGATGAGAACGAAGCGATCGACTAGGTGCGGTCCAATCCGGTGGATCTCGCCATTTTGGACATCAAGCTCAAGCACCACGACGGGGTGGAGGTCCTCCATGACACCCAAAGAACCCGTCCCGAGCTCAAGGTCATCATGCTCACCGGCTACCCCACTCGCCTAACCGCCACGGAAAGTAGCCGTATCGGAGCGGATGCCCATTGCATCAAGCCCATCGGTCGACACGGTCTTGAATCGATCGTTTCCTATCTTTTGCTGCAGCCATCCGTGGGCTCCGCCTGACGGCCCGCCGCCGGTGAGAAACAGGAGCCCCATAAATAAGGAGGTAGAAGCATGGCCCGTATACTCATTCTGGATGATGTGCTGGAGGCTGTCAGAGCCATAGAGATGATTCTCGTGAAGAATGGGCATGAAACCATTGGCTGCACGGATGAGAACGAAGCGATCGAGCAGGTGCGATCCAGCCCGGTGGATCTCGCCATTTTGGACATCAAGCTCAAGCACCGCGACGGGCTGGAGGTTCTTGATGAGATGAAAAGAATCCGTCCCGAGCTCAAGGTCATCATGCTCACCGGCTACCCCACTCATCAGTCGGCCGAGGAGAGCACCCGCCTGGGAGCGGACGCCTACTGTGTTAAGCCCATTGATCGCCATGATCTCGAGAAGAGAGTGAGGGACCTTTTGCCGTGAAGAAGCCCCGGGTGCGCGCTGCTCGGGTGTTTCACCGGCTTTTCTTGGTCTAGGAAAACATTGAGCAGAATCGCGCGATTCCAAAGGAGGCGGCATGGAGACGAAGGGACCAACCATAGGCCGAGACGGCGGCCGTCGAGTGCTGATCATCGGCGCCGGCATCGCGGGAATGCAGTCGGCGCTGGACCTGGCGGATATGGGCTGCCGCGTGATCCTGGTGGAAAAGCAAGCATCCATCGGAGGTGTCATGGCGCAGCTCGACAAGACATTTCCCACCAATGAATGTGCCATGTGAATCATCTCGCCTAAGCTGGTCGAGGTCGGCCGGCATGCCAACATTGAACTGATGACTCGTGCCGAAGTGCGGGAAGTGAACGGGGAGCTGGGAGCGTTTCGGGTGAAAGTGCTTCAGAAGCCCCGCTACATCGATCTTAAAAAATGCACGGGCTGTGGGGAATGCGCCAAGGTCTGTCCAGTGGTGCGAAAAAATGAATACGATATGGGGCTGAGCGAGCGTCGGGCCGTGTACCGCAGGTACGCCCAGGCGGTACCCGGAGCCTTTGCCATCGAGAAGAGGGGGAGCTCGCCCTGCAAGGTGGCCTGTCCCGCCCACATCAGCGTTCAGGGCTACGTGGCCCTGGCGGCCCAGGGGAAATATGCCGAGGCCCTCAAGCTCATCAAGGAGCAAAACCCTCTGCCCGCCATCTGCGGAAGGGTCTGCCACCACCCCTGTGAATCGGCCTGCATGAGAGGGGAAGTGGATGAGCCTGTTGCCATTGATTCGATCAAACGATTCATCGCGGACCTCGACCTCCATTCTGAGACCCGCTATGTGCCAGAGATCAAGGCGGAGCGGGATGCGAAGGTGGCCATCATGGGATCGGGTCCGGCGGGGCTCACCTGTGCCTACTATCTTGCCATCGAAGGCTATCGGGTAACCGTTTTTGAAAAGCTTCCCGTACTGGGCGGGATGCTCACCGTCGGGATCCCCTCCTACCGGCTGCCGCGCCAGATCATCGAGGCGGAAATCGATGTGATCCAGTCGATGGGCGTCCAGTTCAAGACTGGCATCGAGGTTGGCAAAGACATCACCATTGCGGATCTGCGCGAACAGGGCTACCAGGCCTTTTTCCTCGGCATAGGGGCGCACGAGTGCAAGCGGCTTGGAATCGAGGGGGAAGACCTCGAGGGAGTGTACCCGGGGGTTGATTTCCTGCGGGACGCGAATCTTGGCAAACCGATCGCTCTGGGTGCGCGTGTTGCCGTCGTAGGGGGAGGCAACGTAGCCATGGATGCTGTCCGCACAGCCCTTCGCCTTGGCTCCAGAACTGTTTTCATCCTTTACCGCAGAAGCATCGAGGAAATGCCCGCCAGTAGGGAGGAAATCGAGGAATGTCGCGAGGAAGGCATCGAGATCCAGACCCTGATAAACCCGGTTCGGATTATCGGGAACAATGGGCGCGTCGAAGCCATGGAATGTGTCCGGATGCGCCTCGGGGAGCCTGATTCGAGCGGCAGGAGGCGTCCCGAGGCGATCCCTGGCTCGAATTTGGTCATCAAGCTGGACTGTGTGATTCCTGCCATCGGCCAGGAATCCGATTGGACATGCCTCACCACTGAGTGTACCTGCACCCTGAGTCCATGGGGCACCATGCGGGTGGACCCAGTTACCCTGCAGAGCGATGCCCCGGACATTTTCGCGGGAGGCGATGCCGTAACGGGGCCTAGAACGGTTATCGAAGCCATTGCCGCCGGCAAACAAGCCGCAATTTCAATCGATCGCTACATCCGCGGGGAGGATCTAAAGGAAGGCAGAAAGGAGGAGTGGTTGGCCGTCGAGACGATTCAGCCGGCCGCCTATGATCCCGTTGCTCGGGAACGCATGCCACGCCTTGCGCCGGAGTTGAGGATCAAGGCCTTTGACGAGGTGCAGCGCGGGTTCAGCGAAGAGCAGGTAAGAAGAGAAGCCCGGCGCTGTCTCAGTTGCGGCGTTTGCTCCGAGTGCTACCAGTGTGTGGAAGTATGCCTGGCAAAGGCCATCCAGCATGACGATCGGCCCAGGGAACTGGAGTTCGATGTCGGCGCGATCATCGTTTCCACGGGCTTTGAGGCCTTTTCCCCCGAAGGCCCCGACACCTACGGCTACAAGAATTTTCCCAATGTGGTGACCTCCATGGAGTTCGAGCGGTTGCTCTCGGCTTCCGGTCCGACCATGGGGCGCCTCGTACGCCCATCGGACCACACCGAGCCCAAGAGGATCGCTTGGCTCCAGTGTGTGGGATCTCGGGATATTCATCACTCGGGTCACGGCTACTGCTCCGCTGTCTGTTGCATGTATGCCATCAAGGAGGCGATTATTGCAAGAGAGCACGCTCGGGGGGAGCTGGATGCAGCCATTTTCTTCATGGACATCAGAACGCACGGCAAGGAGTTCGAGAAATACTACAACCGGGCCAAGGAAGTGCACGGCGTCCGGTTCCTGCGCTCCCGCATCCACTCGGTCGAGGAGGTCCATGGAACGCACGATCTCCTGATTGCATATGTAACGGAAGCAGGGAAACTTGCCCGCGAACGCTTCGATATGGTCGTGCTCTCGGTCGGAATCCAGGTCTCCCAACAGGCTAAAGAGCTTGCCGGGCGTTTGAACCTAGCGCTCGATGGCTATGGCTTTGCCGAGCATTCGAGTTTTGCTCCCGTTTCCGGAAGCCGCCCCGGCATCTATGTCTCCGGTGCCTTCCAGGGCCCCAAGGACATTCCGGAATCGGTTGTGGGGGCCAGTGCCGCGGCTGCGGCCGTCGCGGGCATCCTCAAGCCGGCTTCCTTCGAGCGTCCTTCGCCGAAGACCGGCTTGCCCTCGCTCGATATCGATCCTCTGGGTCCGCCCCGGGTGGGGGTGTTCGTCTGCAACTGCGGTAGAAACATTGGCGATGTGGTGAACGTGGCCGAAGTGGTTGCCTATTCCCGAAGCCTTCCCCATGTGGTTTACGCCCAGGAGAATCTCTTTTCCTGTTCCCAGGACGCTCAGGAACGGCTCGCTAAAATGGTGCACGAGCAGGGCCTGAACCGCGTTGTGTTGGCCGCCTGCTCTCCTCGCACCCATGAACCGCTCTTCCGCGAAACCATCCACAAAGCGGGGCTCAACAAGTACCTGTTCGAGATGACCAACATCCGCGACCAGGACTCCTGGGTGCATCAGGGCGAGCCCCTGGCTGCAACGGAAAAAGCCAAGGACCTGGTGCGGATGGCCGTGGCCAAGGCGACCCTGTTGGAGCCCCTGCTGGAGGAGGAACTCGCGGTGCAGCCCGTGGCCCTCGTTCTGGGCGGGGGGTTGGCGGGAATGCAAGCAGCGCTGTCGATAGCCGAATCCGGCTATCGAGTCCATCTGGTGGAAAAAACCGACGGGCTTGGCGGTCATGCCAGACACATCCACACCACCTGGAAGGGCGAGGAGGTAAAGCCTTTCCTCGGGAGCTTGATCGATAAGGTCCTGGGGCATCCCCTGATCACGGTGCATTTCGAGAGTGAAACGATCTATTCGAGCGGCTTTGTGGGAAACTTCCGCTCCACCCTCCGCAAAAAGGGCATCGCTCGTCAGGCCATCACCATCGACCATGGGGTGATCGTTCTTGCAACGGGCGCTGGGGTCTATCATCCGGACGAGTACCTCTATGGAGCTCACCCGCACGTGCTGCTCTGGTATGAACTCGACCAGCGCATCGCACACCGGGATTCACTCATCACCGGTAGCCGGTGCGCGGTCTTCATCCAGTGCGTGGGTTCCCGGCAAACGGAGCATCCCTACTGCAGCAGGATCTGCTGCATGCACAGTGTGCAAAGCGCGCTCAAGATCAAGGAAATCAACAGTGACGCGCAGATTTACATTCTTTACCGGGACCTGCGCACCTTCGGGTTGATGGAGAGGATTTACCAGGAGGCCCGCGCCAAGGGCGTTATCTTCATCCGCTACACCCCGGACAACAAACCGCTCGTCAGGGCGGGGGAAAACGGCGGTTTGGAAGTCGAAATCCTAGACCCCATCCTGCAACGCCCGATTCTTATCCGGCCCGATTTCATCAATCTCGCCACGGCGATCGAGCCTTCAGCCAACGAAAATCTGAGCAGGTATCTCAAAGTTCCCCTCACTGAAAACGGGTTTTTCATGGAGGCCCACGCCAAGCTTCGACCGGTCGATTTCGCCTCGGACGGCATCTTCGTGTGCGGCCTCGCGCATTACCCGAAGCCTATCGAGGAATCGCTTGCCCAGGCCATGGGAGCGGCGGCACGGGCCGTGCGGGTACTCGCGCAAGGGGTCTGGGTGACCAGTGGGATCAGCGCATCGATCGATCCGGGAGGGTGTGTGGGATGCATGGGATGCGTGGAAGTGTGCCCTTATGGAGCCATATCGTTTATCGAGGACCGGCGCGTTTGTGAAGTCAATAGGGCACTCTGCAAGGGCTGCGGTGCGTGTGCGGCCGCCTGCCCTTCCGGGAGCGCCACTCTTTCCGGTTTCACTCGAAAGCAGATCCATGCCCAACTGAGCGCCGCCTTGAACTGATCGTGAGGAGGTGGACCATGCAGATCTTTCATCCGAGAGTTCTGGCTTTCCTGTGCAATTGGTGCGCCTATGCGGGAGCGGACATGGCCGGTGTGAGCCGCATCCAGTACCCCCCCGAAGCGCGAGTCATCCGAACCATGTGCTCATCGTCCGTTTCCGCGGAAAACATCCTCAAAGCCTTTCAGATGGGCACCGATGGGCTTCTCGTGGGCGGCTGACACCTCGGTGACTGCCATTACCAGTATGGTAATTACCTTACCGCCAAACGCGTGCTTGTCTTGAAAGAACTCCTGGCAACGATCGGGATCGAACCCGAACGGCTTCAGATCCTGTGGGTTTCCTCAGCCGAAGGACCCCGGTTTGCCCGCGAGATTACCCGCTACATCGAGGAAATCCGCGCTCTGGGGCCTCTCGGCAGGCCGAGTGTCCAAATGCGAAGCCCCATGGGCTCGTGAACCTCTTCACAGGAAGGAGCGGCCAATGCACGAAGCGATCAAAGAAAGGTTCGCCGATCTCCTCGCTCGAGGAGAGATCGAAGGACTGCTCGCGCTCAGGCACGATGGGGCCCACGTCGCACCGCACCTTTTCGTCAGGTCCGAAGAACTGGCACAGCTTTACGTGGACCATCCGCTGGAGGCGAGGCCGACTCGCTACCCCCTGATGGGAATCGCTCAGACGCTCATCCGTTCCCATCCGCAGGCTCGCTTGGCGGTTCTGATGCGAGGCTGCGACGAGAGAGCCTTCAAAGCACTTCAGGCCTGGAATCAGATTTCCGCCGAAAACGTGATTCCCTTAGGGGTCGCTTGCTCCAAGGCGCTGGCTGAGTCATGCGACTGCAGCCGGCCCTATCCGGACGAGTGCATCGAGGGAGAACCGGTTACGTCCGAGCAAAGGCCGGCCCCAGCCGTGGAGGAGATCAGGCGATCCCAGGCACGAGTCTCCTGGCTCGACGAGTTTGAAAAGTGCATCAAATGCTACGGCTGCCGCAATATCTGTCCCATGTGCTTCTGCGATGAGTGCGCTCTCGAGAGCGAGGAAGTCGTTCCCCCGGGCGCCATTCCGCCCGCATTTCCCATATTTCACCTGGTTCGGGCGGTCCATATGGTCGGCCGCTGCGTGGACTGTGGGTTGTGCGAGGAAGCCTGTCCCGCTGGCATTCCCCTCAGAACGCTCTACAAGAAGGTGAACGAGATCGTCTTCACCCACTTCCAGTTCCGGGCGGGATTTGACCCCAGGAGGCGATCGCCTTTGCACGAAATCGCTGAACCGCCTCCCACTCGGTAGCCCTGCTCCCTGAAGCACCCACATGGGAACCAATAGGGCCGCCCCACAAAGAAGAGGCTTCGCGAAGGAGTGGCTTATGGATTATCGATCGGTTCTAACAACGTGCACCTACTGCGGGTGCGGCTGCGGTTTGTGCCTCCAGGTTCTGGACGGCACGATCATTGGCACACTTCCATCCAAAACCAGCCCGGTCAATGAGGGAAAACTCTGCGTGAAGGGCTGGTATATTCACGAGTTCGTACAGCATCCGAACCGCCTGAGCAAGCCGCTCCTGCGCCACGACGGTTCCTTGCGGGAAATATCCTGGTCGAGCGCGCTGGACCATGCCGCGGCACAACTGAAGAAAATCAAAGAAACCCACGGTCCCGACAGCATCGCCTTCCTCTCCTCGGCCAAGTGCACCAACGAAGAAAACTACATCGTTCAGAAGTTCGCGCGGGCGACCATCGGCACAAACAACGTCGATCATTGCGCCAGGCTCTGACACGCCTCGACGGTGGTAGGTCTTGCCAC
>MNZR01000204.1:0-37705 GCA_001873705.1 Syntrophobacteraceae bacterium CG2_30_61_12
TACCTGACGATCTTGGCTTGACCTCCTTGGCCTCTCCACTCAAAGTGATTGTTCCAAAAGATGCACACCCATTACCAAATGCGGGCAAGATGCCCGCGATCCCGGGAAAGCGCCCATAAAACGGTAGTTCAGGGTGTGCCAAGCACTCCCTGACGATCCGTTGCCGGCGCCACCGGTTTGTCGGGTAGCTCCCGCTGGTCGCAACCCGACCTACGAATGGCTTGGCCTCTCCACTCAAAGAGGTTGTTCCAAAAGATCCACACCCATGTGCTTTCTACTGACCGGCATAGCTCAGAGCCGTTTCAATCCTCCAAATGTCGACGAGACGTAGGGTCTTCCCTGACCCGTTGCCCTATTCATGGATTCCAAAGTCTTATCGTAAAGATTTCTTCGTCCTCGATCAAATCAGGAAAAGTCCCATTGTGTTGCCGCATAACCTTAACGATTTTTCGAGGTATCCCCATCCCCATATGCTCAAGATAACCGTAATCTCTCATAACGTCCTTAAGCAGTTGATTCCGCGCTGAACGGCAGCCCGTTATCATCCGTTGCGGCGTAATGCCGTTCGGGAGCCGGCCTGGGGAAATCACCTCCAAGCGATCCGCATAAATGGACAACTCCACGGTGGTGCCGGACAGGAGGTAGTCCCGGTGCACAAGAGCGTTGACGATGGTCTCTCTGACCGCTTCTTCCGGATAAGTCCGTTTTTGCTCACGCCTTGCACCGTCCGCCAGTGTTGCCGTAATTTCGGTGTTTCTTCTTGTGAATGCCACCGCTTGTTCAACCAGCCCATTGTCAACCAGCCCTTCACTTCCCAATAAAGCCGTCATTGGCCCGCGAATAGCCGAGCGTTCCTTGGCGGCGTAATCTTTTTCCTTGCCGGGATAGGCGACAGCATCGATCCCGGCTTGAGGCAAAAAACGATTCGGGTTGCTGCCAAACAGCAGCAAGCCGGCAACGGTCGCCGGCTTCCGGTCGCCCTCTTCAACCAGAAATTCGGTGTTCAGAAGCAGGCTTTGCCAAGCATCCGCATCATTGACATCTGGTGTTTCCTGAGAACGAATGCGGTGAAAATAGTCGGTCAACCGACGATAATCGAAATCATTTGCGGACGAACCCGATACGCCGCGCACCTCTAACCGAAAGGCTCCGCGCTGCTGGAACAATCGCTCCAATTCCTCGGCACCGGCTTCACGACTCTGTGTTCCGACACGAATATAGTAGGTCCGGTGGTTATTGTGCCATAAATGGTGGACCGCCCATCCGCGTTCAACGTGGACAATCGCCACATCTTTCCCACCCTCCACATCACGGATAACTTCATAGTACGGAATCAACTCAGGGCGAATCTTATCCCTGGAAGTATTCATCACCCATTCCTCCAGGCGATCCCTGGTTATCCCCGCAACACTCCCGTCATCATCGATTCCCAGGATCACCCGACCGCCCCGCAAATTTGCAAACGCAACCAACTCTTTCGCCAATGCCCGGTTGTCCATGGTGTCACGCTTGAACTCAACGCCGGAGTTCTCGCCATTCTTGATTAGATGTAACAGCTCAGTCTTTGTCATTGTATTTCCTCTTAGAAGCCGTACTTTAAGCGGCGCATTTCAAAAGCGTCCTTCCCCCCTTCTAGAACCTCCTCAACCATTTCACGAACCAGGCGTATGTCGATGGAGCCCATATGTTCCCGAGAGAGCCTGGCTTGCCCTTGATCTGCTTCACCGCACGCGGTTAGCCCGACGATCAATTCCGCATCTCCCAACACCGGGATGTTGGCATTGTGGGTGGCAAAAACAAACTGGCGGCGGCGTTTTTCTTCCCTCATTTTGGGGACTACTCGGTCGGAAATGAAGCGATTATCAAGATCGTCCTCAGGCTGGTCCACAACCAAGGGCGCACTTGACTCAAGCAACAATAGAAGGAGGACAGCTGTCGCTTTCTGGCCCGTGGAGAGGTCTTCCAGGGTCTGCCACAAGGGGGGTTGATCGTCATCGGCAACATTTAATTTTATAGCCGTGGTCGGCGGCAGTTCCAATTCCTCGATTTGCATGATGATCTCCGGTTTTGCCTGGATCATGCGTTCGCCTTGGCTGGACGGGATGTTGAACCGCCGGGACAGCGCTTCCCGACCTTCTCTGCAAGCTGAAGCGAACAGCGGCAGCGAGAAGTCCGTGCTGGTTGTCAGCGTCTCAATCGCTTCCGACAATCGTCCGCCGATCTGATCGCGCAGAAGTTGAAACAGCGGCTCTCTGTTTGCACCTGCCGCCACCTCCACCAAAACCCGTCCCTCAAGTTTCCGGTTTACCTTTGCCGCCGCTCGTTCGATCCGGCGGAATTCCTCGGCCTTGACGTCCTCCCATTCGGAAAGCAGGTTGCGCCGTTCAGTTCCATGTTCCTTCAAGTCGCGCTGAAGCCGAGCCAGGCGTTCCTTTAGCGGGCGAAGTCCCTCAATTTGTCGGCGTAAGCGGATGAACTCGGCACCATCGATATTTGAGTTTTGCAGTTCACGCAAGATGGCCTCGGAGGCTTCCATGACCGCTTTTTTGCGTTCCTCCCACTGTGTTCGGATTTCGCCCAAGCCGGTCTTGGCCTTGTTGATAGACTGTTCCATCTCGGCGGCCATTCGATCCATATCCTTGGTCAATTGATTCAGGATATCGTTCGCATCTCTCAAAATATCCCTTCCGGGAAGACCATCCAGTGCTTTTTCGGAAATGAAGGCAAGGTCCACCGGAAGTGCGCCTCTAAACTGATTCAACAGTTCTTCAAAAGGGGTCAGTCGCTCCTCCGAGGTCTTAAGAACCCCTTCTTCCTGAACAATATGGCTCTGCTCCCGCAATTTTCCCTCGAGTCCGGCAGCCTGAAAGCGCCGCAACGTTTCCTCGAGGGCCGGCAAGCTGTTCAGGCGTTCCTCAATTTGGACAAGCTCTTCCTGGGCTTCAAGCAGGCGCCGGCGTGAACGCTCCAACTGCCGGCGGACACTGCTTTTTCGTTTTGGGATATCGGTATCATGCTCGACAAAACGGTCCAGAAGGCGGGTGAGTTTTTCTCGACTTTTCGTGAGTTCTGAAATTTCGTGTTGTCCAAATATTTCGGGCCGAGGGAGCACATCAGCAGGCGTCAGATTGAGAACGTTGCCGATTTCGTCTCTAACAACCGGCGGATTTGGAATCGTTCTTTCGATCAGGTAATCGCGCTGATTCGGATGGTACGATCGAACCAGGAGGGATATTTTAGTACCGCTTCGAAGCACCTGACGGATAATACCGTTATGACATTTGATGGCTTCTTCGCCGAGTGGGTCCACGCCAAGAACATACCGGATACTTTCAATGATTGTTGATTTTCCGGTTCCTCTGCCACCAATGAGCACATTCAGGTTTTCATTGAAATGGATTGCCACACCATCTAGAAAGCCACCTTGCCACGTCACCGCAATGAACTTGGCATGCTCATCAGGTGTTGGATCAGTGGCCAGGCGTATCCTGGAAACCGGATCCAGAAAGGCCTGTCTCAGTCCCTCGATGGTAACGTTTGACATCTTTATCCAGCAAGACGAACCAGGCTTTTCCAAATCCTCGGGGCTCGATACATCCTGCGCGTTGACAATCGCCACCGGTCGATCACGAAAATAGTCCCGATTCTTGTTTTGTATGATCGGTCTGACGTTATCGGGAACATCCTCGACCGGTCCCGGCAATGCGCAGGCCAACAGATGAGGCCAGGTCCAGGCAGCGATCCTTGACTGGCCCGACAGTCTATTGAGAAGCCCGCCCTCACTGGCGACATGAGCCGCGATACAAATACTCCCCCAGCACCCGTGGGATTCCTTCAAGAACTCCACAACATCGTATTTGCCGATCGGCGATACCGTTTCATCTTGGTGGATGCCGCAATCACCCAGGATCCGCTCCAATGAATGCGCATCCTTGGCCGGATCAAACAAGCAGAGCAAATGCACGCCATCTTTACTAACCGCTTCGAAGCCGGGAAACACGATGATTCCTGCGTCTTCCGCCGCCTGGCGCAGTGATTGTGTCGACTGCGCTCGATAATGATCGGTGATCCCGATGACTTCAATGCCGATTCTCTGACACGCCTCCACCATCGCCGCATTGTAATTCGCCTCATTGCTGAATGCCGTCGCTTTGTTGTGACGCACAATATACTCAAACGGATTCACCTGCAGCGCGCTACGATAGAAACGAGCGCCGCAAGGCAGCTTTCGGGCAGCCAAGATAGCTTCTGTACTCCTCATCTTAATCCCTTTGCTTGAGGCTTTTCTGGACCTCGGCTGAGGCCTGGGTGACGATAAAAGAGCGCCCAAAGCGGCAGAGTTATTCGTTGACGATTCTTTAGCTCCAGCTTCCAGTGTGGTATCCCGTATGTCCCATCTCTCGTGAAGTCAATGGCGCCTTCTTTTATACCTGTTTAGCTTGAGAAATTACGTTTTGTGTTCCCGCGGAGGCGCTGAGAGCGCGGAGAAGAGCCCTGAAATCAACCTCCGCGGCTCTGCGTCTCCGCGCGGAAATGAAACTTTTAAGCCTTCACAAGGATATCTTACCATCATGACCATCAAATCGCAGCTCTCCGGCGAGAATTTCAGAAAAAATGCAGTCCCGCACCGGGGGCTGAAGGATTGCGATTATCCAGACTGTTTCTTCGTCAGGGTCAAACGAACGGGGTGGTCGGTTCCAGTGATGAGGGATACCCGCCGAGGACCGAGATGGTCAGGACATGGCCCCGCCAACAAGGCGATTGTTCCAGAACCAGCGGAGGCTTATCGATGGGCGGCCAACCCCATTGACGGCGGCGGCCCCTGGGATCGGCCGCCTATTCATCACGCCCGATCCAGCGCCGCGGCGTCACGCCGCCCCCAAAGGTGGTTTCACGGGGTGGAGACGGGAGCGTAACCGCTATCTTGGGGGTTCGAACGGCGCCGGCGATGGTCCTTGAGCATCCGGTCGAGGCCGAACTTTTTCACCCGATAGCCCATTTGCCTGGAAGTGAGCCCCAGATGCTGGGCGGCCCGGGATTGGATCCAGCGATGGCGTTCCAGGGCGGCGAGGATCTCTTTACGTTCCAATTCCTCCAGTCGCGAGAGCGGCTCCGGGTCGAGCAGCGCCGCATCCTTCGGCCCAAAGATCAGAAAGGACGGCAGTTGCTTGATATCGATCAACGGCCCTTCCATCATGATGGCCAGCCGCTCGATCAGGTTTTCCAGTTCGCGCACGTTGCCGGGCCAGGGGTAGTCTTGCAGCACCTCGATGCTCCTGGGCGTGAAATGCAGCGGCTTGCCGTATTCCCGGGCCGCTTTTTCGAGGAAATAGTCGGCCAGCAGCGGAATGTCTTCCCGGCGGTCGTGCAGGGGCGGAACCTGAATCGGAAACACATTCAGCCGATAGTAGAGGTCTCCCCGAAACGCCCCCTCGTTCACCGCTTCGGCCAGGTCCCGGTTGGTGGCGGCAATCATCCGCGCGTCCACCCGCCGGGTCCTGGTCCCGCCGAGCCGCTCGAATTCGCGATCCTGCAGGAAACGCAGCAACTTGGCCTGGAGCTTGAGACTCAGCTCCCCGATTTCATCAAGGAAGGCGGTACCACCGTCGGCTTCTTCAAAACGGCCGGGCTTGGCCTGGGTCGCACCGGTGAAGGCGCCCTTTTCGTGACCGAACAATTCCGATTCCAACAGGGCTTCAGGCAGGGCCGCGCAATTGATCTTGACGAAGGGACAGCGCGCGCGCGTGCTCATTTCGTGGATGATCCGCGCGATCAGGGTCTTGCCTGTCCCGGATTGCCCCAGCAGCAGTACCGAAGCGCGGCTGGGAGCCACCTTATCAATCAGCTGCTGCAACTCCATCATGGCCGGACTCACCCCGACCATGAAGAAGTGGTTGTATTTTTCCGAAACCTCGGCCTTCAGGGCCAGGTTTTCCCGCGCCGCCGTTCGTTCCCGTTCCCGCACCTGGAGGTTCAGGCTGACGAATTGCGCGATGAGCGTCGCCACAATGGTGAGAAAACACATGTCTTCTTCAAAAGACACTTCCGACTCGAACAGGCGGTCCACGCTGATCACCCCGATCGGCCGCCCCTGCAGCTGAATAGGCACACCGATGAAAGCGATGCTGCCCTTTTCGATGTTGCGGCTTCGGGTCTTGTTGAGAAACAGCGGTTCCCGACTGATGTCCGGGACCACGAACGGCTGGGCGGTGCGAAAAATGAGGCCGGTGATGCCTTCATCGGGACCGTAGATGCCGCGCTTCTTTTCCTCTTCCAACATGCCGTGGGAGGCGTGAATCTTGAGATACCCGGTTTCCGGGTCACGCAGCGTCACCGTGGCCCGTTCCATGGCCAACGACCGCGACAAGATCCGCAGCACCGATTCCAGGGTCTGATCGAGCTGTAGCGCCTGCCCGGCCATCCGGCTGATGTCGTAAAGCACCTTGAGTTCCAGTTCACTGAGTTTCGCTTCCATGCTCAATGGTTAGGCAAAGATCATGCCCAAAGCGGAAAACCGGCACCATCCGAAGCAGCGGCACTTGGGCAGGTCATCCTGGGATCGGCCGAATCGAACCCGCAACCGCCTCCGACTGGCGCTGGATTCTCATGAAATCTTGATCAGCCGCGAATCGGTCCGGAGCCATCACCAGGTTTTTCCTCTAGCCTTCGACTCCCCGTCCCTCCCTCACCCGACTTCTCCCAGGTGCTCTGGAAGGCTCGCCGGTTCCGTTCCGGCTGGAACAAAAACCGACTTCCAGAGGCAGATTGATACATATTTGTTCCCTAACCGAGAACCAATTAGATTCCCCGGCCGAATGAGCGCGGTCTCCGGCGCGGCACCCTCCCCTTCCCGTCTGGGCTATTTCGGTCCCGGCACCAACGCTTTTCAATCCGTCCCGGATGCCCTATACTGGTCGCGGTGTTGATCCATTTCAGCGGACTCCGTGCGGCGTGGCCGGCCGGTGGAGCGGGACCAAGGAGCATTCATGAGTGAAATCTACGGCAAAGTGGCGCTGGTGACCGGTGCCGCCGGCGGTATCGGCCGCCTGATGAGTCTCGATCTGGCCGGTCGCGGCGCCCGCCTGGTGCTGTGGGACATCGATCAGGCGGGGCTGGCCCGGGTCAGCGAGGAAGTCGCCGCCATGGGGCGCGAAGTCCATGGCTACCGTTGCGATCTGTCGAGCCGGCAAGCGATCCATGAAGCGGCCGACCGGGTCAAACAGGAAGTGGGCCCGGTGGATATCCTGGTGAACAATGCCGGGATCGTCACGGGTCGGCATTTTCTGCAATGCAGCGATGAGCAGATCGAACGGACCATGGCCGTAAACCTCATGGCCCACTTCTGGACGCTGAAGGCGTTTCTGCCGGACATGGTGCGGCGCGACCAGGGCCACATCGTCACCATCGCTTCGGCCGGAGGACTGGTTGGAGCCAACCGCCTGGTGGACTACTGCGCTTCCAAGTTCGCCGCGGTCGGTCTGGACGACGCGCTGCGCATGGAACTACGCAAGAACCGCTGGAACATTCGGACCACGGTGGTCTGCCCGTATTTCATCAAGACCGGCATGTTCAGCGGGGTGCGCACCCGCTTTGCCGCGCTCCTGCCACTGCTGGACGAAGACCGGGTGGCAGCCAAGATCGTCGCCGCCATCGCCGCCGACAAACGGCGGGTGGTGCTGCCCGTCACCGTGTATCTGGTCTGGCTGTTACGCCTGCTGCCGGTAGAGGCGTTCGACTGGTGCGCCGACCTGCTGGGGATCAACGCCGCCATGGACCGATTCCGCGGGCGCCGGCGGGAAGCGCAAAACCGGCCATGATCATCGTTTCGGCCACCGCAAAAGGCTTTCACCACGGAGACACGGAGAACACGGAGAAAACCGTTGGACTTTCTCTGGGTCCTCCGTGCCTCCGTGGGTGAGCTTGTTTGAAATGGCTCTAACGATGATCAAGACCGCAAAACCGAGTTGATAGGAGTGGCCCATGACCCCCAGCGAGCGGGTGGATGCATCAAGGGAGATAACCGCGGCGGTCGATCCGGCTCAAGGCGCGGCGCCAAGACGCGCCGCCGAACACCGGCCGGAAGCCATCCCGGCGGCGCTTTCCCGGGCGCGTCAAGCGCAACGCGAGTGGGCCGCGCGGCCGATTCGAAACCGGGTGCGGGCGCTGCGACCATTGCGTCGATTCCTGGTCGATCAGGCCGATCGCATCGCTGCCGTGATCGCGCGCGACACCGGCAAGACCCGGGTCGAAGCCCTGGCCACCGAAGTCATGCCGGCGCTCATGACCCTCGGCTACGCCTGCCGCAAGGCGCCCCGGTTTCTCCGCCCACGCCCCCAGCTTCCCGGTACCCTGCTGCTCTGGCACAAGTGGAGCCGGATTGTGCGCGTGCCCTATGGGGTGGTGGCGGTCATTTCGCCCTGGAATTACCCCTTCGCCATTCCCTTCGCCGAAATCGTGCCGGCGCTCCTGGCCGGTAACGCGGTCCTGTTCAAGGGCGCCGGTCAGACCCCGCGAGCGGCCGCGGTGCTCGACGAATGCCTGGCTTCGGCGGCCCTTCCGCAAGGACTCTTCACCCGCTTCGAACTCCCTGGAGCGGTGGCGGGGCCCGCTTTTCTCGCGGCCGGGATCGACAAGCTGTTTTTTACCGGATCGGTGGCCGTGGGCCGGGAACTCATGCGCCAGGCCGCCGCCACCATCACCCCGGTGAGTCTGGAACTGGGCGGCAACGACGCCATGCTGGTGGCGCCCGACGCCGATCTCGACCGCGCCGCCCGGGGCGCGCTCTGGGGCGGACTCCAGAACTGCGGCCAATCGTGCGCCGGAGTGGAACGGATTTATGTGCACCGAGACGTCTACGAGCCGTTTCTGGAGCGGCTGAAAAACCTGGTGGAACGCCTTCGGGTCGGCCCGGACCGGGCCTTCGACGTGGATCTCGGCGCCCTCACCACGGTGGAGCAGAAGCAAACCGTCAGCCGCCACGTGGACGACGCCCTGGCCCGGGGCGCCCGTCTGTTCGCCCGGTCGCCGGAGCCGCAAGCGCAGCCTCAACCGCAGCAGCAACCGCCGGAGCATGGGCCGGAAAACGGCCTTTTTTACCCCGCCACCGTCCTCACCGAGGTGACCGAAGACATGCTGGTGATGCGCGAAGAAACCTTCGGACCGGTGCTGGCCGTGGCCCGGGTGGCGGACATGGAAGAAGCGGTGCGGCGGGCCAACGATTCCCAATACGGCCTCACCGCCTCGGTCTGGAGCCGCAACCCCGATGCCGCGGAGCAACTCGGCCGGCGCCTGCAGGCCGGGGTGATCACCCTGAACGATCACCTGATGAGCCACGGCATGCCGGAAACCCCCTGGGGCGGTTTCAAGCACTCCGGAATCGGCCGCACCCACGGCCGGATCGGCTTCGATGAGATGACCCAGCCGCAGGTGATCGTCCACGACCTGCTCGCCTGGACCAAACGCGATCTGTGGTGGCACCCCTACAGCGAGCCGTTATATCGAGGCCTGCGCGGGGCGATCGTGGTCATTTACGGCGCGGGTTTATGGGAACGGCTGCGCGGCTTGACGCCGCTCGCCCGCATCTTTCCGCGAATATTCACCAACCGTTGGGATTCCGGCGCCGGGGGGAACTGGTGGCGCCGGCGCTGGAGCAGACAGTCGCCGCGGCGCCGGCCTTAGCCGTAGCCGCACCCCCCAGGCCCGCGCCATCCTGCGGAGATTATGATGAGCCGCATGGTTAAGAAAACAATCCTATTGGACCAGGACTACATCGACCGGGCGCGCACCATCTTCAGCGTGACAACGGATAGGGAAGCGGTCAACAAGGCCCTGGAGCTGGCCATCACCGACGACGAAATCATCAAGGCGCAGGAACGGGCCGGTGGAAAGGGTGAACTGATTGATGAGGTCTTCGAATGACCGTCCTGTTCGATAGCGATTGCCGCGTCCCGGAAGCTACCCCAGGCTGGTCACCCGGAGCACTTCGGAAAGCGTGGTCATGCCTTCCAGCACCTTGACGCAACCGTCATAGAGCAGCGGCCGATAGCCTTCGTCGTAGGCAATCTTGGCGATGGTGCCGGCGTCTTTATCGGCAACGATGGCGGAGCGTACCGGTTCGCTCACCCTGAGCAGTTCGAAGATCCCCTGGCGGCCGTGATAGCCGGTGCCGCCGCAGCGATCGCAGCCCTTGCTCTGATAGAGCTGGAGGTCTTCCGGCAGGTCCGGCATGACCCGCTCCAGGGTGTGCCGTTCCACTTCCCGGGCCCGATAGGTTTCCCTGCAATGGGGGCAGAGCACCCGCACCAGGCGCTGGGCCATTACCGCCAGCAGCGAATCGGCCATGAGAAACGACTGGATACCGAGATCGCGCATCCGACTGATGGCCCCGGGAGCGTCGTTGGTGTGCAGGGTGGACAGCACCAGGTGACCGGTGAGTGCTGATTCGATGGCGATATCGGCGGTTTCCCGGTCGCGGATTTCACCGATCAGGAGGATGTCCGGGTCTTGGCGCACCAGGGACCGGAGCGCGTTGGCGAAGGTGAGATCGATCTGGGGCTTGACCTGGATCTGATTGATCCCGTTGATCTGGTATTCCACCGGGTCCTCCACCGTGATGATCTTCTTGGTGCTTTCGTTCAGGCGATTGAGCACCGAATAGAGGGTGGTGGTCTTGCCGGAACCGGTCGGTCCGGTCACCAGGATCATGCCATAGCTGTTCAGGATCAGTTCCTTGATCGCTTCCAGGTGCCCCGGGCGGATACCCAGGGTGTCCAGATCGTAGCTCACGGCTTCTTTGGAGAGCAGTCGCAGCACGATGCTTTCGCCGTAAATGGTGGGGGCGGTGGAGGTTCGAATGTCCACTTCACGATTGCCGAACTTGATCTTGATACGGCCGTCCTGGGGCAATCGGCGTTCGGCGATGTTCAGCCCGGACATCAGCTTCAACCGGCTGATGATCGCCGCCTGCATATTCTTGGGGGGCTTTTCCAGGTCATAGAGCACGCCGTCCACCCGGCAGCGCACCTGGAAGGCATGTTCCAGCGGTTCGAAGTGGATATCGGAAGCGCGCATGTCCAGTGCCCGGGAAATGAGGATGTTGACCATCCGGACGATCGGTGCTTCCTGTGCCAACCCCCGCAGGCGTTCCAGGTCTTCCTCGAGACCGGTGGCATTGCCGGCGTAGGCGTCGCCCTCGATCGACAGGGCTTCCGCTTCGCGCGCGGCCATGCCGTACAGCCGATCGATGGCGCGCCGAATCTCTTCCCGCTGCCCCAGGCAAAGATCCAATTCCATGTCTGGAAAATAGCTTTCCACCTGATTCAGCAAGGCAATGTCCAGGGGATCGTTGACCACCACCCGCACCCGCTCGCTTTCCAGCTGGATCGGCAGAATCGCGTGCTTGCGCAGAAAACCCATGGAAACCCCTTCCAGGATCACCGGTTTATCGGGGTAATCCTCAGGGAGCAGCAGGGGGATCTGAAGGTGCGTGGAGAACACCTTGAGCACCCGATTTTCATCCGCCAACCCAAGGTTTTCAAGTGTGTCCACCAGGGACAGCGGATGGGCGGCCAGTCCCGCCCGCAAGCCTTCCAGGTCCGTCGGGGAAAGATTGAGGTCCTTTCCGATGGCGGCCAACAGGGTGTTGTGTTCCGGCATAGCGAGATCCTCCCTTCCAGGATCGCTTCCTTCTATCAAAGTCCCCGACCGATGTAAACGCCGCCGCTGCCCGGCTCCGGTCGCCACGGCCTCCATGGACCACCGCGACCACCAGCGCGAGGGTTCGCATTCGGCGCATGCGGCGCTGTATATTCGACATAAAACCGGACCGGTTACGGGGCAGGAAAACAGCCACGCCCGCGGCGTAATGGCCACCGTAGGTCAGGTTGCGACCAGCGGGAGCTACCTGACACGATCCGGCTACCGTGGCCTCGCCACACCAGTCAGGGAACGCCGCGCGCACCCTGACCCACGGTTGTGATGCTCCATCTGGCGGCCATTGGGACGGCTGCCGTGATCTCGCGCGGCGCCCATGGGACGAAGCCACTATGTCGAATATCTGGTTCGGCGCTCCACGGTTGACGGGTCTGGAACGGCGGCATAGAATACGTCGCCAAGGGTTGAAAACCTTGATCACAAACCTCACCGCCAGGGCAGCGCCAGCTTTTTGCTGTCCTGGTGGTGGAATAATCGCTACCAATTATGAAGGATGTGAAGGTTGATGACCCACCATCGCAACAACCGCAAATCCCCCCGTAGCGCCGGTTTCACCTTGATCGAACTGCTGATCGTTATGATCATTCTGGGATTGCTGGCCGCCCTGGTGGCCCCCAAGATGTTTCAGAAGGTGGGCAGTTCCAGGCAAAAAGCCGCCAAGGCCCAGATCTCCATGCTGGCGACGGCCCTCGATACCTTCCGGCTGGACGTCGGCCGATATCCGACCACCGACCAGGGTTTGAACGCGTTGCGTACCAATCCCGGCCACGGCGCCTGGGACGGACCCTACATGTCCAAGGAAATCCCCAAGGACCCCTGGGGCCAGGATTATGTCTATCAGTGTCCGGGCGAGCACGGCGACTACGATCTCTACTCGCTCGGCGCTGATAAGCAGGAAGGCGGCGAGGGCGAAAACGCCGACGTCAACGGTTGGGAATAGGACCCGCCGGCGACGCCTTATCAGACCGTTTCCGGAACATCACCTGGATCGCGTCCGATCCGCCGAAACCGAGGAGGACTCCATGAAACGCAATGCAATCGCCGGGATCGGCGGCATGGTGCTGGTTTTGGGCTGGACACTCGCGGCGGCGGCTCAGGTGCCGATCATGGTGCGCGACAACCTATTCAGCCAGGAACGAAAGCCGGTCAGCGGCGAAAGCGCGCAACCCGCCCCGACCGACAAGCGCAAAACCAAATCCATGGAAAAGGCGTTTCAACTGGATGGGGTGTTTTATTATGGCGATCTGAAATCGGCGCTGCTGAGGATCAATACGCGAACTGGTAAAAGCGACAAGCAAAAGAATCCGTCGCCCTACGTCCGGGTGCGCGAAAAGGACACCATAGGCGATTACCAGGTGGCGCGGATCGAACCGAAATCGGTAACCCTCGAGGGCAATGGCGAAACCCTCACCATTCCGCTGTTCCAGCAGGGCAAGGTGTCGCCGCCCGCGGCCGCATTGCCCGCGGCGCCGACCGCCGGAACGCCCCCCGGGCGACCCGATGCCAAAGCCGGCGCTGAAAGGCCGCCGGAAGGGCAACGCCAGCAGCAACCGCCCCAGCCCGGCGACCAGGCGGCCAATCCGGCTCAACCGGAACCAGCCCCGGTGCCCGCTCGGAGCGGCGGCAATCCAGCCGACACCAAATCCTGGCGTGCCCAGGGCGCCAGAGCCGCGCTGCAATCCACCGGAACCAACCCAGGCAACAACAGCACCAACGACGCCCTGAACGAAGTGCGCCAGGCCATCGAAACCCTGCAACAAGGGAGCAACCAGCAGTAGGCCGGGGCCCTCGGATTCGCTGCCGAAGCGGTATCAAATCGAGTCAGAGGATCAACTGATCACCCGGTTCCGGGGCGAAGGCGTCGACTTCGGCGGCCGCATCGAGCATGGCCCGCGCCCGCTCGAACCGGTCGCGACGCACCTCCCGTTGTACATGCACCACGGCCAGGAATTCAGCCCCGGCGGCCCGGGCGAATTCGATGCAGCCGGCAACGGTGCCGTGACCGGCAACCGTTTCGGAATCGAGCGCAAACGCTTCGTGCACCACCAACCGGCAGCCCTTCGCCAGTTCCAGGGTGGCGGCGGTGGGGCGGCCGTCGCCGCTGTAGAAGATACTCCCCCCGGGCCCATCGAGGCGCACCGCGAGGCACCTCTGGCCGTGCTCGGAAACCGCGGTCCGCCACTCATAGCCGAGCACGTTCAGGGACTCGCCCGGTTCCGCCTGCGAAAATTCCAGAGCAAAGCCGAGTCGTTTCCGAAATCCCGGATAAGCCAGATCCATGGTGCGATCCACCAGGTCGCCAATCCCCTGCTGGCCGACGATGGCGAGACGGCGAGTTCGGCCGGTTTCCCAAAGCCTGAGAAGCAGCGCCGGCAGCCCGAAAAAATGATCGCCGTGAAAGTGCGACAGCCACACCCCGGCCAGTTCGTCCGGGCTCGAAAGCCAGGGCCAGACCAGCGGCGGCACCGTAAAACCGCAATCGAGCAGAAGACCGCCCGGCCCGCCCGGATCCATTCCGCGGATCAGCAGGCTGGTGTTCGGATAACGTTCGTCACAGGCTTCTCCCACCCCCAGGAACGTAATCTTCATGGGAACTCCCGTCCGGCTTCGAGGCGCCGCGGAGCCGGCACCGAAGCATTGCTTGACCTGTTTCCACCCGATTCATTATGATAGCGGCGTTTCATGAACTCAACTTTTTTGGAAAGGACAGCACTTATGGGATCCGTACTGACGGCGAGCGATCTGCGCAAGGGCATCAAGCTCGAGATCGATGGCGACCCTTATACCGTGGTGGATTTTGAATTTTCCAAACCGGGCAAGGGCCAGGCCCTGTATCGGTGCCGCCTGCGCAACATGATCACCGGCACTCAGTTCGACCGCACCTATCGCTCGGTGGACAAGTTTAACGCGGCCGATATGGATGAGCAAGAGATGGAGTACCTGTACCGGGAAGGCAAGATGTTCTGCTTCATGAACACCAGCAGCTTCGAGCAGATCGAGATGAGCGAGGAACACGTGGGAGAAGCGATCCATTTCCTCACGGAAAACCTGAAGGTGCAGATGTTGTTCTTTTCCGGCCGCCCGATCGGCATCACCCTGCCCAATTTCGTCGAACTGGAAGTCACCCAGGCGGACCCCGGTATCAAGGGCGACACCGCTTCGGGCGCCACCAAGCCGGTCAGCATGGCAACCGGCTACGTGATCCAGGTGCCGCTGTTCATCGAACAGGGCGACGTGCTGCGCCTGGATACCCGTTCCGGCGCCTACGTGGAACGGATCAAGACCAGCAAGTCATGACTTCGCTCGCCCAACTCGCGGCCAAGAAAGCCAATTTGCAGGCCCGCTGCCGGATCATTCAACTGATCCGGCGTTTTTTCCACGCTCGCGATTTTCTTGAAGTGCGGACCCCGGTTCGAACCCGAGCCCCGGCCCCGGAACCGTATATCGAGGCGATCCCGAGCGCCGGCTGGTTCCTGGCTCCGAGTCCGGAGCTCTACATGAAGCGCCTGCTGGCGGCCGGCTATCAAAAGATTTTCCAAATCGCCCCGGCGTTTCGCTGGAACGAAACCGGGCGGCTCCATCACAGCGAGTTCACCCTGTTGGAATGGTATCGCGCGGACGCGGACCATGAGGCGCTGCAACAGGACTGCATCGAACTCATCACCGAGATCAGCGTTGGGCTCGATCAGTTTCCGCTAATTTCGTTTCAGGGCCACACCCTGAGCGTCGCCGGGAGGTGGCCGAGGATCACCGTGGCCGAGGCTTTTGAACGCTGGGCCGGATGGTGTCCGGGACCGGACCCGGATCAGCAGCGGTTCGATCTCGACCTGGTGACCCACGTGGAACCTCGGTTGGGCTTTCCAACCCCGGGTTTTCTCACCGACTACCCGGCCGGCCAGGCGGCCCTGGCGCGCCTGAAACCGGGCTGCCCCGAGGTCGCTGAACGCTTCGAACTCTACTGGGCCGGAATCGAACTGGCCAACGGCTTTTCCGAACTGACCGATCCCCGGGAGCAGCGCCGACGTTTCCAGGATACCCTGGAACGGAGGCGCCTGGCCGGTTGTTCCGTCTATCCACTGCCGGAAGCCTTCCTGGACGCCTTGCGGCACCTCGATCGCGCCGCCGGTATCGCCTTGGGCATCGATCGTCTGGTGGCCATCTTCACCAATGCTTACGACCTGGATCAGGTGGTGGCGTTTCCTCCCCATCGGGATTGATCGGGCCCCAATCGAGAGCCCCTGGCGGCTCCGCGCGGCGCCCGCCGGGTCGCGGTGCCGGCTGACCCGCGGCAGCCGCCCTCAGGCCGACCCAGCGCTCGGGTGAAACACCATCGCGGCGAAGGTGACGAAGGACCCGTATTGATCCACCAGCGCATGGCGGTGGTCGAGCAGTTGGCCGCGCGCCCGGCCCTCCAACACCCTGGCCAGCACATACAGGGGCGCTACCCCGCAGACATTGCGGGCATTGTCTTCGGCTCGGATTTGCTCGATGAAAGCGGCGGCATCCGAGCGCCCAAGCGCCTCCAGGAGTCTCCGGTCGGCGCTCAGGTGCCGCGCCGGTTCGGCTTCGCCGGGCGCGCTCGCGGCCCCGTAGCGCGGGCCCACATGGGCCAGATCGACGCTGGCCAGGACCCCCACCGGATAGTCCGCGGCCGCGATCAGCCGGCCGAGCAGCGCACAGAAAGCGTCGATAAACTCGGTTTCGGTCGGTTGCTCTTGGTGACCGAAAGAACACAGCACCGGCACGATCCTGGCCTGCGGCTGCAGCATGGCCAGAAACACCGCCTGGAATTCCACCGTGTGTTCCCGCTGATGGTTGATTTCCGAAGCCAGCAGGTCGCGCGGGCTTTGCGCAACCAGCTTGCGGCCCAGATCGCGATCGCAGGCGACCATCCCAAAGGGGGTTTCGAAGTCCTTCAAGGTCAGCGCGAAGTGGTTGACCACCGGTTCGTGGCCGGTTCCTAGAACGATCCAGGTGGCGGGAGGACGGGCCTCGAGCGCGGCCCGATAGGCATGAGCGAAACACGGCCCGCCGGCCCGCGGATCGATGTGGGGTGCCACCAGGCCGACCACGGGCCGGGGATCGGCGGCGCGTTCGAGCGCTCCGGGCCCACCATTGGCGGGGGCAAAATAGCTCATGAGTTCCCGGCGGAGCTGCTCCGGATCTTCGGCATAACTGTTACCGGCATGCTGCATTCGGCGCACCGGGTCCTGCCGAAACGCCGTCACCAGCTCCAGCACCCGCTGGTTGAACCGATCGTTTTCCAAAAACAGCCCTTCGTCCAGGGCGTGCAGGATCTGCCGCAACTGCTCCGAAAAGAGCAGCCGACCGGTCTCGCGGGTATACCGACCCTGCAGGTCGCGGAGGCTGTTGCCGCCGTCCATGGCGATCAGCACCCGCGCCAGATCCGGACTCAGAATCAGGGATTTGTCGCCGTAGCCCAGGCGGTCGCGAAGCAGGATCAGGTCCTGTCCGGAGCGCTGAATGGGCAGCAGTTCGAGGCCATGGCGCAGTTTTGGATGATCCATCGGCGAGTTCACCCCCGGGTCCGGTTTAAGCATTCAGGCAACATGGGTGCGCCGACCCGCCGCGACAGCGCCGCTCCGGACCGGCCGAACGATTATAGTGCAGCGCGACTGGAGGCCGCAACCCAATGCTTAACACCCGGCAGGGCCGGCGACCGAGCGCGGCGACGAACAAGCGCGGCAAAGCCCCCAGCGCTCCATGGGAAACGGCCGGCCCGAAGGCGGTAAGGCTTCCGCAATCCACGACAATTGCGGTGGACCCTCGGAAACTCCCGGACCGCTACCAAAGAATGGAGAAATACGCCCGCGGCCATTTCGCTTTTTGACTTTTGGGGTGTGCTGCGCTAAACATTATAGGTTGAATAGATCATAATGATTTTGGTCTCGAATTTTTTTCATGGCTTGCACCCCAATCGATCGCTTCGAGGATGGCCGATGGCACGCATGATCCGGCGGATATTGTCGCTGTTGCTGATGCTGACGGGAGCCGGCTGTGCCGCGCTTCAGGGGGGCCCGGGTTCGCTCTCCGGATCGTCGCCGCCGATCGACCTACCCAAGACCGCTGGATATTCATCCTATCTCGTCGCCCAGCAACTCCTGCGGGCCAATGACCTGGAGGGTGCCGCCAAGGCCTACTCGACGGCGCTCGATCAAGACCCGAATTCGCCCCTCTTGCTGACCGAACTGGGCGCGCTCAAGGTCCGCCAGGGCAGTATTTCCCAATCCCTGGAATTGGTGCGCAAAGCCACCGACCTTGCCCCCGACTACCTTCCGGCGCAGATGCTGCTGGCCCGCCTCTATGCCGGTACCGGGGAGAATCAACTGGCGGTCGAAACCTATCAGAAAATCCTGGCCCAAGACCCGGGCAATGAGGACGTCTATCTGCTGCTCGGAACGCTCTACGCCCAACAGGGCCAGTACGAACAGGCACTGAACATGCTCGAGCGCCTGCAGGAACTGCTGCCCGGCAATCCCCTGGCCATCTATTACAAGGCCCGGGTATTGATGGACATGAAATTTTATGAACAGGCCGCAATGACCTATCAGGAACTGCTTTCGATCCATCCGAATTTCGAACGCGCCTGGCTGGATCTCGGTTACATTTACGAGATCAAGGAACGTTACGATGACGCCGAACGGGCTTACTCCGCCGTTATTTCCTTCAAGCCCTCGAGCATCGAAGCCCGCAACCGGCTGGGCAATCTCTACATGCGCACCAAACAATACGATAAGGCTTTGGAGCAGTTTCAGCAGATCTCCAGCAGCAATCGCGAGGACGTTGAAAGCCGTTTAAAAATCGGCATCATTCATCTGCAACTGCGCAACTACCAGGACGCCATCGCCGATTTCACCAACCTGCTGAAGCAGCAACCGGAATACGACCAGGCCCTGTATTATCTGGCTTCCACATATGAAGAACAGGACAACACGGCCCAGGCCATCGTCAACCTGAGGTTGATTTCACCCGGCAGTGCACTCTGGGACAACGCTCAGATTCGCCTGGCCGTCCTGTTTTCGAAAATGAACGACAGCGTTTCCGGCATCGACTTGCTCCAGAAAGCGCTGGCCACAAAGCCCGAAGTGCCGGAATTTTACTACTACCTGGCCTACCTGCACGAAGACCTGGGGCAGTACCAGGAAGCGCTCGACGTGATCGACCGGGGACTGGAAAAGAAGGCCCAGAACGTGGACCTGCTGTTTCGCAAGGGCATCATGCTGGACAAGCTGGCGCGCAAAGACCAGGCCATGCAGATCATGCAGCAGATCCTGCTGGTCGAACCCGACAACCCCGGAGCGCTGAATTACATCGGCTATACCTACGCGGAACAAGGCATCCGGCTGGAAGAAGCGAAGCGCCTGATCGAACGCGCTCTCGAAGTGGAACCGAACGACGGTTACATCACCGACAGCCTGGCCTGGGTCTATTTGAAAATGGGTCAGCCGCGGAAAGCGCTGGCCACCATCAAGGAAGCGCTCAAACAGGTGCCCAACGATCCGGTGATCCTGGAACATCTGGGCGATATCCAGGCCGCCCTGGGCGACCGCAAACAGGCGATCCAGGCCTATCAACAGGCCATCGAAGCCAAACACGAACAGCCCAAGACCCTGGAAAAGAAGATCAACGATTTGCAATGAAAGGGGCTTCGTGACCGTTTCTGGAGAGCCCCGGAAGCACATCGGGCGCCTGCACCCAGTCGCGCTCGGTCTGGTCCTGGCGATCTTGGTCCTGGTTCTGAGCAACTGTCAATCCTTGCCTCCGCCCCCACCCGTGGTCAGCCCCCCGGGCCCGGATTCGCTTTGGGGCCAACGCCTTCAAGACCGCGCCCTGGAATGGCAGCGATCCCAGGTGCTTTATCGAGTCAGCATCACCAGCCCAAGCGGCAAGGCTTCGGCCAGAGCGCTGGTCACCGCCCAGTTGCCCGACCGGGTACGGATCGAAGCCGGCAGCATCTGGGGTCAAACCTACGGCGTGTTGACCCGCGAGCCAGGTCAGGCCAGGCTCTGGCTGGGAGCGGAAAACAAGTTCTATCTGGCCGAAGACAGCGAATTGATGCTCGAACGACTGCTGGGCATTCCGATCCCGGCCGAAGCCCTGATTCAACTGCTCCTGGCCTGTGCCGATACCGGTCTCGCGAGTGCGCCGCCGGTCTTGCCCGGCGCCGCCGCCGTGCCGGGACACTGGCAGCCCCAGGTGGAGGCCGGAGCGCTGGTCGGAATCAGCGCCGAATATCGAGGCGAACGGTATCTGGTGAGCTACGAGCCGGCCCTGTCGTTGAGCGATACCGGGGCCCCTCGGCGGATTCGACTGGAAACCCGGGACTGGCGACTGCAGGCGGAAGTGCTGACGGCGCGGCACCTGGATGAAATCGATCCGAACCTGTTCCAACTGGCGCCTCCCGCCGGCGCCGAAACCACTCTCATTCGCGCCCGACCATGATGGTGCAAAACCCGTCCGATCTCACTTTTGTGGTTGATAGCATGTTGGGAAAAGTGGCAAAATGGCTCCGCATATTGGGCTATGATACAGTATTCACCAGGCTCACGGCACCATCGCAACTGGCCCGCTGGACCGGCCAGGGGCGCCTTATCGTGACCCGCGGCCGTAGATGGCAGCCCGGTGAACGGGTCATCCTGCTGACCGCCGATCGGCTGGAAGTTCAAATGCGGCAACTGATCGCGCACCTGGACCTGAAGTTCGATCGGAACCGGGTACTGACCCGATGCCCCCGCTGCAACACCGCGCTGCAGCCGATTTCCCGGCTCGAGGTGGAAACCCGGGTCCCGGATGCGGTCTTGACCCGCGGCTACCTTTTTCGCCATTGTCCTAATTGCGGCAGGATTTACTGGCCCGGAACCCATTCGCAGCGGATCCTGAATCGACTGAATCGGTTTTGGACCGACCCTATCCAAGAAAGCAACTGAAAGGAGAAACAGGATGCAAGGAATCATGGAGAAGCTGCTGGCATTGGTGATGAAACTAAAGAACCTGGCGCTCGAATACTTCTTTGTTCTGATCCAGTGGAAGCTCAAACTGGTGAAGGTCCAGCTACACAAAATAAAACGCGCCAGGGAATTGAAGCATCTGGAAAAGGCCTATAGCGGCTTGGGCGCCGAGGTGTTCGCCCTGATGAAGGATGGTCACGCCAGCTGGCGGGACAACCCGGTGCTGGCCAATCATGTCAGCAAGATCGAACAGGCCGAAGCCAAGGTCTTTGGAGTGGATGAACTGATCGACCAGCTGGATCAGGCCTATAAGCAAAAGCGCGAGGAACTCAAGAAAAAGTACAGCGCCACGGCACCAGCACCCGAGCCGGGCGACGAAACCGCCTAGCCGATCAGGGAGCCGAATACGCCGGCGCCGCGGCGGTGGCGTGAGGCGGAAACCCTGCGTGTAGTCCATACCGGGGAGGGGTTTGGCCCCTCCCCTCTTTTCCACCGGCAGGCGGCTCCCAACTGCCTGGGAGCACAATACTTTGCGCGGTCACAAACTGATCCTTTTGATAGGACCAACACGCTCGACCCGATACTCATCAATCCCGTCAATCCCGTCAATCCTGTCAAGAAAGGCTCTCCCATAACAGCGCAAGTTACGGCCGCGTAAAGTATAATTATACCTTTTCCCCTTCCACCGCAGCGCAGTCGCTGGGATCCCCCTGGATCTTGGCCAGGGCGTGGGGCAGTGCCGGGAGCAGCGCGGCCAGATTTTCCAGCGCCCCTTTCGGGCTTCCCGGCAGGTTGACGATGAGGCTACGGCCGCGGATCCCGACCACCGCCCGCGACAACATGGCGTGCGGGGTCTTGGCCAGGCTGGCGGCGCGCATGGCTTCCGCCATGCCCGGCACGCTTCGATCGATCACCCCGAGGGTGGCTTCCGGAGTCACATCCCGAGGGGCCACCCCGGTGCCGCCGGTGGTGAGGATCAACCCCGCACCGATCTGGTCGGCCGCGGTGCGCAGTTCGCCTGCGATCAGTTCGATTTCGTCGGGGACCAGGGCGCGCCGGCGCACCGGGTATCCGTGATCCTTCAGATAGGCTTCCAATTCGGCCCCGGACCGGTCTTCGCGCAGGCCTTGAGCGCCCCGATCGCTCACCGTAATGATGACCACGCCGCGATCACAAGGGGCCGCAGCCGGCCGAATCGAGGTTGTGGCTTCGCTCATGTCAAGTTTGCTCCTGTAGGATCCGGCGGCGCGCCGCATGAGCTATCACCTGGGGCACCGTCTTGCTCACCGCCAGCAGTTTCAGGTCCTGCCGCAACAGGGTCGGGATCAGTTTCATGGCCAGAGTGAGCGGGGTTTTCGGATTCCGCACCAGGGCCAGGCGCACCGGGTAAAGTTTCATCCAGTCTCGATTGAGGGCGATTCGGCGCAGCACCTCCTCGGAGACCTGACGCGATTTGCAGACGCCGGCAATCTCGCCGTCCTGGATCCGCGGGTTGTTGATCACGGCGAGCTGGATCTGCTTCACCGGTTCCCGCACCAGGAGGCTTCTGGCTTCCTTATCGCCGAAGGCAGCCAGCTGGATCTTTTCCGGCGTGGTCATGTTTTGGATCTGGACGAATAAGGGTCGCTTTTCGTCCAGCGTTTTTTCCATCATCGGCCATTCTTTCAACCACCAGGTTGCCTCACAACCGCCGCGTCTCCAATGATATACCGGTTTAGGATCGGATGTTTCATTACCAAAAGCGGGCAAGATGCCCGCGCTCCCGGCAAAGAGCGCACACGAAACGAAACCTTTTACCCTTAACCGGTATAAACCGCCCGACTGCGCCGCGGCAACCGGTTTCCTCGAACCGCTGGGGGCCGGCCAGCCGGGATCCGGGCGCTCGGTGCCCGGCCGGAGTCCGGAGAGAAAAAACCCGGAGCGAAACCTACCGTTCCACTCCGGGCCATCGATTTTCCCAAAGGCTATCGAGCTTTCCCGCCGACTTACGGACGGAAGGCTCAGTCTTCCTTTTTCGCCGCCTCGATGACTTTTTCCTGAAACTGCGCCGGCACTTCTTCGTAGTGGGAAAATTCCATGGTGAACATGCCGCGACCGGCGGTCATTGAACGCAGGTCCGGCGCGTATTTGAGCACTTCGCTCATGGGCACCAGGGCCTTGACCACCTGTTTCTTGCCCTTGCTGTCCATACCCAGCACTTTGCCGCGGCGCGAGTTGAGGTCGCCGATCACGTCCCCCATGCAATCATCGGGGATAGTGACCTCCACGTTCATGATCGGTTCCAGCAACGTCGGCCTGGCTTCGATCACCGCCTTCTTGAAGGCCATGGAACCGGCGATTTTGAAGGCCATTTCAGAAGAATCCACCGGGTGGAACGAACCATCCACCAGGCCCACCTGAAAATCGATCACCGGGTAACCGGCCAACACGCCTTCCAAACAAGCTTCGGCGATGCCCTTTTCCACTGCCGGAATGTATTGGCGCGGGATCACCCCGCCCACGATCTTGTCCACGAACTGAAAGCCGGAACCCCGCGGCAGCGGATCCATTTCGATCCAGCAGTCGCCATACTGGCCGCGGCCTCCGGTCTGCTTCTTGTATCGGCCCTGGACCCGCGCCTTGCCCTTGATGGTTTCCTTGTAGGGCACCTTGGGAATGGTCAGGTTGACTTCAACCCCGAATTTCCTTTTCAACTTCTCAATGGTGGCTTCCACATGGATCTCGCCCATGCCCGACAAGATCACCTGTTTGGTCTCTTCGTTGCGATCCAGCTTCAGGGCCAGGTCTTCTTCCATCAGTCGACTCAGCGAGGAAAATATTTTTTCTTCATCGCCGCGGCTTTTGGGTTCGATGGCCAGGGAATAGATCGCCGGCAGATGTTCCAGTCCGGCAAATTTGATGAACTTTTTTTCCTCGCAGAGGGTGTCGCCGGTGGTGGTTTCCTTGAGTTTGGCTACCGCCACGATATCACCGGGCAAGGCCAGTTCGATGCTCTGCTGGGTCTTGCCCTTGAGCCGGAGCAAGCTGCCGAAGCGTTCCTTACTCCGTTTGGTGCTGTTGAATATGGTGGAATCCGGCCGCAGCGCTCCGGAAAAAATCCGCATGATGGTGAGCCGACCGGCGTAAGGGTCGCTCACCGTCTTGATCACGAATGCCGCCTGCGGCCCTTCCGGATCCGGCGCCACTTCGATGGCACCATCGTCAGCCGCTGCCGCGGCCTTGGAACCGCGATCGAGCGGCGAGGGGAAATGGTTGACGATTTCATCCAGCAGCAACTGCATCCCCACATTGGCGGTCCCGGAACCGCACCCGATCGGCACCAGTTGGCCCTTGAGCACCGCGGCCCGAAGTCCGGCCCGGATTTCGTCCCCGCTCAATTCCCCGCCTTCGAGGAATTTTTCCAGCAATTCGTCCGACGACTCCGCCACATGTTCGATGATCTCGTCGCGATAGCCCTTCACCCGCTCCGCCATATCGGCCGGTACTTCCTTGACTTCGAACTTGCCGCTGTCCCCCTGGGTGTAAAAATAGGCCTTGCCGCTCATCACATCCACCACCCCTTTGAAGGCCTCGGCGGCACCCATGGGAACCTGCACCGGCACGCACTTGCTGCCGAAACTGTTGCGAATATTATCCACCACCGCGAAAAAGTCGGACCGCTCCCGGTCCATTTTGCTGACGAAGATCATGCGCGGCAACTCGCGTTCGTCGGCAAATTCCCACACCTTCTCGGTCTGCACCCGCACGCCGTCGATGGCATCGACCAGCACCAGGGCGGCGTCCGCGCCCTCGAGGGAAGCCTTGGTATCGGCAATGAAATTGAAATCTCCAGGGGTATCGATCAGGTTGATCTGGTACTTTTGCCATTCCAGCGTGTTGAAGGCCGAACTGATGGTGACCTTGCGATTGACTTCCTCCGGTTCGTAGTCCATCACCGACGTGCCGTCTTCCACCTTGCCCAGGCGGGTCGTTTCACCTGCATCGAACAACATCGCCTCCGCCAGGGAGGTCTTACCGGCGCCTCCGTGGCCAATCAGAACCAAAGTCCGGATCATTGCGACCCTGTCTTTCATTGTCTCTCCCTTTCTCTGGACGTGATGGACGACTGGTAGCGACTCAAGCGGCAGGTGTTGTTGGGCTGATTTCGAACCGATCCCGCCTCGGACGACCGGCACGGCGACCGCTCGCCCCCCTCTTGCCATTTGGTGCGGCGCCGCGAAACCCGGCTGGAACCGGTGGTAACAACGGCACCCAAAGCGGCGCCCGGTAAACCGGGGGGGGTTGGAGTGGACCCGTTGGACTGAGTCAGCCGGGTGGATCCGGTAAACTCGTCGGCGAGTCCATCCATGCCGCGGCAATGTCATGAAATCCCAAGAAAAACACAGAGGTGGAAGATAGTAGAAAAGATCACAAAAAGTCAAGGGAATTCCTGGCCGGTCCGGCCCCAGACGCCCACAGTCCGCCGGAATCCGGATCTGGGTCCGAGACCCCGCCGCGATTTGCCGTTGATGACACCGCCTTATCATGGTAAATGAATGTTTTTCCCGGTCTGCCTCGCTTGCGAAGCTGCACGAGGATTTGCAGGCCAGGCAGCGCGGCCTCGGAAGGAAACGTTGATCGGAACGGTTCCGGATCGGAAGTTGCCGGCGCTGCTCCATGCGGGCGCCACATCCAGCGGTTTTTCAGGGTGCTCGGTAGAGTGAACATGGTTGAAGTCGAGAACCAGAACAGCCGGCAGCCACCGGCGCTGGCCGCGGCCATTGCCGGCTTTGCCGCCTACCTAACCAAGGAGCGCGGGGTGAGCCCCGAGACGCTGCGCGCCTACCGTTCGGACCTCCGCCAGTTTCGGGACTTCCTGGCGGTGCGCAAGGGGAACCGGGACCCCCGCCTGGACCAGATCGAAGACGCCGACGTCAGCGGCTTTCTGGCCCAACTCCTGGGTTCGGTCCAGAAATCCAGTGTCGGCCGTAAGCTCTCGACCTTGCGTTCGTTCTATCGCTACCTGCGCGAAATGGAAGTGATAACGAACGACCCCACCGTGACCGCCATGAGTCCGAAAACGGTACGCAAGGTCCCGGCGTTCTTGAACATCGACGATTTGTTCCATTTCCTCAACGCGCTCAAACAGAACGCCCACGCGGCCGCCAGTCGGTGGCGGCGCAAACGCAACTGGGCGCTGTTCGAATGCCTCTATTCGACCGGCATTCGGGTGAGTGAGCTGACCGGGATGGATTGCCCGGACCTGGAATCCGAGGAGGCGCTGGTGCGGGTCCGCGGCAAAGGGAACAAACAGCGCATCGTGCCGATCGGGGCGCCGGCACTCGAAGCCATTGCCCTTTATCTGGAGGCGGTCACCAAGGAACTGGCGCCCGCCGATCTCGAGGGCAGCAAGGCTTTGTTTCGCAACGCCCGCGGGGGGCGCCTCAGCCCCCGGTCGGTGAGCCGGATCCTGGAACAGGAAATGCGTCGCTGCGGGCTTTGGCAGCACCTCAGTCCGCACGGTCTGCGCCACAGTTTCGCCACCCATCTGCTGAACGCCGGCGCGGATCTGAGAAGTATTCAGGAACTCCTGGGCCATGCCAGTCTTTCCACCACCCAGCGTTACACCCATGTGCATCTGGATCACCTGATGGAAGTCTATGATCGAACCCACCCCAGAGGGCGCAAGTGAAGGCGGCAGGAACCCGGACCGACCTTCGAGAGTAGTGGAGGAACCGATGAACGGCGAAACCATGCGCGGCACCACCATTTTGGCCATCCACATGAACGAGCAGGTGGTGGTGGCCGGCGACGGCCAGGTGACCATGGGGCAGACCGTTATGAAACACCAGGCGCGTAAGGTCCGGAAGATGTACCATGATCGGATCCTCACCGGGTTCGCCGGCGCCACCGCCGATGCCTTCACCCTGTTCGAAAGGCTGGAAGCCAAACTGGAACAGTACAACGGCAATCTGCAGCGGGCGGCGGTGGAACTGGCCAAGGACTGGCGGCTGGACCGGGCGCTGCGCCGGCTAGAAGCCCTGCTGATCGCCGCCGATCGTGATCAATGCCTGATCCTCAGCGGTAGTGGTGATGTCATCGAACCCGACGACGGCATTTGCGCGGTCGGTTCCGGCGCCCCTTACGCGCTCGCCGCGGCCCGAGCGCTGGCCACCCACACCCAGCTGTCGGCCCGGGAGATCGCCGAAGCAGCGATGAAGATCGCCGCTTCGATCTGCATCTACACCAACGAGGTTTTCACCATCGAGGAGTTGTAGCGACCATGCAACAGCCTTTGACTCCGGCCCAGATCGTCGCCGAGTTGGACAAATACATCATCGGTCAGCATGACGCCAAACGGATGGTGGCCATCGCACTGCGCAACCGCTGGCGGCGTCAGATGGTGCCGGAGCATCTGCGCGACGAGATCGCGCCCAAGAACATCATCATGATCGGTCCCACCGGGGTGGGTAAAACTGAAATCGCCCGCCGCCTGGCGCGCCTGGCTCAGTCCCCGTTTCTCAAGATCGAAGCCAGCAAATTCACCGAAGTGGGCTACGTCGGCCGCGACGTGGAATCCATGGTGCGCGATTTGACCGAGTTGGGGGTCAGCATGGTGCGCTCGGAGGAACTGGCAACCGTTCGAATCCAGGCCGAGGAACTGGCCGAGGAACGGTTGCTGGATATCCTGCTGCCAAGCCGCCCGATGCGCGCGCCCCGACCCCAACTAACCGACGCTTCGGGCCCGGCGGGCACAGTGGAAGCTGCGGCGGCGGACCAGGGGGAAACCACCGAATCCGACCAGCGCACCCGGGAAAAGCTGCGCCGGCTGCTGCGTCAGGGATCCCTGGACGAGCGCTATGTGGAAGTCACGGTGCAGGACAGCAAGCTCCCGATGCTCGAAATCTTTGCCGGCAGCGGCATGGAAGATATGGATCAGGGGCTCCGCGAGATGCTCGGTTCCATGCTCCCGAAGCGCACCAAGAACCGCAAAGTCAAGGTACCGGAAGCGCGCCAGATCCTGATCCAGGAAGAATCCCAGCGCCTGATCGATATGGACAAGGTGGTCAAGGCCGCAATCGAACGGGTGGAGCACTCGGGGATCATCTTCCTGGATGAAATCGATAAGATCGCCGGCCGCGATTCGACCAAGGGCCCGGACGTGTCACGCGAAGGGGTGCAGCGCGATCTGCTGCCGATCGTCGAAGGCTCCACGGTCAATACCAAGTACGGCATGGTGAAAACCGACCACGTCCTGTTCATCGCGTCAGGGGCGTTCCACATTTCCAAGCCGTCGGACCTGATCCCGGAATTGCAAGGCCGGTTTCCCATTCGAGTGGAACTGCAACCGCTCACCCAGGAAGACTTCGTGCGGATCCTGACCGAACCGGATAACGCATTGATCCTGCAGTACCAGGCACTGCTCGAGACGGAGCAGGTGGAACTGGTGTTCAACCAGGAAGCGGTCGAGGAAATCGCCCGCATTGCCCATCAAGTGAACACCCGCACCGAAAACATCGGGGCCCGCCGCCTGCACACCATCATGGAAAAACTCCTTTCGGACATTTCCTTTAACGCGCCGGATCTCACCGGTCAAAGCATTCAGATCACCCCCAACTATGTCCGGGAAACGCTGCAGGACATCATCCGTGACGAGGACCTCAGCCGCTACATCCTGTAGCCGCCGCGCCGCGGCGAAACGGTTACCCCGGTTTAGGATGAACGTTTTCAGTGCCAAAGGCGGGCAAGATGCCCGCGCTCCAGGGAAAGAGTCCACACCAAATGAAGCTTTTTAGTGTCAACAAGCATGCCAGACGAGGGACGCCATGATCGACATCGCCGGCACCCTGATTGAAGCCCTGCCCTACATTCGCCGCTTCAGCGGCCAGACCATCGTGATCAAGTACGGCGGCCACGCCATGGTGGATGAAGAGCTGAAAGAAGGCTTCGCCCAGGACGTGGTGCTGCTGAAATACGTCGGCATCAACCCGGTGGTGGTCCATGGGGGCGGTCCGCAAATCGGCCGAATGCTGGAACGGATCGGGAAGAAATCGGATTTCCGGGCCGGTATGCGGGTCACCGATGAAGACACCATGGACATCGTGGAAATGGTGCTGGCCGGTAAGATCAACAAGGAAATCGTCAGCCTGATCAACCGCCACGGCGGCCGGGCGGTGGGTTTGAGCGGCAAGGACGGGCGCCTGATCGAAGCGGAAAAGATGCAGATCTTCCGCTATCAGGGCGACGACCGCCCGCCGGAAATCATCGATATCGGTCTGGTGGGCCAGGTCCGGCGGGTCAACACCGATCTGCTGGAAACGCTCGAGCACAGCCACCACATCCCGGTGGTGGCGCCGGTGGGCGGCGGGGACCAGGGTGAAACCTACAACATCAACGCCGATCTGGTGGCCGGCCAGATCGCTTCGGCCCTGAAGGCGAAAAAGCTCATCTTGATGACCGACGTGGCCGGCGTGCTGGATCGCGATAGCCGGCTCATTTCCACCTTGACCCTTGCGGAAGCGGCCGATCTGCTGCAGGATGAAACTTTGAGCGGCGGCATGATCCCCAAGGTGCAGTGCGCTCTGGAGGCGGTTCAGGCCGGAGTGGAAAAGGTCCACATCGTCGACGGCCGGACCCCGCACTGTCTGCTGCTGGAAATGTTCACCGACGCCGGCATCGGCACCCAGATCCTGCGCCGGCGCCCCCTGGATCCCGACCACTGAAGCTCGCCGCGGGGCCGCCGCTGCAACCGATGCCCGGCCGGCTCTGGTATCCGGACCAAAAGGAAAACCCATGACTCAACTGATCGAAACCTGCAACGCCACCATCTGCCGCACCTATGCCCGCCTGCCCGTGCTGTTCGTGCGCGGCGAAGGCTGCCGCCTGTGGGACGACACGGGCAAGGAATACCTCGACTTTCTGGCCGGGATCGCGGTCTGCAACCTGGGTCACAGCCACCCTCTGGTGGCCCGAGCGGTCTGCGAACAGGCGACCACCCTGGTGCACGTGTCCAACCTGTTTTACACCCGACCTCAGATCGAACTGGCCCGAGAACTCACTCGCCGGTCGTTTGCCGATAAGGTGTTTTTTGCCAACAGCGGCGCCGAAGCCAATGAGGCCGCCATCAAACTGGCGCGAAAATACAGCCGTGACCATTTCGGCCCGGGCCGCTTCCACATCATCGCCATGACCAACTCCTTTCACGGCCGCACCCTGGCAACGCTCTCGGCCACCGGCCAGGCCAAGGTGCACAAGGGCTTTGAACCGCTGGTGGAAGGTTTTTCGTTTGTCCCCTTCGATTCGGTGGAAGCGGTGCGCCAGGCGGTGACGGAACAAACCTGTGCGGTCCTGGTGGAACCGATCCAGGGGGAAGGCGGGGTGCGTTTTCCGAGCCGCGGGTACCTGCGTGAATTGAAGGAATTCTGCCGCGCTCACAACCTGCTCCTGATCTTCGACGAAGTTCAGGTGGGCATGGGCCGGACCGGCACCCTGTTCGCCCACGAACAGGAAGAGGTCAACCCGGACATCCTGACACTCGCCAAGGCGCTCGCCAACGGTCTGCCGATCGGGGCCATGCTGACCCATGACGCCGTGGCCGAAGCCTTCAGCGCCGGCACTCATGCCACCACCTTCGGCGGCACCCCGCTGGTCACCCGGGCGGCGCTCACCACCCTGGAAATCATCGCCGAACCGGACTTTCTGGAACGGGTGCGGTCGGTGGGCACCTATTTTCTGCAGCGGCTGACGCAACTCAAGGAGGCCCACGCCTGCGTGCGCGAAGTTCGCGGCCGCGGCCTGCTGCTCGCCGTGGAACTCGATCGGCCGGCCCAGCCGGTGGTGGAATACTGCCTGGAGCAGGGTTTTGTGATCAACTGCGTGCAAGACTCGGTGATCCGGCTGGCCCCGCCGCTCATCGTCGAAGAGGACCAGATCGATCGGCTGCTGCCGGTGCTCGATCGCGCCCTGAGCGAATTGGAGGCGGTTGCGGCCTGAGCGGCAGCCGCGGAGCGCCGGGGCGCCTGGAGCGGCACCGTGAAGCAAGCCCCGGAGCGCGTTGAAAGGATACGTTATGAAGCGAGATTTCTTGAGCATTTGGGATTTTACCCGGGACCAACTGGAACACCTGCTCGACCAGGCTCGCACCCTAAAGGCGCAGGCAGCGGCGGGACCCCTGCCCCGGTCCCTGGACGGCAAGGTCCTGGGCCTTTTGTTCGTGAAACCCTCGACCCGCACCCGGGTTTCGTTTGAAGCGGCCATGTATCGGCTCGGCGGCCAGTGCCTGTTTCTCACCACCCAGGACACCCAACTCGCGCGCCAGGAACCGCTGCGCGACACGGCCCGGGTCCTGTCGCGCTACCTCGATGCCCTGGTGGTCCGCACCTACGCTCACCAGGACGTGGTGGAACTGGGCCGCTGGGCTTCCATTCCGGTGATCAACGGCCTCACCGACCTGCTCCATCCCTGCCAGGTGATGAGCGATCTTTTGACCCTGAGCGAAATCCGCGGCCGCATCGACGACCTCAAGGCGGCCTGGATCGGCGACGGCAACAACGTCGCCCATTCCTGGATCCACGCCGCCGGCCGGCTGGGATTCACCCTTTACCTGTCCTGCCCGGCCGGCTATTGGCCGGATGCCCGTTTGATCCACAAGGTGCAACAGGAAGGCAGCGGTACTCTGGTGTTTTGCGACGATCCCCGGGACGCGGTGAAAGCGGTGGATGTGATCAATACCGACGTGTGGGCGAGCATGGGCCAGGAAGCGGAAGCGGAAACGCGCCGGCGCGTGTTCCAGCCGTTCCAGGTGAACGCCGAACTGGTCCAGGCGGCCCCCGCCCACGCCGTGGTGATGCATTGTCTGCCGGCCCATCGCGGGGAAGAAATCACCGACCAGGTGATCGAAGGCCCCCGGTCGGTGGTGTTCGATCAGGCCGAAAACCGGCTCCATTTTCAGACCGCGCTGCTGGACCGGCTGCTCCAGCGCACCCTGTAGTCCCCGTTAACCCTGGAGTTGATCAAGATGAAAGTGAACAAAGTCGTTCTGGCCTATTCCGGAGGGCTCGACACCTCCATCATCCTCAAGTGGCTGATCCAGACCTATGACTGCGAAGTGGTGGCCTTCGCCGCCGATCTCGGACAGGGCGACGAACTGGACGCGATTAGAGACAAGGCACTCAAAACCGGCGCAATCAAGGCCCGAGTCGAAGACCTCAAGGAAGAATTCGTTCGCGACTACGTGTTTCCGGCGTTTCGCGCCAACGTCATTTATGAAGGCCAATACCTGCTGGGGACTTCCATCGCCCGCCCGCTCATCGCCAAACGCCAGATCGAAATCGCCCACGAGGAAGGGGCCGATGCGGTGAGCCACGGCGCTACCGGCAAGGGCAACGACCAGGTCCGGTTTGAACTCACCTACACGGCGCTCGACCCGCACATCAGGGTGATCGCCCCCTGGCGCGAATGGGATTTCAATTCCCGCCAGGCGCTCCTGGATTTCGCCCGCAAGCACCGGATCCCGGTCCCGGTGACCCAGGAAAAGCCTTACAGTTGCGACAGCAACCTGCTGCACATCAGCTATGAAGGTGGGGTGCTGGAAGATCCCTGGAACGAACCGGACCCGACCATGTTCACCCTGACCCAGGCTCCGGAAGCCGCTCCCGACCAGCCACAGGTGATCGAAATCCAGTTCGAACGCGGCGATCCGGTGGCGGTCGACGGGGTGCGCCTGAGCCCCGCGCGGATGCTGGAGCATCTCAACCAACTCGGGGGCCGGCACGGGATCGGCCGGGCCGATGTGGTGGAAAGCCGGTTTGTCGGGATGAAATCGCGCGGCGTCTACGAAACCCCCGGCGGCACCATTCTGCGCACCGCCCACCGGGCGATGGAATCCATCACCATGGACCGGGAAGTGATGTTCCTGCGCGATTCCCTTATTCCCGTATACGCCAGATTGATCTATAACGGTTTCTGGTTCGCGCCGGAACGGCGCCTCCTGCAGCAACTGGTGGATCAGTCCCAGGACAGCGTCGAGGGGCTGGTCCGGGTTAAACTCTACAAGGGCGGCTGCTACGTCACCGGGCGCAAATCCGATCGTTCGCTCTACGACCCCGCCTTCGCCACCTTTGAAGAAGACGCGGTCTACCAGCAGAGCGATGCCGCCGGCTTCATCCGATTGCAGGGGCTGCGCCTGCGCATCGCTAGTCTGCTCGAAGCCCGCCGCGGCGGCCCGGGCGCCTGATTACCGTTGCAGCTTCCAGGCCCGGTCCCGGCTGCGGCCGCGGCCAGGCACGGCACGAGCGATCGCACTTCCGGAGCTGTGGCTGCCCCAGACCAAAGGCCGAGAGTTCACAGTCAGGGAGAACCCATTCATGTCGGAAAAACTTTGGCAGGGCCGCTTCGAACAGCCCACCGATAAGATCGTTGAAGGCTATACCGCCTCGATCCAGTTCGACAGCCGCCTGTATCGCTACGACATCGAGGGCAGCATCGCCCACTGCCGCATGCTGGCCGAATGCCGGATCATTTCCCATGAGGAAGCGTCGCGGATCGTCGAGGGACTGGGCGAGATCCAGCGGGAAATCGAACGCGGCTCCCTGGTGCTCGATGCGTCCCAGGAAGACATCCACATGGCCATCGAGCAGCGGCTCATGCAAAAGATCGGCGAGACCGGCGGCAAGCTGCATACGGCGCGCAGCCGCAACGACCAGATCTGCCTCGACATGCGTCTTTACCTGCGTGATGTGCTGACCCTCACCGGCACCCAGTTGCTCGATCTGGAACTGGCCCTGGTCACCCTGGCCGAAACCCACCTGGGCACGGTGCTGCCGGGTTTCACCCATCTCCAGCACGCCCAACCGGTGCTCCTTTCCCATCACCTGATGGCCTATTACGAGATGTTTCGGCGCGACCACCAGCGCTTCAGCGAATGCCTCAAGCGCACCAACGTGCTGCCGCTGGGAAGCGCCGCACTAGCCGGTACCACGTTCCCGATCGATATGGAAAAAACCGCGGCCCTGCTGAACTTCCCCGCGGTGGTTCGAAACAGCCTGGACGCCGTGAGCGATCGCGACTATCTGCTGGAATTCCTCGCCGCCGCCGCCATTGCCATGATGCATGTGAGCCGACTGGCGGAAGAATTGATCCTCTGGTCCAGCAGTGAATTCAAGTTCATCGATATCAGCGATGCATTCTGCACCGGTTCCAGCATCATGCCGCAGAAGAAGAACCCGGATGTGCCTGAACTGATGCGCGGGAAAACCGGGCGTGTCTACGGCAATCTGATCGCCCTCTTGACCACCACCAAAGCCCTACCGCTGGCCTACAACCGCGATCTCCAGGAAGATAAGGAACCGGTGTTCGATACCGCGGACACCCTGTTCGCCACCCTACGCCTGCTCACCAAACTGCTGCCGGAAATTGAGTTCCACACCGAGCGCATGCGGACCATGGCCGAAGCCGGCTTCACCCTGGCCACGGAACTGGCCGATTACCTGGTGCGCAAGGGCGTCCCGTTCCGCCGCGCGCACCATGCGGTGGGCCAGATCGTGCATCACTGCATCGAAGGCGGCAAGGCCCTGCACCAGTGTCAACTGGATGAGTTGAAGGGCTTCCACAAGGCCTTCGACGCCGACGTCTTCGATTGCCTGACCCTGGAGAGCGCCGTCGATCGCCGCCAGTCCATCGGTGGTACCGCCACGGTTCGGGTCCAACAGGCCATCGAAGAGGCGCGTTCGGAATTGGCCGCCAAACGAACCCGACTTGATGGGTGACCCAAGGTCCCCTGGAATGTGAAGCGGAGCGCTCCATGGTTCAGTCTCCCAAGGGCCTCGCCGGACTGCGCATGGCGCTGCTGGCGTGGCTGATTTTGGCGGTCGCGGCCTGTGGCAGCAAAACCCTGCCGCGCCCCATCGACGAACAGGCCAAGCCGGAAATCGCCACCATCACCGCCCAGGTGAAAAACGCCCAGGTTCTGCTCAACTGGACCCTGGCCGCGCCGCTGCCTGGGGACCAGAAGGCCGGAACCCATGCCTTCGCCGTTAACCGGGCCGTCATCGACCCCCAGACCGATTGCCCCGAATGCCCACCGGCCGCCGCCGAACGGGTGGCGGAACTGGAAGCCGCCGCGGCCGCTTCCGGGACCCAGCCGGAGCTTAAAACCTTTTCCTGGACCGATAAGACCAGCAAGACCGGAGCCACTTATCGCTACCAGGTGGTGCTCCTGGATTCCAAGCAGCGCCCGCTCGGCCGCTCCGAGCCGGTGCAGGCGACCCTGCTCTCCCCCCCCGCGGCACCCCGCAAGCTGAAGACCACCGTCGAGGCCAAGGGCATCCTGTTGCAGTGGCAACCGCCCAAGCGGCCCAAACAGAGCAAGCAGAGCAAAGCGAAAGGGGAGCAACCGGCGGCGCTGCGCTTCGTGGTGGAACGCAGCAATGGCCCCGCCGGTTGGGCCGTGGTCAGCACCGAACCGATCCAGGGCAACAGTTTTCTCGACTCCGCGGTGGCCGACGGCGGCAACTACGCCTACCGGGTGATTTCCCTGCTGGATCAGCAGGGGGTCTATGTGTGGGGGGAGAGCGCCGAAAGCCGAGTGGTGGTTGCCGCCAAACAGATGAAACCGCCGCCGCCGCAAACCGTCTGGGTGATTCCGGACCAGGGCAAACTGCAAATTCACTGGACGCTGAGCGAAGGCGCCACCACCGGCTACCACGTCTACCGCAAACAAGACGGCGAAATCTCGCGGCTCACCCTGACCCCGATTGCGGCGCCGCCGTTCGTGGACGACAACGCCGCCGCCAATACCGTTTATTCCTATGCGGTATCGGCCGTGGCTCCTCAGGAACCGCACGAGGAAGGTCTGTTGTCCAAATGGGTGGAATTTCGCAATCTCGCGTTTCAATAGTGGATTGATTTTTTCCACCAACCCAAGCTATCGTCAGGCACCGAGCGAACCAGCGCCTGACGCACACGGAAAGGCGGCCGGCGGCAATGACGCCTGTGCTCCAGGCCGTGGCCTTCACTAAAATGACCGGCTGCGGCAACGACTTCATCATCATCGATAACCGGCGCGCCGAACTGAACGCCTTCGAACCCGCGGCCCTCGCTCGAAGCCTTTGCCGCCGACGGCTTTCGGTGGGAGCCGACGGCTTGATCCTGATCGAAACCGATCCCGAGGTGGATTTCCGCTGGCGCTTTTTCAACTGCGACGGCAGCGAAGCGGAAATGTGCGGCAACGGCGCCCGCTGCGCCGCCCGCTACGCTTTTCTGAAAGGCATCGTAACCGCCCGGCGGCTGAGCTTCCGCACCCTGGCCGGGATCATCCGGGGGGAAATCTTGAGCGACTCCCGGGTCAAGGTGCGGATGACCAGCCCCCTGCCCTGCTCCGCCCCGCTGGCGCTCACCATCGACGGGGAAGCTTTCAGCTGCCACTCGATCGATACCGGGGTCCCGCATGCGGTGGTGTTCCTGGAAGATGCGGAACGGCTGCGCGCCTTCGACCTAGACTGCTGGGGCCGGGCGTTGCGGCGGCATGCGGCCTTCGCCCCCCAAGGCACCAATGTCGATTTCGTCGCCGTGCTGGATTCCGGGAATTTGGCCGTACGCACCTACGAACGCGGCGTCGAACAGGAAACCCTGGCCTGCGGCACCGGCGCGATCGCCGCCGCGCTGATTGCTTCCAATCGTCACGGCCTGGGTTCGCCGCTGCGGGTAACCACCAGCGGCGGCGAGGTCCTCACCATTCACTTTCAGCGGACGGCCGATCGATTTACCGAGGTTTACCTGGAAGGCGAGGCTAAAGTCGTTTATGAAGGACAACTGGGGGATCCACTAACCGTTGATTGAGGGGAGGTTGTCATGTTTCAGGGAGCCTTTGTGGCCATCGTCACGCCGTTTTCAAACGGGAGCGTGGACGAAGACGGGCTGCGGGAGCTGATCGAATTTCAAATCGCCTCCGGCACCCACGGCATTGTGCCCTGCGGCACCACCGGCGAATCCGCCACACTCAGCCATGAAGAACACGAGCGGGTGATTGAAATCACCGTGGACCAGGTCAAAGGCCGCGTTCCGGTGGTGGCCGGGACCGGTTCCAACAACACCGCCGAAGCCATCCGCCTCACCCGACATGCCAAAAACTGCGGCGCCGACGGCGCTCTCATGATCGCCCCCTACTACAACAAACCGACCCAGGAAGGGCTCTATCAGCACTTCAAGACGGTGGCCGCGGCGGTGGCCATTCCGATCATCGTCTACAACATCCCGGGCCGCAGCGCCGTCAACATAGCGCCGGACACCCTGGCCCGGCTCTCCAGGATCGATAACATCATCGGGGTCAAGGAAGCGGCCGGCTCGATCAAGCAGGTAACGGAAATCATCACTCAGTGCGAACCGGGCTTCACCGTGCTGGCGGGCGAGGACTACATCACCTTCCCGCTCCTGTGCGTCGGCGGCAAGGGGGTGATATCGGTGGTTTCCAACGTGGCCCCCGGAGACATGGCGAACCTGTGCCGGCTATTCTTCGACGGCCAAATGAGCGCGGCGCGGGAACTCTATTACCGGCTGCTGCCGCTCTGTGATGCCATGTTCGTGGAAACCAACCCGGCCCCGGTGAAAACGGCGCTGGCCCTGATGGGTAAGATCAAGAGCGCGGAACTGCGGCTCCCGCTGGTGGCCATGCAACCCCAGAATGTCGACCGACTGCGGCAGGCGCTGAGCGCCTACGGCATTTTGTAGGCGGCGGTGAACCGAAAACGAATCCATACCGGTTAAGGGCAAAAAGTTTCGTTTCGGCTGCGCTCTTTCCCGGGAGCGCGGGCATCTTGCCTGGAAGCATGGGCAACCTGCCCGGGAGCGCGGGCATCTTGCCCGCTCTTGGTAATGAACCATTTTATCCTAAACCAGTCCAGCAACAGTGCGGTTTCCGCACGGGAGGCAGCAATGATTCGGGCAGCAATAGCCGGCATAGCGGGCCGGATGGGCAGTCGCATTGCCACCTTGATCGAACAGAGCGAAGGCATCGAACTGGCGGGCGGCTTCGACCATCCCCAGCATCC
>MNZR01000204.1:37713-38463 GCA_001873705.1 Syntrophobacteraceae bacterium CG2_30_61_12
GTGAGGATTTGGCGGCGGTTCTCGGCGGAGCGCCGCGCGGCAGGATCATCGCCGGAACCATGACCGAAGTGCTTGACCACTGCGATGTGGTGATCGATTTTACCAGCGCCGCGGCGTCCCTCGATCACCTGACCCAGGCCGCGGCCGCGGGGCGCGCCATGGTGATCGGCTCCACCGGTTTCAACGCCACTCAACTGGACCAGGCCCGGACGCTGGCCGCCGCGATTCCCTGCGTACTGGCTCCGAACATGAGCGTCGGCGTCAATGTGCTGTTCAAGGTGGTGCAGGATGTGGCACGCCTCTTGGGCGGCGGCTTCGACGTGGAGATCGTGGAAGCCCATCACCGGCTGAAAAAGGACGCGCCCAGCGGCACCGCGGTGAAACTGGGCGAACTGGTGGCGGCCGCGCTGGATCGCGACTTCAGTCAGGTGGGGGTGTTTTCCCGCCATGGCCTGATCGGCCGGCGCACGCCCACGGAAATCGGCATCCAAACGATCCGCGGCGGCGATATCGTCGGCGAACACACGGTGCTGTTTGCCGGCGCCGGCGAACGGATCGAAGTCACCCACCGCGCCCACAGCCGCGACAATTTCGCCAACGGCGCCATTCGCGCCGCCCGGTGGGTGGTCGGTCGAGCGGCCGGTCTTTACGATATGCAGGACGTTTTGGGGATTCGTTAGGGTCCGGCCCGAAAACTCCCGCTCCTTCGAACTCGATCGGAAAGCGATGCTTGAGCCGTCCGCGGACTGC
>MNZR01000339.1 GCA_001873705.1 Syntrophobacteraceae bacterium CG2_30_61_12
GGAGTGAAAGCCCCAGGCTGGCATGGGATTTGCCTTTGAAGGAGTGAAAGCCCCAGGCTGGCATGGGATTTGCCTTTGAATCATGGTGGCTCGCGGATTCCGACCAGACCATTTGCCACCAGCAGAACAGGAGCGCTCATGACCAGCTCAAAGACCATGGAGGACCTGAAAGAACTTCGGGCGACGTTTGTCCCTCAAGGACCGTTCAATGTGACCCCGTTTTTTGCCGGAACCGCCAGGGGAGCGGTGATTTACGATGTGGACGGCCGGGAACTCATCGACTTCGCCGGCGGCATCGGGGTGATGAATGTGGGCCATTCCCACCCCAAGGTGGTGGCCGCCATCAAGGCCCAGGCCGAAAGGTACACCCACACTTGCTTTCACATCGTGATGTACGAGCCCTATGTCAAACTGGCAAAACAGCTCTGCGCGCTCACCCCCGGCACCTTCCCGAAGATGGCCCTGTTTGCCAACAGCGGGGCCGAGGCGGTGGAGAACGCGGTGAAGATCGCCCGGCACCGCACCAAGCGTTCGGCGGTGATCGCCTTTGAAAACGGCTTCCACGGTCGAACCTATCTGACCATGACCCTCACCAGCAAGGTCAAGCCGTACAAGTTCGGCTTCGGGCCCTTCATGTCGGATGTCTATCGGATGCCCTGCGCCTACTGCTACCGTTGCCCCATGGGGCTCAAGTACCCCGGTTGCGACATCGCCTGCGCCGAGCATTTGAAGGACTTTTTCATCAGCCAGGTGGCGGCGGAAAACACGGCCGCCCTGATCGTCGAGCCGGTCATGGGCGAAGGCGGCTTCATCACGCCGCCACCCGAATATTTCCCCAGGCTTCAGCAAATTTGCCGCGACCATGGGATCGTCTTCATCGCCGATGAAATCCAGAGCGGCATGGGGCGAACGGGCAAGATGTTCGCCATGGAGCACTGGGGGGTGGAGCCGGATCTGGTGACCACGGCGAAAAGCCTGGCGGCCGGCATGCCTCTCAGCGCCGTGGTCGGCCGGGCGGAAATGATGAACGCGCCTCAGGTGGGCGGACTCGGCGGCACCTATGGCGGCAACCCGGTCTGCTGCGAGGCGGCCCTGGCGGTGTTGCGGATTTTTACCGAGGAAAACCTGCTGGAGCGGGCCCAAAACCTGGGCCGTAAGCTGAAGCAGCGTTTCGACCAATGGCAGGAGCGTTATGAGATCATCGGGGAGGTGCGCGGGCTCGGCCCCATGCTCGCCCTGGAACTGGTGAAAGACCGGGAAACCAAGGAGCCGGCCGCCGACGCCGCCAAGGCCCTGGTGAAATTCTGCCATGAAAACGGCCTCATTCTTCTTTCTTGCGGCAACTTCGGCAATGTCATCAGGACCTTGATGCCGCTGGTGATCACCGATGAGCAGCTGGAACGAGGCCTGGCCATCATGGAGGAAGGGCTCGCCGCCCTCTCGCACTGAGATGATCCTCGCCACCGGTCCGGTTTCCGCCAGTTTTGAAGAGATCAAGCGGGAGCTGGATCGTGCGTGCAGCTATATGATTTTTGAAACCAGGGCCGGGATAACTGAAGAGAGCGAGTTCAGCGCGGTGCTGAAAGCCCTGCCGCGACTCCAGGTGCGGATTCGCGGGTGGAAGGTGTATCGCGACCGGGTTGCGGAGCGGGCGCTGCTGGTGGTCAAGATCGATCCCGACCGGACCGACCGGATCATGCAGGAACTCATGAGCCTGGGCCTCCCGGAGAACATCACATGCTACGCTTATGGGAGCCGGCCGTTCCGGTGAGCTGGTTTCGAAACGGTGGCGGCGCCCGGATTCAAGCTGCTGCTGAGGTCCTGATGCCGGGTGCGGGGTGAGCGCCACCGGGGGTGTGGGGATTGGGTGCCGTGAACGCAATGACTTTTGAGAAAGGATTCGTCATGAAAGGAAAGCAGGTGTGGTGGAGGAAGGTTGCGGCCGTGGCAATGGCCTTGGGGCTGGTGGCCATGCTGGGGATCGTATCGCCGGTCGGGGCTGCGGAGACGGTGGTCAAGGTGGGCAACATCGAACCGCTGTCGAGCCCTTCGGCCTCGGTGGGGGAACAGGGTAAGAACGCCCGCAACATGGCGGTCGAGGAAATCAATGCGGCCGGCGGGATCAAGTCGTTGGGCGGGGCCAAGCTGGAAATGATCTACGCCGATTCGGAGTCCAAGCCGGAGAAAGGGGTGGCCGAAGCCGAGCGTCTGATCAACACGGAGAAGGTGAATGTGTTGACCGGCTGCTGGAATTCAGCCGTTACCTATCCCACTTCCGCGGTGGCCGAACGCTACGGCATCCCGTTCATCGTGCCGGTGTCGGTGGCCGATAAGATCACCGAGCAGGGTTTCAAGAACGTTTTTCGGATCGCCGCCAAGGACAGTTGGTGGACGCGCGACCAGTTCACCTTTCTGCAAGACATGGAAAAGGAATTCGGCGCCAAGGTGGAAACCGTGGCCTTTGTTTACGAAAACGGAGATTGGGGCAAGGGCTTTGCCGAACAATGGAAGAAGCTGGCCGAAACAGCGGGCTACAAGGTGGTGCTGGATGAGCCCTATCCTTCAACGGCAACCGACTTTAGCCCGGTGGTCAATAAGATCAAACGCGCCAATCCCGACGTCTTGATGATGGTCTCCAACGCTGCCGACGCGATCCTTCTGACCAACACCCTGGCCGAGTACAAAGTGAAGCCCAAGGCCATCATCACCAGCGGCGGCGGTCACGCCGACCCGTCGTTCCTCAAGGCGGTGGGCAAAAACGCCCGCTATCTGTTTGATATCGTCGAATGGGAAACGGATGTGAACAAGCCGGGGGCCAAGGACATCAACACCAAGTTCAAGACCAAGTATGGCTATAATCTGGCCGGCGAATCCGTGGACGCTTACATCGCCATGTATGTCTTGAAGGATGCCTTGGAGCGAGCCGGGTCACTGGATCCCAAGGCCATTCGCGAGGCCCTGGCCGCGACCAATCTGAGCACCGGCCCGGCCATGATCGCTTCTTACGACGTCATTGCCTTTGACGCCACGGGCCAGAACAAATTCGCGGCCCTGGCCATCGTTCAGGTCAACGACCTGGGTACGGGCCTGGAACGCATCACGGTGTGGCCCAAGAACGCCCGTCGGGCCGGCTACACCCCGGTGTTCCCGATGCCCAAGGACTGATCGGCGCTGGTGAGTGCGCGGAGACGCGGAAGCGCGTCTCCGCGTTTCCTTTGCTATGGGGGCCTGCGACCTGGCCGTCCGGGTTGGGCGATTTGCCGTGCCGCGGGCCCCCGGAGGCGGTTATGATCTATCTTCTTGAAGACACCATCAATGGAATCCTGATGGGTTCCATCTATGGCCTGACGGCACTGGGGCTCACCATCATCTTCGGCGTGCTCAAGGTGATCAATTTCGCGCACGGCTCGCTGCTCATGGTCGGCATGTATGTGGCCTTCTGGGCGGCGACCCTGAGCGGGATGAATCCCTACGTGGCCCTGATCGTGGTGGTCCCGATCATGTACGCATTCGGCTACCTGCTCCAGAACACCCTGATCAAGCCCATCTTCAAGGCCGAAAAGCAGGTTCGCGAACCGATCACCGTCATCATTGTCACCACCGGCGTCTGGTACATTCTGGATAATCTCTGTCTGCTCATCTTCGGCCCCCAGTACCGTGCGCTTCAGAACAACCCACTGCGGGGGAAGATGCTTGAAATCGGCGGCATGATGCTTTCGGTCCCGAAGTTGTGGGGATTTGTGGCCGCCATGATCACGGCTGGGGCGGTCTACTGGTTCTTTCAAAAGACCCGAATGGGGCGGGCCATCCGGGCCACTAGCCTGGACCGGGAAGCGGCCAGCCTAATGGGGATCAACCAGTACAAGGTTTACAACATGGCGTTTGGGATCGGCACGGCCACCGCCGGCATCGCCGGGGTGGCCCTCATTCCCTTTTTCAACGTCTACCCCAGTGTCGGGGTCCTGTTCGACATGAAGGGCTACATCATCGTGGTGCTGGGAGGACTGGGCAGCATCTGGGGGGCCATGCTGGGCGGGATCATCATCGGCCTGATCGAATCGGTGTGTCCCCAATTCATGACCGCCACCTGGACCGAAGCCATTGTTTACGCCCTGTTTCTGGCGGTGTTGTTCATCAAGCCATCGGGCTTGTTCGGCGTGAAGTACGATTGGTAGCGGGATGAGTCGTGAGTCGTGAGTCGTGAATGGTGAATGGTGACGGAGGATCCGCCGGTGCGACGAAAAGATAAGGAAATCCAGGACCCTGGTTTGATTGATCGGATCATGGCCGAGGCCCAGGTGTGCCGGCTCGGGTTGAGCCGGGACAACGTGCCCTATATTGTTCCGGTGGCCTTTGGATACGACGGCCGCACCCTTTACTTCCACACCGCCCGGGAAGGAACGAAACTAGACTTCATCGCTTCCAATCCTCGAGTGTGTTTCGAAGTCGAGCACGATGTGAAAGTGGTTCCCAACGACAGCGCCGCGTGCGGTTGGTCGTTTTCCTTTTACAGCGTGATCGGGTTCGGCACCGTCGAGGAACTCACCGAGCCCGCGGCCAAGGTTTCCGCGCTGAACCAAGTCATGCGCCACTATTCGCACCGTGACTGGGATCTCAACGACGAGGCGATGACCAAGACCCGGCTCTGGCGTATTGCCATTGAACGGATCACCGGCAAGCAATCGAAGGACAAGATCGTGACCTGATCCGCGGCCGCGCTCGGCTGCCGACGGTCCCCCCCGGGCTATCCGCGGATCTCGATCAAGCATCCGGTAGCAATGAAAAACAAGGATTCTGATATGGCACCTTTGTTCTCATGGACGATCGCATGACAAGACATCAGCTCCAAATCCTGTCCCTGGTCCTGGTGGGGGTGGTAAGCTTCGGATTGCCGCTGGTTCTGCGCAGCCCGACCTACCTCCACATTCTGATTCTTCTCTATCTGTACGCTTACCTCACCAGCAGCTGGAACCTGGTGGGCGGCTTCGCCGGAGTGCTCCCCCTGGGCCACGCCGCCTTCGTGGGCATCGGCGCCTACACCTCGACCATCCTGTCGCTCCAGTACGGCCTGAGCCCCTGGATCGGCATGATCGTGGGGGGCATTCTGGCGGTGCTGGTGGGGATTCTCATTGGGCTGCCCACCTTCAAGATGCGCGGCGCCTATTTCGCCCTGGCCACCATCGCCTTCGGTGAAGGGATCCGGGTCATGGTGGAAAATATCGACTACATCGGTCCGCTCAAGCTCAACGGACCCCGCGGCCTGGAAATCCCGCCGCTGAAGACGGGCCTGACCCACTTCATGTTCGCCGGCAAGGAACCCTACTATTACATCATTCTGGTGATGCTGATCCTGGTGATCACCATCACCTACCTGATCTCACAATCGAAGCTCGGCTACTATCTCAATGCCGGCGGCGAAGAACCCGAAGCGGCCATGGCTCTGGGGGTGAACGTGGTGCGCTGCAAACTGATCGCGCTCGCCATGAGTTCCTTTCTCACCGCTTTGGCCGGGACCTTCTGGGCCCAGTTCACCCTTTTCATTCATCCCAAGAGTGTTATCTCCCTCGATATGTCGTTCGAGATCGCATTCATTGCCTTGATCGGGGGGCGCGGTTCCATCGCCGGTCCGGTTCTGGGCGCCCTGCTGCTGCGCCCGGTCAGCGATTTTTCCAGGATTTACTTCGGCGACAAGCTCCCGGGCCTGCACCTGATCATCTTCGGCGTGGTCCTCATCCTGGTCATGCTCTACCAACCGCGCGGCCTGCAGGAACCCCTGACCCGGGCCTACAACCGGCTGCTGGACCGGCTTACCGGAGCGCGCGCGGAACAGGCGCTGGGGAGGAGCCGGGCATGAAGATCCTCGAAGTGAACAACCTGAGCAAGGACTTCGGCGGCCTGAGGGCGGTGGACAACTTGAGCCTCGCCATGGAACAGGGCGAAATCCTGGGACTGATCGGCCCCAACGGCGCGGGCAAATCCACCGCCTTCAACTGCATCGCCGGGGTGTACCCGCCCACCGAAGGCACCATCCGCTTTTGCGAGGAACGGATCAACAACCGCAAGCCATGGGATCTGTGCAAACAAGGCCTGGCTCGCACCTTCCAGATCGTCAAGCCCTTTTCTTCCAAAACCGTCCTCTACAACGTGATGGTGGGAAGCTTTGCGAACACCGACCGGAAATCGACGGCACGGGACAAGGCCCTCGATGTCCTGGATTTCCTCCACCTGGCCGACAAGCGGGACCTGCCGGCCGGATCCATGACCATTGCCGATCGCAAGCGGCTGGAAATCGGCCGGGCCCTGGCCACCGAACCCAAGCTCATCCTGCTCGATGAAGTCATGGCCGGCCTGCGTCCGACCGAAGTGGACGAGATGGTGGACATCATCCGCAAGGTGCGGGACAGCGGCATCAGCGTATTTTTGATCGAGCACATCATGCGGGCCATCATGGCTCTTTCCGACCGGCTCGCGGTGATTCATTTCGGCAAGAAAATCGCCGAAGGCGCTCCCAAGGACGTAGCAGCGGACGAGAACGTGATCAAGGCCTACCTGGGAGATGAATATGTCGTTTCTTGAGGTCAACCATATCGATGTGTTCCACGGCGATGTCCAGGTGATCTTCGACCTTTCCCTGCACGTGGAGGAAGGCGAGGTGGTGAGCATCATCGGCGGCAACGGGGCGGGCAAATCGACCCTGCTCAAAACCATTTCCGGCCTCCTGGAGCCCGCCGCCGGTGAGATCCTGTTTCAGGGTTCGCCGATCCATTCCCAGCCCCCCGAAACCATCGTTGAGCGGGGTATCATCCACATACCTGAAGGTCGGCGTCTGTTCACGCTCATGACCGTTAAGGACAATCTGATCATCGGGGCTTACAACCGTCGCGCCGACGGGCTCAAGGAAGCCACCCTGGAACAGGTCTACACCCTGTTTCCGCGCTTGCGCGAGCGGCAATCCCAGTTGGCCATGACGCTTTCCGGCGGCGAGCAGCAGATGGTGGCGATCGGGCGCGGCCTCATGGCTTTGCCCAAGATCCTGATGCTCGATGAACCCTCGCTGGGACTCGCCCCCTTGCTCACCAAGAACATCTTCGAGGCGGTGCGGGCGATTGCCGACCAGGGCACCACCGTCGTGCTGGTGGAACAAGACGTGAAGCATTCCCTCGGCATGAGCGATCGCGGCTACGTTCTGGAGCATGGGCGCACGGTCATGGAAGGTCCGGCCGCGGAACTGATGAACGACCCCCACATCAAGACGGCCTATCTCGGGCTTTAGCTGGACTGGTGAAGGCTTAAAAGCTTCATTTTCACGCGGAGACGCAGCGGACGCGGAGGTTGATTTCAGGGGTCTTCTCCGCGCCTCCGCGCCTCCGCGCGAATCTAAAAGGTAGCTTCTCAAACTAAACAGGTTAAAAGGAGCATTCCATGGACGGTTGTTACGGGCGCATCCTGATGGTCGATATGACCCATGAGTCGTTCCAAATCGAGCCGGTGGCCGCTGAGGTGTCCGCCGAATGCCTGGGCGGAAAGGGGCTCGCAACCCGCTTGCTGCTGGAAAAAAATCCTCCGGGCGTGGACCCCTTCGCGCCGGAGAACCACCTCATTTTCGCGACCGGACCCATCTGCCAGAGCCGGGTCTGGGGATCGAGCCGCTACGGCGTGTTCACCAAATCCCCGCTCACCCGGCTCTACGTTGAATCCTATTCCGGAGGCAAGGTGCCGGAGGCGGTGGATGCCGCCGGATTCGACGCGGTTCTATTCACCGGCAAGGCTTCCCGGCCTTCGATCGTGGCCGTTCATCCCGACGGCGCGAAATTCTTCGATGCCGCCGATCTCTGGGGCGCCGATACCTTTCGCACCGAAGCGGAAGCCGTGGCCAGGGCGGCCGTGGCCACGGAAGGCTATCGCAAGCCGGGGGCCGTGGTGATCGGCCCCGCCGGAGAAAGGCTGCTGCGCTTTGCGGTCATCGAAAATGACAAATGGCGTTCCGCCGGCCGCGGTGGGGTGGGCGCCGTGATGGGTTCCAAGCGGCTCAAGGCGGTGGTCTTTCAAGGGGACCGCAAACGCGGTCTCCACGATGCCAGGGGCCTGGCCGACTACGGCAAGGCGTTTGCCGCCGCCCATGCCGATAATCCGGGGGTGAAAGCCTACAAGGCCCTGGGCACCACCATGATGGTCGCCATCATGAACAAGGCCGGCGCCTTTCCGGCCCGCTACTGGGCCCAGGGCACCTGTGAACACTGGGAAAAGATCAGCGGCCAGACCTTTCATCGGGACAATACCGTTACCCCCCATGCTTGCGCCAAGTGCTTCATGGCCTGCGGGCGCATGGCCACCATCGACCAGGGCCGCCACCGGGGCCTGGTGATCGAAGGCCCGGAATATGAAACCATCTACGCCTTCGGCGGCCTGTGCATGATCGATCAGATCGAGGAGATCGCTTATCTCAACGATATCTGCGATCGGATGGGGATGGACACCATCACCGCCGGCAATCTCTGCGCCTTCACCATCGAAGCCGTGCGCCGCGGTCGCCTGGATTATGACATCGATTATGGCGAGGTCGATAAAATCGCCCTGCTGCTCGAACGGATCGCCCGGCGGGAAGGGATCGGCGACGTGCTCGCGGAAGGCATCGCCCACGCGGCGGCAACCTGGCAACTGGAAGACCTGGCCATTCATGTGAAGGGCATGGAACCCGCCGGTTACGATCCGCGGGTGCTGAAGGGCATGGGCCTGGCCTACGGGACCTCCGATCGCGGCGCCTGCCACCTGCGCACCACCTTCTACAAGCCCGAACTGGCCGGACTCATCCCGGCGGATGCGATCGAAGGGAAGGCGGAAATGCTGCTCGATTACGAAGACCGCCTGACCATCTTCGATACCCTAATTCTTTGCCGCTTTTACCGGGACCTCTATACCTGGGAGGAACTGGAGAAGGTCCTGGGCCTGGTGACCGGGCTGCCGTCTTCGAAAGAAGAGTTGCGCCGGAAGGCCGCGGCGATAACGACCATGACCCGCCGGTTCAATCTCCGGGAAGGGCTGAAACCCGAACAAGACCGCCTGCCGAAAAGGCTCCACCGGGAAGCCCTGCCCTCGGGCCACGCCCTCACCGAAGCCGAAATGGAGCGGATGCTGCAAGACTACTACCGGCTCCGCGGCTGGGACCAGCAGGGAACACCGCCGGGCGCGGGACCCGCCGGGCGGTAACCGCAAAGCCGCGGCTCACGGTCTTGCGGCACCAGCGGCATCCGGCGCGCCACCGGGAAACCGGTCGTTGCCAATGGCGATGGTCAAGAGCGCTTGATTCATCGGGTGCCATCAAGCTGGTTTGCGGTCCAGTTCACGGCGAACGGCCAGGCCGATTTTCTCCAGGGTGTAGGGTTTGCGGATATATTCTCCGGCGCCCAGATGCTGCATCGCCTTGACCCGCTCAGACGGAGAATAGCCGCTGACAATGATGGCCTTTTGACCGGGGTGGAAGTCAAGAATGCGCCGATAGGTTTCCAGACCGTCGAACCCCGGTGGCATGACCATATCGAGCACCACCAGATCGACCGTGTGCGCCTGCAGGTAGGCCACGGCCTCCTCGCCACCCGCCGCGGGCGCAACCTGATAGCCAAGTTTGCCGAGCATCCGAACCGCGATATCGCGCTGCTCCTGAATGTCGTCCACCACCAGCAGCCGTTCCGTACCGGTGTAATCCTGGAGGACCACCCGGTGCTGGGTCCGATCGTTCTCCTCCCGCGTTGCCGGTAGAAAAACGTCGAACCGCGTGCCCACTCCTTCCTGGCTTTGAATATCCACAAAGCCCCCATGGTCCTTGATCGTGTTCCATACTACCGTCATGCCAAGACCCGAGCCGCTTCGCCCCATTTTTTTCTTGCTGTAGAACGGTTCAAAAATCCGCGGGAGTTCCTCGGCAGGGATACCGACGCCCTCATCAGTGATGCGCAGCAAGACATATTCACCCTCGGGAATCCGCTCGAAGCGTTCGGTGGCCGTGTCCAGGTAGCGGTTCCGCGTGCATATACGTATCGTCCCGCCCGCCGGCATGGCCTCGGCCGCATTACCGACCAGATTCATGATCACTTTCGAAAGGTGCAAGGCTGAACCTTTCACGTTCAGCAAATCATCGGCCAGTTCGGTCCCGAGGCTGGTCTTGGAATGGCTTATCGATAGGTTCCCAAACTCGGGCGTTTTCAAGTAGCTGGTGACGATATCGTTTAAATAAATGCGCCGGAGGTCGGCGAGTGGTGTTCCCGGCTGGCCGATCAGGTTGTGTTCGATCCTCAGAGTCACTTCGCCCACGATCCGCACATCGTATTCCAGCAGCAGATCGTAGTTGTCGTGCACGCTGCCGGTCGAGGAATTTTCCACCGGAATGATCCCCAGCGCGGCTTCGCCCTCCCGCACCGCCACGGCTTCGGGCGCCATTTGGGCGTCGCGACCGGTGAGCACCGCCGTGTCGATGATCCCCTCATCGAGCGCGAGCGCCATCAGCGCGCTCACGGTACCGCCGTGCTGAGCGCTACGGCACGGCTCGGGAGCGGCCGCCCGGGTGAGATAGAGTCCCCGGCAGGCGCCAACTCCCGGGATCCATTCGGAGGCGGCGAACAGGCTTTCCCGAACCGCTTCGAAATCGGTGGGCGTGCGCGGACAATACCGATAGCAACGGCCGAAATCGCGGTCGCGGGCATGGAGCACAACCGTTTCATCACGATGGAAATCCTGGTACGGGCACAGTCCCACACAGGCGGAACAACCGGTGCAAGAGCCGGAATCCAGAACGTTCCGCCTGAGTCCGGCCTGGGCCTGGTTTGCTCTTGGTGCTTGCGGCATTGACGGCTGACTCCAGGAATCCGAGCAACCGGGGTTCATGGATCATCGGGCAACGATCATCGTTTGGACCACAGCCGGGGCCGAAAAGGAAAACGGAAATGGTTCAGAAATGCCTTTTGTTGGGTAACATTTGCCACCGTCATTCCCGTTATACTCGTGGAGGCTTAAAAGCTTCATTTCCGCGCGGAGACGCAGAGACGCGGAGGTTGATTTCAGGGGTTTTCTCCGCGCTCTCCGCGCCTCCGCGCGAATCCAAAACGTAACTTCTCAAGCTAAACAGGTATAACAGCATGCGGGATGGCATACCGATACCGATACCGATACCGATAGCGAAGGGCGGAGGGATATCGATAGCAGCGTCAGGGTATGACGATCCGGTGGTACCCTCAATTGAACCATGCCGGAAAACGTCGCGGGCGGCGCCGATCATCGCAATGACGGCCGGGCGGCGAACGAGGGTTCACGGTTCCGCATATCGGGGGAAATCCGTGTAGCCCTTTTCGTCGAAGGCGTACCAGAGCTTCATATCGGGCAGCGGGTTGAGCGGCCAGCCGTGGGCGAAGCGTTCCACCAGATCGGGGTTGCCGAGATACGGGCGACCGAAGGCGATCAGATCGGCCCGACCGCCGGCAATAGCGGCTTCCGCCGTGTCCCTGTCATAGCCGCAACAACCGATCAGCGGTCCCCTGAAAACCCGGCGGAAATCGTTCAGGATCATGGGGGCCCCGAGCCCGTGGAAGCCGAACGCCAGGCCGTCGACCACGTGCAGATAGGCCAGGCCCAGACGATCGAGGCGGCCGGCGAGATGGAGAAAAGTTTCCCGGTAATCGGCCGAGCCCATGTCGTTGAACACCCCGTTGGGCGAAAGCCGCACCCCGATCCGCCGGGCCGGCCAGACCCCGCCCACCGCCTCCAGGACCTCTTCCAGAAAGCGGCAGCGGTTTTCGATGCCGCCACCGTAGCGGTCGCCTCGCCGGTTGGTTTTCGACTGCAGAAACTGGTCGATCAGATACCCGTTGGCCCCATGCACCTCCACCCCGTCGAAGCCGACCACTCGCGCCCGCCGGGCGGCCTCGCGATAATCCCCGATGATCCCGGGAATCTCCTCGGTGGTCAGCGCCCGGGGCGTTTCGTAGTCCTTCTTGCCGAGCGGGGTATGGATGCCGTCGCCTTCCAGGCGCACCGCCGAAGGTGCTACCGGGAGCCGGCCGCCATCCTGAAAATCGCTGTGGGACGCCCGACCGCAATGCCAGAGCTGGAGGAAAATGGGCGCGCCGGCGGCGTGAACCGCATCCACCACCTGGACCCACGACCGCCCCTGCTCATCACTGTATATGCCGGGGGTATTGGGCCAGCCGATGCCCTGCCGGGAAACCACCGTGGCCTCGGTAATCAACAGACCGGCCGAGGCCCGCTGAGTGTAATACTTCGCCATGAGGGAGTTGGCCATGCGCTCGGCGCCGGCTCGCGACCGGG
>MNZR01000123.1 GCA_001873705.1 Syntrophobacteraceae bacterium CG2_30_61_12
GAAACGGGGGAGAGGGGGCCCCTACTCGTACACTTTCACGTTAATCCGCGATGATCCAAAACGTATTCGCTTCCCCGGGTCAAGCATGGTCTCCGTTGCCGCCCGGCGTCGCCGGTTTGTTTCCCCTTTGCGTCTTTGCGCCTTTGCGTGAGCCGGCGGTTGGGTGATACCGAGGGCCTGGTCCATCCGCCGAACGATCACGCCGGTTCCGAGCGCTCCGGCGCTACCCGGACGATCACCGCCGCGTTGGCCACCACGATGGTGTCGCAGCCCGCGGCGAAGCGATCCACGCAGATCCCGGCGGTGCTCATCCCGCCCGGTTCGGCGCGCACGCTCTTGGTCCCGATCGGGACCTGGGCCTTGACCGCTTCCAGGTCCAGCCGTTCGGGATCGGGACAGGCGATCTGAATTTCCACCTCGATCTGGTCCAGATTCTTCATCCCCAGGACCTCCACCAGGCCGCACAGGCAACTGTGGCCGATGGCGTCGCGCACCGCCCGGCACGCCGCCTTGGTCACATCCATCCCATGCAGATCGGCTCCCGTTCCCAGTTCCACGATGAAGCGCCGGCCTGTGCCCAAAGTCTCCGCTGCCATTCCCACCCCCTTTCCGGTCCGAACAGACGGTTATGCCTCGTCCTCCGATGGCCGCGCCGCCCTGCCATGTTTCCCCTTTACGTCAGCAGGAGCAGCGGTTGCTCCAAATAATCCGCCAGGGTCCTGAGGAAGCGCATGGCCGGGGCGCCGTCCACCACCCGGTGATCGAAGGTGAGGCTCAAGGTCATTTTCTTCCGCACACAGATTTCCCCCCGCACCACCGCGGCCTGATCCGAAGCCCGCCCCACTCCCAGGATGGCCGTTTCGGGCGGATTCAGAATGGGGGTGAAACCGTCCACTCCCAGCATACTGACATTGGTGATGGTAAACGTGCCGCCCTGGATCTCATCGAGGGTGAGGCCGCCCTGGCGCGCCCTGTCGGCCAAGGCCCGAATGGCCGGCGCCAGTTCCTGCAGGCCCATCCGGTCGGCGTTTTTCACGTTGGGCACCACCAGTCCGTCATCGAGCGCCACGGCCACCCCCAGATTCACCTGACGGTGCACCACGATGCCTTCCTCGGTGAGCCAGGAATTCATGATCGGGAATTCCTTGAGCGCCCGACACACCGCCAGGGCGATGATATCATTATAGGATATCCGGGGACCCGGGGGCTCGGCCGGGCGCGCCCGCAAGAGGTCACGCAAATCGGTCATGGCGCCGGCATCCACCTCCACAAACACCGTGAGTTGCGCACTCTGATGCAGGCTGGCCATCATGTTGTCGGCAATCACCCGGCGCATGCCCGCCAAGGGGATGACCCCGGGTTCGGCGACCGCGGCCGTGGGGGCGGCCTCCGCTCGGGCCTGGGGGATCGAGGCCTCCGGTGTCTCCGGTCCCGCCGCCGGGGCCGGGCCGCCGCCGCTCATGGCCTTCAGCACATCGGCTTTGGTGATTCGCGCGCCGGGGCCGGAACCGCTGATGCGCTCCAGGTCGAGCCCCGCCTTTGCGGCCAGGGCAATCGCCTGGGGGCTGGCATCCACCCGAGCCGCCGGTTCGAATTCCAGCACGTCCTTTTCGGTAACCCGACCACCCGGACCGGTGCCGCGCACCAGCGCCAGATCGATCCCCCGCGACTTGGCCAGGCGCCGGGCGATTGGACTGGCCGGGACAAACGCCGGTGCGGACGAAACCGGGGCCTGATCGGTTGGCTCCGCGGCCGTCGGCTCTTGGGCGCCCGCAAGCGGTTGCAGGGGGCGTCGCTCGGTCTCCTCGCCCGGCTCGACCAGCACCGCGACCACCGTTTTCACCGCCACGGTTGTGCCCGCGGGCGCCAGAATCTGAAACAGGGTCCCAGCCGCCGGGGCTTCCACGGCGTTGGTGATTTTGCTGGTTTCCACCTCGAACAGGGGCTCCCCCTTCCCCACCGGGTCCCCCTCGGCCTTGAACCAGCGGGTGATTTTCCCTTCCTTCATGGTCAAACCCCATTTGGGCATGACGACTTCGGTTGCCACTCCATCACCTCCTGCTCATTTTAATAGGGATCGCGGCGCCGGCCACTGGACTCGGCATCGAACCCCGGCACTTTCTTGGTTCCTCTTTGGACCTGCGGAAAACCCATGGCAAACTCGATGCCGGATTTGAAAAACCGTAACCGTGCAGACATTATACCCGGTTAGAATGCGATCTTTCATTAGCAAATGCGGGCAAGATGCCCGCGCTCCCGGGAACGAGCCCACCACAAGCGAAGGATTTCATCGGCAACGAGTATGGATACGACCGTTGCTGTTTGGTGAATTCCGAAATGCGTCGAGAATTGACAACCTGATTTCCGGTAAGAGTGTATCTGCAGGCAGGACCCATCGGGGTCCTCACCTGAGTCGCAACAAGCGCGCCAGCAGTGGACAGCCGACATGCCTCACTCCCTCGCTACCTTGGTCACCGGTTTCACCCCACCACGACGTCCGAGCCCAAAGCCGACCCGATGGAGATCGGGCATGTTCACGCGCCCATCCTTCATCGACTCGAAAATTCCCAAGGTTTCCAAATCCGCCCGGATACCGGTCCAGCCCTGCTCATAGTGTTCGGGCGGTAACCTCGCGGAACTCATGTCAGCCGGATGCTCACCCAGATTTTCCACCCAGCGATCCGCAATGGCTTCGAATGCGCAGGGTACCGTCAAACCACGCAATGGGCTCATGAGCGTATTGACCCATGGATAATCCTCGGCCAGTTCCCACACGCGGATGTCGGAAGCCTTCTGAACGCCTCGTTTGATGCTTTCATAATGCAGGGCAACTGAGTGATCCGGATATCTTTCCTGGGTATCCTCCGCTGCAGCGCGTATGGCGGCAAGGAACGAGCGCGGCGATGCTCTCCCGCGTCCATCGGCCAGGTGCCCGACGGTCCAGGAATAAGGGATGCCTCTACGTCTGTCCCGTCCCATCCATTTCCCAGCCAGTGCCTCGAACAGCGTACGCTGGAAACGCCCTTCCCTTTTCACCGTATCGGCAATGACCCAGGCCTCGTCGGCAACACAAGTCGGAGCCGAGCCAACCACACCCTGGTAAATGCCGCGCGGCAACCGGCCAGATCGGTCAGGACCGTTACAGAGTCCGTGCCACAACAGGCCGTGCAAATCGTGCGGGGCCCAGGTCAATTCGACGCGGGTCGAGAGCAATTTGGATGCATCGGGAAAATCCGCGATCTGGAGATCGATGAACTGATCCTCACGCAGGAAGACCTTGCCGTGAAGTGCGGGGAAACTTTTCAAGGACAGCACCACTCGGAGCAGATCGCGGACGATCGAGTCCATGGTCTGCCAGTTCATACTCGAACGATCGAGCGCATCGAACACGATCAGGCCGATCCTGGCTTTCGCCACGCAGTGGGCCGCGGCGCGTTCGAGAAGTCGCCCGAACGTTTCGGGTTGGCCCTTCACCCAGTCGACCGTGGCCTCCCAAGAATGGCATGGAACGCTGTCCGAAACAACGGCAGCCAACCATCTGGCCACGACCGCCCGCCAGACCTGATAAGCATCGCCGCCTTTCGAGAGGAGGTCGCCGAACATGGCTCCGTCTGGATAAGCAGCCAAACTGGACGCGAATCCGAAGCCGGGGTAAACCTCCACCCTGGCCAGGTCAGGGACCGAACTCCCAAGCAGTTCTCGGACCTCGGGGGAGCGAAGCGCGGAACTCCAGAAGGTTTTACCCACACCGCGAGCCCCGAACAGTATGCGGTAGCCGGACCAGGTCTGATCCCCGTCGATAGCAAAGAGTAGGCTCGTCGTCGCCGCAAGCATGGGAAAGCGCCTCCCCGTCTTCCCAGTGTCGTTGGTGAGCATCGAAAAAATCGCTGTTCATTGGCGGCCTTTGCTCTCCGTTTCATCGGTGGAAATATCATTGGGGCGGACCACGAGAGCGGCTAGAGTCGGTCCCACAATGCATCCTGCACGCGGAATTTGAAGCTCTTCATCCTTTTCTGGACGGCAACGGCCGATTGGGTCGCATCTGCGTCCCCCTGTTCATGTTCAGCAAGAAACTGCTCGAAGGTCCCATCTTTTACATCAGCGCCTTTCTGGAAGCGAATCGGGATGAATATTGCCAACGCCTCCATGCCGTCTCCAGGGATGGTGACTGGACCGGGTGGTATCTGTTCTTTCTTCGCGCCATTCAGATCCAGGCCGAGGAGAATCTCCGGAAGACCAGGGCAATTCTGGCTGTTTATAACGGATTTGGGGGGCACCTTTCATTAAGCGGAAGTTGCATCAGTGCCGCGGAATTCCTTCACGCCGCAGGCGTGATTCCGATACGTTCCATGTAGCGCCTGTTTCCGGTGCGCATTGCGGGGTGCGCGCTTTTGTTCGTAGTGCGTCCCGTCAGGGCGTCTTGGTGGGTTGTGGGTCTTGGCAGGATGATCGGCGCTTGGCGGAAGCCCAGCGACCCTGCTCTCGGATGCGCCGTCAACGCCTGACGGCGCCACTACGAACCAAGCCGCGAAATGACCAACCGAGCGGCGCCACTACAAGGTCGGGGGGTACGGAGCACTCCCTGACGATCCGCCGTGGGAGCGTGGATTGGAAATGTTGCCAAGCCGTCGGGCAGTTCCCGCTGGTCGCAACCCGACCTACCGGCTTGTCGCACTGGCCGAAGCGATGATCATGGCCATCCAAAGGAGCCCCCCGGAATACACATTTGCTCCATCTGCTTAACCGACAGCCCGCGACAACCATGGAGGGGTCTGATTGAGAGTGGGTTCAACGGCTTTCGCTGTAGGCCCCACTCGGATAATTCCGAGAGGTCCGCTTCGTTGGTCGGTACGATTGGGGCATTACCTAAAGTCGTGCCCACCCCACGTGGCGGTGGACCGGTTTGAGCCATCATACTTTACGACACACTCATACACGCCATCGGACCCTCTGCCCACTCCGTCGACGATCGGAGTTTCTGGAATCCGATACTTATCATTTTGCCTTACCCTCGCGCTGAAGAAGGCTCCTCTGGGGTCTTCATGGACGCTGATTACACCATTGCATTCGGCGGTTGTGAGTGTCCAAGACTTTGTGGTGGTGCCGGAAGTTCCGCTGGTGGCTACACAGCCGGCGCTAAGAATCGTCATCATGCCGAAGGTCAAGAGAAATACAAGAGTTCTCCGGATTCTTCTCACCATGTGAGTCTCCTTATCCCATGAAGTTTGCCCTCCCCGTTAACACCTACCTCACAGCTTTCAGGATAGATTACGTATATTTTACATTTCTCCTGATTATCAAGGAAGAAATTCAGAGATGTATTTGGCGGCCGTAGAGACGATAATGCCGGCCAGCATCCACTTGATCGCCCGCGCCGGAACGAACTTCTGGCAGCGGGCACCGAGGTACATCCCCGCCATCCCGCCGATGCCGAAAAGGATCCCCAGAAGCCAATCGGGGGCCACCGACAGGCGCGGGTAGAGCGGGGCGATGGCCTGGTAGAAGGCGACCCCGGCCACCGAGGTGACGAAGGTACCCATCAGGGCGGCCCCGGCCACGGTGTAGACCGGCAGCCCGAAAACGGATACGAAAAACGGGGCGATGATCGATCCACCGCCGATCCCGTAGATCCCGCCCACGATGCCGACGATGAAGCTGAGGCTGAAAATACCCCAGAAGGGGACGTCGAAGGCTTCGTCGTAGAAAGTGTAGCCCAACCGCTTCAAGGTGAAGTGGGTTACCTTGACCGCTGGCAGATCCATACCCACCGCCCCTTCCAGCGCGCTCGCCTTGTCCCGATGCCGGCGCACCAGGTCCTGGAAGCGTTTTTCACTGCCCGCCTTGTTGTTGCCGGCGGCGTTCCTGGTCATGAGATCGCGCGCCATCTTCAGCCCGATATAGAGCAGCACGGCGGCGGCAAACAGCTTGAAGTGCTTGGGGTCGGGCAGATAGGCAACGCGCACGAAGGCCCCGATCAAGACCCCGGGCAGGGTGCCGACGATAACCACCACCGTCAAGGGCCAAACCATGCGCCCTTCCCTAAAGTAGCGGTAGACTCCGCTGGGAATGGCCACGATGTTGAACAATTGGTTGGTGGCGCTCACCGACGGGTTGGTGTAGCCGAGAAACGACATCTGGAACGGCAGCAGCAAAAAAGCCCCCGACACTCCGCCCATTGAGGTAAAAAACGAGATCACGAAGGCCACCAGGGGAGGAATCCAGGGAGCGACGTGGATACCGGCGGTTTCAAAAAGCATGGCCACCTCCATGATCGAGTGGGTCCTTAACACATAGACACGATAAATATGTTTTTCGTGCCATTTATCGAGTAGCAGAAGGGGGGGTGCCTGTCAAGAGACGGGTACCGATGGAAACCAAACGATGCGGCGGGGACCGATCGCCTGCTGCCGGAGCGGCCATATGGATAGGGGAAATCTTGTATCGTCTTTGGATCCGGAGCGGTGTCTGGATACGATTGAGTTGAACCGCCTGGAGCAGTCGTTTAGAGACTGGGCCGCTGCTTCGCCGCGCCGGGACGTGCGCCTTTCGCGGCGGCGCGTGCTGCTCATTTTCCTGCTGATCCGCTACACCGGGGCCAAGTTGAGCGAAGTCCTGACCCTCGACCCATTCCAGGACATCGATGGCGAGCGCGGAATGGTCCGTTTCCGCGGAGCGGGTCCGGACCCGGACGCGGCTTCCAGACCGGTTCAAATCTCCGAAACCCTGGCGGAGGAAATCCGAATGGCGCTGGCCGATCCCCAATTTAGCAGCGCGCTCAATAACCGCTTCGATGTCGATCCCGCCTTCGTGCGTCGCAAGTTCTACGAGCGCGCCGAGGCCTGCGGGTTGGCCAAGCATCTCGGCGGCCCGGAAATGGTGCGCAAGGCGCGGGCGGTGGAACTGATCCAGGGCAAAATGCCCCTGGCGGCCGTACAGCAAATGTTGGGACCTTCCATGCCCCACCGGACCGCCTCGCGCATGTCCTTTTCCCCAGCCGAAATCGAGCAGGCCACGCGCCGGTTCGTGGACCGCGAAGCATCCCGCAAGACCAGCGCCCGCAACACCTTTTTCGGAAAGATCGCGGACATCCAGCCTGGCGATATCCAAACCCAGGTAACGCTGATCACCGTCGGCGGCCACGCCATTGCCACCATCATCACCAACGACAGCCTGGAGCGGCTCGGTCTGGTCACCGGGCGGTTGCTCACCGCTGAAGTCAAGGCACCCTGGGTGATTCTGTACGGCGGGGAGGAAGAACCGGTGTGCAGCGCCGAGAACCGATTCAGCGGGGTGGTGGAACGTATCGTGCGAGGCCGGGTGAACACGGAGGTTTCAGTGCGCGTTGCCGACGGCACCGAACTGTGCGCTCTGGTGTCCTCCGCAAGCAGTGGGCGGCTGGCACTGGACAAGGGAGACCGGGTCTGGGCCGTGTTCAACGCCTTTTCGGTGGTGCTGCGCGTCGACTGAGCGCCGTATCGGTCGGGAGAGATTCACTGTACGGGCCCTTATCATCCTTTCGGCCAATTTGAATAAGGATTAACCACGGAGTTCACGGAGAACACCGAGAAAACCTTTCTTTTCGAAGCCTTCTCCGTGACCTCCGTGCTCTCCGTGGTGAATCATTCCCATAAAGTGGCCGAAGCGATGATCATCGCCACTGTACGCATGCCGAAGGATCGAGCGCTTGGAACCAATCGGCCCCCAGCACGATCCGAGAGCCTTGCAGCCAATCGCCATTGCCGTGAGCACCCATCGAACCATGGCGTGATTGATATTGATGGGGATTTTTCCGCGGATCGCGGGAATGATCATCACCCGGCCCTTGCAATGGGAAAAGCTCCCCCGGATCCGGGCACTCGACTGTTTGCAGTTCTTGCTGAGTGAGCTATAGTGGTGGCGGTGAAACTGCCGAGGGTGGGGTAAAGGGGCGTGGACGGCCCGGTTCGGGGAGAGATTGCGGGGGAACCATCCCGCGCATTCCTTAACCGGTCGGGGAACCGGGTTGGGCCGTCCACGCGCCGTTCAATACGGGATCATCACAGTTCCATATTTTCCAGATCCACGCCGAGCCGTTCCCACTGGGCCTTGGCTTCAGCTTGCGCGGCTTCCACCTGGTCGTCGGTCCAGGGATCCAGCACCAGGGTTTCGGCCACCAGTTGCCAGATGTATTTCACTTCGTAGTGGCAATCTTCCGGGTAGAACTTGGGCAGGCGCTTCATGATCTGGTCATGGCAGTTGGAGCAGCCCATCACCACCACGTTGGCGCCGGCGTTCTTGATCTGATTGACCTTGAAGCGGCCGTGATAGGCCGATTCTTGTTCGTAGGGCATCGGCCACATGCCGCCCCCAGCGCCGCAGCAGTAGTTGCCGCTGCGCGACGGTTCCATGTCGACGAACTGGTCCACGCACTGCTGGATGATCCAGCGGGGTTCATCGTAATAGCCCTTGCCGAAGTTGCGTTCCAGTTCCCGACCGTGTTTACAGGAGTCGTGCCAGGTGAAGATTTTCCCGGCATTGCGGCTCTTATCCAATTTGATCCGCCCGGTCGCGATGATCTCCTTCAGGTAATCGTAAAGATAGATGTAATCGGTGTGGTTTTCGGGATCATCCAGCGAGCAGAGCTTCATGCCCTTGCGACAGCCGTAGGACCCGCCGCCGCAGTCGGGCATGATCATGCGTTTGATTTGAAGCCGCTTCATCATGTCGATTTTCCGCTGCGCCAGGATCTTGGTGGCTTCGGTATTGCCCGTGAACAGGCCCCAGTCCACCGCTTCCCAGTTTTCCAGGGGGATGGTCCAGTTTTCCCGGGCGGCGTAGAAAATCTTCCACCACCATTTCATGTCATCATTGTCGGCAAAGACTTCCTTGGAATTGGGGAAAAACAGGATGTCGGCACCGGGTTTGTCGATGGGCACATAAAAACCGGGGCAATCCTCATCGGCCATTTCGGTGCTCATATCGGCCATGAGGAACAGATAGTCCTCTTTGGGAACGGCCATGTTGTTGCCGGTCTTCAAGACGTTTTCAACGCCCTTGTGGAGAATGCCGGGCACCTTGTCGCGCGCGCGCAGATGCTTCATGTGGGCCAGGATCGCCACGATGTCGATGCCCATGGGGCAGGCATGGGCGCAGCGACCGCAGCCGGTGCACACCCAGGGGAACTTGGAATCCACCACCTCATCGAGCATCCCGAAGGCCAGCATCCGGATCACCTTGCGGGTGTCCCAGCCTTCCATGCCCGGCGTTCCGGTGACGGGGCAGCCGTTGCTACAGGTGCCGCAGGTGAGGCACAGGTTGAGGTCGAACTTGTTCAGGTATTCCCGCACATCGCCACGCATCTTTTGCGGTGCTAAAGCGCCCATAACTGCTTCCTCCTTGGATCGAATTCCACCGAAGCCCAGGCTTTCCGACCAGGTAACCAGCTCGATCCCCGCGTCTGGATTCACCCGGGTTGCATTCGTCCGCGCGTTGCCGACACCGGCTATTGCCGATCAAACCCTGTGACCGATCTTGTAGGGGGCATCAGCGGATAATTCAAATAGGAAGTTCCAATGCCCCGCCGGCGCGTGATCGGTAAGTGACCCGGCAACCTGAATCCGACCCGGGATCAAAAGTTGCTCACCGGGTCCCGGTCGACGGTGAGTTCGGTGCGTCGCACCAGGTCGAGTTGCCGGCTTTGGGCCATCACTTCACCCACGAAATCCTGAATATCCCGGTTGCGCCAGGCCTTCACATAGAGATGCCAGCGGAATCGGTCCTTCAGTTTAGTGAGGGGGGCGGGGGCCGGACCGAGCAGCGCCAGGTGCCGGTCCTGTTGCCGGAAGGCTTCCACCAGGCGCAGGCCCAACTGGTTCAGTTGGCCGGCGGCGGCCTGCACCAGGGCTTCGTTGGCGGCTGTAAGCAGCAGCTTGGCGAAGCGACTGAAGGGGGGGTACTGGAGCACTCGGCGCGATTCCAGTTCCTGATCGCAGAACAGATTGTAATCGAGCTTGCGCACCGCCTGCATGGTGTAGTGATCGGGGTTGTAGGTCTGCAGGATCACGCGGCCGCGGATGTCGCGGCGACCGGCCCGGCCCGCCACCTGAATGAGCAATTGCACGGTCGCCTCTCCGGCGCGGAAATCGGCGATCTGCAGCGCGGTATCGGCATTGATCACGCCGACCAGGGTGAGGTTCGGGAAATCGTGGCCCTTGGCGATCATTTGGGTGCCGATCAGGATGTCGGCCCGGCCGCTGCGCACTGTATTCAAGAGGTCCAGCAAATGCCGGGGATTGGCCACCGAGTCCCGGTCGATCCGAACGATTCGGGCGGTGGGCAGCAGCCGTTTGACTTCTTCTTCGACCCGTTCGGTGCCGAACCCGAGCGGCAGCAGGCCGGGCCGCGAACAGGTCGGGCAGGACTCGGGCGGGGCCATGGAAAAACCGCAGTAGTGGCAGCACAGGCGGTTTTCCTGCTGATGGTAGGTGAGGCTCACGCTGCAATGGCGGCAACGAATCACCTGACCACAGACCCGGCACATGAGAAAGTTGGCGAAGCCGCGGCGGTTGAGAAACAGAATGGTTTGCCGGCCGGCGGTCAGGGTGGCGGCGAGCACATCCTGGAGTGGCCGGGACAGGAATCGATAGGAGCCGTGTTCGCGCCGCATGTCGACCACTTCGAGCTCGGGCAATGGCTGGTCTTCGACCCGACGGGTCAGGGTGAGCAGACGGTAGCGGCCTTCGCGACCGTGCTGGAGCGATTGCAGTGACGGGGTGGCCGAGCCGAGAACGATCGGGATCCCGAGCATCTTGGCGCGCATCAGGGCGACGTCGCGGGCATGGTAGCGAAGGCGGTCTTCCTGTTTGTAGGAGCTGTCGTGTTCTTCATCGACCACGATCAAGCCGAGGTCGCGCAGCGGGCTGAACACGGCCGAGCGCACGCCGAGAGCCAGGGTCACCTCACCGTTGGCCAGTTGCTGCCACAGCCGGGTGCGCTCGCCGGGGGCAACGGCACTGTGCCAGACCCCCAGCCGATTGCCGAAGCGCTGTCTGAATTGGGCTTCGAGTTGCGTGCTGAGGGCGATTTCGGGAACTAGAATCAGGGCGCCACGGCCCCTGGACAGAGCGCGGGCGGCCAGGTTGAGGTAAATTTCGGTCTTGCCGCTGCCGGTGATGCCGTGGATCAAGGCTGGAAAAAACCGCGGCGTGGTGATGGCTTCAGCGATCGCGGCGCAGATCTCATGTTGGTCTTCGGTGAGCGTCGGGGGCGGGGTGGCGGGGATGGTTTGGGCCAGGGTGGGCGCCGGCGTGCGTTCGCTTTCCGTCACTTCAATCAGACCGGTGCGGGTGAGCTTGCGCACCCAGTAATCGATATTGCTCACCTGCCGGCGCAGTTCCGAAAGCGGGAGCCGGCCGGCGGCGTTCCGGAGCAGTTCAATCAGCTCATGAGCCGGCCCCGTGATGTCGGTTTCCGGTGCATCCGGTCCGGCCTGGAGGCTGACCCATTTGATTCCGGCCGGCCGGGCGGCCATCGGTGCCCAGTCATAAAACTGTTCCAGCCAGCCGCCGGCGGTATGTTCCTCGATCATGGCGCGCAGCCGCTTCCAGGGCACGATGCTTTTTTTCAATGCCGGCAACGACTGGGAGCCATGATCGATCAGCACCTGCATGAGTTCGGACCCTGCGGCGCCCGCTTGCTTCCCGGCCGGGGTCGCTCGCAACCGGCGGTCGGGTGGCTGCGCATAACGCGTGGGCAGCAAGACCCGGAAGGTTTCTCCTAAAGGATAAAAATAATAGCGAGCGATCCACTGACCGAGTTCCAGCAGGTCTGGCGGCACCAGCGGCAGGTGTTCGGCCACGGCCAGCAGTGGTTTCAGGGTGAAGGATTGAGCCGCGGCATCCGGCCGCGGCCGGCATTTCAGCACCACGGCGACGGCCACGCCGGATCGAAGCGGCACCAGCACCAGGTTCCCCGGGGCGATCCTGGAACTCAACCGATCCGGCACGGCATAATGCAACGGTTTATCCACTGCGGCTAAAACGGCGACTTCAACACAGCGAATGACTGGTTCGGCTATCATCAATCCAGGGACGAATGAGGGTTGGCCTGGGCCAGGCGAGTGGTCGAGAATGAGGCCAGGTGATGCTGTTTTTGGGCCTCGAATTCGGCCCGCAGGGTTTCCGGGATGGAGCGGGCGTTAGGGAATGCGGTTTTTAGAAAATTGATCGGTTTGCCGTTCTGGTAGAAGCGGAAATCCAGATGCGGGCCGGTGGCCAGCCCCGTAGCCCCAACGTAACCG
>MNZR01000251.1:0-4405 GCA_001873705.1 Syntrophobacteraceae bacterium CG2_30_61_12
GAGCGGTCGGGAAATCGGTGGTGAGCAGCCGCAACTGATCGCCGTCGCGCACCGCCAGGACCATGCCGCGGGATTCGACCCCCATCAGTTTGGCCGGCTGCAAGTTGGCCACCACGATCACCTGCTTTCCCACCAGGTCTTCCGGTTGGTGGGTGGCGGCGAGGCCGGCCACGATCTGCCGGACTTCCCCTATATCCACCTGCAGTTTCAGGAGCTTCTTCGATTTCGGCACGGCTTCCGCATGGATCACGATCCCGGTGCGCAAATCGATCTGCTGAAACTGGTCGAAGGCGATCAGCCCCGGCCGCGACGCGGACACCGGTTGCGGCGTGGATGTCGGCGCCGGGGGCGGGGTGGATGCCGGTCCCGACTGCGCGGGCGCCGGCGGTGCTTGCGCCGCCCGCGGCGGCGATGGCCGCTTGCCGCCGGAAGCGGTTGCCTTATCTGCTGGAGGCGGCCCGGTCTTGGCGCCGGTCTTCGGATCGACCCGGGGAAACAGCGACGGCCCCTTGATCACCGAAGATCCAACGGGGAGAATGCCCCACCGGCCGTCGTCCTCGATCCGTAGCTCCAACGCCGCCTTGCCGATGCCCAGCCGATGCAGCATCTGTTCCGCCGTTTCCGGCATCACCGGAGCGATCAGCACCGCCACCGTCCGGTTGAGTTCCAGCAGGATGCGCAGCACGGTCTGCAGACGTCCCTCCCGCGCGGGGTCCTTGGCCAGGTCCCAGGGCTGGGCCTGATCGATGTACTTGTTGGCCTTGCCGATGCATTCCCAGACCAGCATGAGCGCCTTGTGGAACGCCAGAGCCTCGATGTCGTGGCGGTATTGCGGCGCCAAGGCAGCGACCTGATCGATCAATTCGCGATCGAGGGCGTTCGGTTCGTCGCCGAAGGGCGGCACGCGGCCGCCGAAGTACTTATCGGTCATGGCCAGGGTGCGGCTGAACAGGTTCCCCAGGTCATTGGCGAGATCGGCATTGAGGCGGCCGACCAGGGCGTCTTCACTGAAGTTGGCATCGAGACCGAACACCATTTCACGCAGCAGGAAATAGCGGAAGGCGTCGACCCCGTAAACGGGCACCAGGTCCAGCGGCCGCACCACGGTACCCCGGCTCTTGCTCATCTTGCCTTCGTTGATCTTCCAGTAGCCGTGCACATTGAGGTGCCGATAGGGTTCGAAGCCCGCCGCCCGGATCATGGTGGGCCAGTAGATCCCGTGCGGCTTCAGAATGTCTTTCGCCACCAGGTGCTGAGCGACCGGCCAGAACGCTCGGAAGCGCTCGCCGTCCGGGTAATCGAGCGCGGTCACGTAGTTGATCAGGGCATCGAACCAGACGTAGGTGACGTAATCGGGATCGAACGGCAGCGGAATGCCCCAACTCAGCCGCGCCGTCGGTCTGGAGATGCACAGGTCTTCCAGCGGTTCCCGCAGAAACGCCAGCACTTCGTTGCGATAGCGCTCGGGGCGGATGAAATCGGGGTTCCGGTGGATGTGATCGATCAGCCAGTCCTGATACTTGCTCATTCGGAAAAAATAGTTGGATTCTTCCCGCTCCACCGGTTCCCGATCGTGGTCCGGGCATTTGCCGTCCACCAGTTCGCGCTCGGTGTAAAAGCGTTCGCAGCCGACGCAATAGAGCCCCTTGTAGCGGTCGAAGTAGATATCGCCGGAATCGTGGACCTGTTGCAGGATCCTCTGCACCACCCGAACGTGTTCCGGATCGGTGGTGCGAATGAAATGATCGTTGCTGATGTTGAGCTTCGGCCAGGTGGCGCGGAACAGCCCGCTGATCCGGTCGGCGTAGGTTTGCGGGTCTTCCCCGGCGTTGCGCGCAGCTTCCACGATCTTATCGCCGTGTTCGTCGGTGCCGGTGAGGAAAAAGGTCTCGCTCCCGATCAACTGGTGATAGCGGTTCAGGACATCGGCCACGATGGTGGTGTAAGCATGACCGATGTGCGGTTCGGCATTGACGTAATAGATGGGTGTTGTGATGTAGAACCGGTCCTGCATGATCTCCCTCGTTTATTGACTAAAGAACAGGGGCGGAAAGAAGAATATCGAATATCGAATATCGAATATCGAACCGCGGAAGGTGGATACTCAGAACCGACCATGGAATAGCGGACACGCGATATCGACCTGAAGGGTTGTGAAACCATCTCGCTATTCACCATTTGCTGTTCGCCATTCCGCGATTCAAAGACGCTCTGTTGCCGCATCCCCGGGCGCCGGTTTCGTGGGAGCGCCCCTGGTTACCCAAGGGGCGCGGGGTCATTGGCCCGGTCCGCAACCCGTCAGAGGTCGCGGCGGCGCACCGTTTTCATGGCCGCTCACTTCCCGGCACCCTTTGCCGGCTTTGTGCCTTTGGGCGCGGCGGATGGTTCGGCTGCCGCGCGGCTGTCGCCATTCGGTTCCACGCTCTCTCCCGGCTTCTGGTCTTCCGGCACCGGCCCCAGGTTCAGCTCCACCTCGCGCCCGTCTTCCAACAGCACCGTGATGCACCGCTGGAGGATGTTCTGACGGATCACCTTGCCTCGCCCCTCATCGATTTCGATCTTTTTCCCCAGCTTGGGCATGCTCTTGCGATACCTGCGATAGGTGTCGTGTTCGTATTGCAGGCAGCACATGAGCCGACCGCAGGCCCCCGAAATCTTGTTGGGATTGAGGCTGAGGTTCTGTTCCTTGGCCATTTTGATCGAGACCGGATGGAAGCTTTTAAGAAACGCGGCGCAGCACAGCGGCAAGCCGCAGGTCCCGAGCCCTCCCACCATCTTGGCCTGGTTGCGGACGCCGATCTGCTTCAATTCGACCCGGGTCCGGAATTTGCGCACCAGGTCCTTCACCAGTTCCCGGAAATCCACCCGACCTTCGGCGGTAAAGAAAAAAATCAGCTTGGAACCGTCGTAGAGGTATTCCACCCCCACCAGGTTCATGGGCAACCCGTGCGTCTGGATCCGTTCCTGGCAGTAGGTCCTGGCCTCGTCTTCATACTGCATGTTGTCGTAATATTTTCGGATCTCCTCGTCGGTGGCGAGCCGGTCCACGGTTTTCATCCGCTCCGGATGAATCCGTTCATCGCGTTGATACGGTCCTTCCACCACCTCACCCAGGCCCATGCCCTGTTCGGTGTGAACCACCACGTAATCGCCCCGTTTCAAACCCAGGGGCCCGCAGCCGAAATAGTAGACCTTGCCGCCTCGCCGAAAGCGGATCCCAACCACCTTATCCATCCAGCACTTCCTTTAGGGTCAGCAATACTCCTTCGAGCGTCAGCTGCTTGTTGGCAAAACGGCGGAGGCCCCGGCACGCCCGATCGAGCTCGGCGTGCAGCCGAAAGATCGCTTCCGCCGCAAGGCCGGCGCCCAGATCTCGGAGTTCCCCCGGTCCGCGCTGCCCGGCACTTGAACTTTTTCGAATACGCGAATGGAGCAACTCACGCAACCAAAACTTAATGCAATCCAAATCCTGTTCCAGGTCCCCATCTTCCTTCGCCCATTTTTCGGTGAGGGCGAAAAAATCCATCATCGACTGGCCCTTGAGAGTGCCGATCCGCCTGAATACTTCCTGGCGCCGGGCCAGGCGGTCCGGTTCCGCCCACAGTCGGGCCTGGCTCAGGCTGCCGCCGGAAAGGCGGGCGATGTGGGCGGCCGCCGCCTGGTCCACCTGGTGGTCTTCGATCAGGCGCCGCTCGATCCAGGCTTCGGGGAGCGGTTGAAAGCGCAGGTGGCAGCAGCGCGACACGATGGTTCCCAGCAGCATCTGCGGTTCCGGCGCCAGCAGTAGGAACAGGTTGCGCCGTGGCGGCTCTTCCAGCAGTTTGAGCAGGGCGTTGCCGGCTTCTTCCTTGAGGTCCTGGGCGTCTTCGATGATGATCACCCGGCGCCGGGCCGCAACCGGATTGTACCGCAGGCGGCCGCGCAGTTCCTGGATCTGGGCGAGTTTGATGTAGGTGCCGTCGCGGGCGATGCGGATCAGGTCCGGATGGGTCCCGGCCGTGATCTTGTGACAACTGGCGCAGACATCGCAGCAGTCCGGCGGCGCCGCGGCGGGTCCGGGCCGCTCCGGAAGTTCCAGGCAATTGACCAGTTTGGCGAACTCGAGCGCCGCCGCTTTCTTGCCGATGCCCGGCAGACCGCTGAACAGCAGGGCGTGAGGCAGCCGCCCGGTGCGCACCAGGAGGCCGAGAAAGCGCTTGACCCGGTCCTGGGCCGGGAGGTCCCCGAGGGCCATCAGTTCGCCTCCAGCCCCAGCCGCGTGCCGAGCTTTTCCCAGCATTCCCGGAGCACCTGAGCGGTGCTTTGTTCTCCGTCCAGCACCAGGATCCGCTTCGGTTCCTGCTCGGCCAGAGCCAGATAACCGCCGCGGACTCGAGCGAAAAACGCCGTCGATTCAGCTTCCAGC
>MNZR01000251.1:4429-12436 GCA_001873705.1 Syntrophobacteraceae bacterium CG2_30_61_12
CCGCTGGGGCAACGGTCCTGGCAGCGGCCCAGGGCCGTTTCCGGCGAACAATCGACCAGCACCGTGACTTCCGGCCAGGCGCCGCCGGCGGCCCAATCGTGCAGGGCGCGAATTCGCTCCAGCGGCAGGCCGCGGCCATGGCCCTGGTAGGCCAGGGTGGCGTCCGCGTAGCGATCGGAAAGCACCCAACGGCCGTCGGTCAGCGCCGGTTGCACCACCTGACGCAACTGCTGGGTTCGGCTCGCGGTGTAGAGCAGCACTTCGACCCATGGATCGATCGGTTCCCGGGCCGGGGTGAGCAGCAGTCGGCGGAGATCCTCACCGACCACCGTCCCGCCCGGCTCGCGCGCGATCAAGGGCGCCAGGCCACGGCCCCGGAGTCGCCGTTCGAAACCGGCCAGGAGGGTGCTCTTGCCACTGCCGTCGATCCCTTCAAAACTGATCCAACGCCCGGTGGGCATTATGCTCTTGATCGTGTTCAATTCCTTGGTCCGGAATCGGGTTCGTCGATTTCCCGCAACTGGGACCAGACCGTGAGCTGACGCCCGCTGCCGGCGCCGGGCGAGACTTCAACACAGGCCGGCGCCGCGGCCGCGCCGTCGCTACGCCAGCCCTTGAATAGAAACCGGCCATAGAGGTTCTGATAACCGGTCCAACTGCCGTGATCATCGGTATCGGAGGCCAGCAGTCGGCTCAGATGGTGCATCTTGGCGTCCATGTCGTCGGCGTAGTGAAGCAGGAAGGCTTCCCGGGTCATGGGCAGGCGCACCGCGCCGAACGCGGCTTCGCCGTGATGGCTCAAAATCAGGTGATTGAGCAGCACCTCGTCGCGCTCGGGAAAGCCCTGAAGGTCGCGAATCTGGTCCTGGACGATCTGCCAGCCCAGCACCATGTGGCCGATCAGGCGCCCGCGGTCGGAATAATCGATCGCCAGGTCATAGCGGTATTCATCGATTTTACCGATGTCGTGAAGGAGCGCCCCGGTGATCAGCAGATCGCGATCCAGGTCGAGGGCGCCGTAGTGTTCGATGACCCGATCCAGCAGCCGGGCCACCGACACGCTGTGCTCCAGCAATCCGCCCAGATAGGCGTGGTGGATGGACTTGGCCGCCGGAGCCAGGCGCAACCTGGCGCTGAGATCGGTATCGGCCAGCAACCGAAGCATCAGCTTCTTCAACGACCCCCTGCCCAGACTCGCCACCAGGCCTTTGAAATCTTCCCACAACCGATCCGGATCGAGCGGGCAGCGGGGCAGGAAATCGGCCGGGTCCACCGCGGCCCGCGGCACCATGACGATGCTCCGCACCTGCAGTTGCAACTGGTTGCGGTAGCTTTCGCTGCGCCCGCGCACCGTCGCCACCTCGCCGGTCACCACCCGGGCGTCCACCTGTTCGGCGTCCTGCCACACCCGAGCGACCAGCCGACCGGTGCGATCGGTCAACTTGAGGGTGAGGAAAGCGCTGCCGTTGCGGGCGGTGCGCAGTTCCTTTTCGGTCACCAGGAACTGGTCCTCGATATCCTGATTGGGTTCGATATCGGCGATGTATTGTCGTTTCACAACCGCTATTCACTCCTCCAGTTCGGGTCACCATGCCGCCTTCGATCTGGGTGGCGCCGTATTCCCCAAGAGCATGGGACACTGTTTTTAATGCAGCAGCCAATCGCCGAGGTTGATTTCGATTTCCCCGGTTTTGGTAATCGGTTGGACCCGTTCGAGGAAGTTTCACGACGGAGGCCCAGTGGACATGGAGAAGGTCTTGGGAATAATGGGCTTTTCTTGGTGTTCCCCGGGCTTCCATGGTGGGAGCTTTTCGCAGTATCGGAAACGATGATCATGGCCGCTTCCCCAAACGGTTCCGCCCGCGGTTTTTCTTCGCCAATTCCAAGATGATGCCCGCCACCTCGGCGCTCGGGCCGCTCCCCAGTCCCGCTGTTGGCGTGACCCTATCCTCCGGATGGATGGCGACAACATAGCACAAAACCGGGATCGGGCAAGACGGCATCGCGCAAAAGGTCAGGCGGACACGAATGACAAGGAAATCTCCGCCTGGACGAAGGTGGCTCCAGGTTGCAAAGCGGAGGATGGGCTAAGAGATCCAATCGATAGCCCGAGCTTGTTCCCATGCAGGATCAAGCCCATTCACGCCGAAAGCCCGTTAGGATCGGATGTTTCATTACCAAAAGCGGGCAAGATGCCCGCGCTCCCGGGAAAGAGCGCACACCAAACGAAACTTTTTACCCTTAGCCGGTATAGCCTGATTTTGGCCGACTCCTCGGTCGACTCCCGGCCTCTCGTACCCGCTTCAGGACCTGGGGACAATCGGTGATGATGCCGGTGACGCCGGCGGCGATGAGTTGGCGCATGCTGGGTGCTTCATTCACGGTCCAGACGTTGACCGCGATCCGACGCGCCTTGAGTTCCTCGATCATGGCCGGGTCGATGACGGTGGCGGGTGGATGCAGAGCGTCGGCATCCAGTTCGGCGACCAGCGCGGCCGGGTCCGCCGGCACCTGGTCCAGCAGCACCCCGGTGGCCAGCGCCGGGTCCAAGCCCCGGACCCGTTCGAGATAACCGTGATTGAACGAAGACACCAATACCCGTTCGGTCATTTTCAGGGCCTCAATCAGCTTCACCACCCGGTCCACCAGCAGCGAGCCGGTGCGACCACCGCCCTGGTCCTTGATTTCCACGTTGACCCGCCAGTTCAAACCCCGGGTGAGGAGCAGCGCTTCCAGGAGCGATGGGGCGTTGGCCCCGATGAACGCGGCGGTGAGATCGGCGGCCGCATTGGCTGGGACTGGACCACCTGCCGACTGCGGCAGGGGTTGTTGGGATGCAAACCAGCTGCCGCAATCGAGCCGGCGAATTTCTCCCCAGCGAAAGGTGGAAGCCTGCCAGGGCGCGTGCTCGGGAAAGACGGCCGCGGCGTTCGCGGTGCGTTCCAGGGTGTCATCGTGCAGCACCACCAGCTGTTGGTCGAAGCTAAGTTGCACGTCCAGTTCCCAGAAATCGGCTCCTGCCAGGTAGCCCAGCAGGGCGGTGATGAGCGTGTTTTCCGGGCCGAGTGAGGCGCCGCCGCGGTGAGCGCCGTTGAGGACAGCCGCGCCGCGATTGGTTTTACGCAGCCAGTCTAGGGGCCGGAAACGGATGATCGACACGGGGCAACTCCTTGTTGCGGGCAGCCCAATAGCCGTTTCAGGGGCTCGGGTGCGCCGGCAAAGCTGATCGCCGGCCGTTCGCGGGATCAGGCGGTTTCGGGGCCGAACGGCTGGGAATAGAGGCCAATGGATGGCCGGCTGAACAGCATCTGGTAGAGCACCCAGAGATAGCAGGCCAGAGCCAGAACCGCGAACGGGCGGTAATGGGTGCCAAGGGGAGCCAATACGGTCACCGTGAGCCAGTGCACCGCAATGAGCCGGCTCGAATGGAGCCGAATGGGAAAATCGAAGTACCGGATCAGCACCGCCAGGCCGCTCAGGTTCCAGCCGTAGAGCGAGGCGAAGGCATGGAGGCGAAGCAGCAGCATCGAACTGTCGCGGTCGTAATCACCGTGCAGGTGCAAACCGATGTAGAGCATCCCGGTGACCGCCGTGAACAATAGAAAGCACATGCCGGAGGTGAGGAAGTTTTTCTGCTGTTCGCGGATTCCCAGCCGCATGTACAGCGTGAAGATCAAGATCACGCATACGGTGAGCAGCGATGACGCGAACAGTTGCCAGCCGAAGCGTTGGAAAATGATGAACACGAAGAACAGAATCACCCCGAGATTGACCACCCAGAAGGCGATGTTCTTTAGCACCCGAACGGAGCAGCTGAACTGATCGCGGACCAGCGAAAACATGACCGACATGGTGATGAGCGAGAGCGGGAAGGAAAAGCCGAGAAAAAAGGAGCGGAGTTCGAGGGCCGGCAGATCGACCCAGTGAAAGAAGGTGTTGTTGAGGATCACCAAACCGGACATGAACAGACCGATGGCCAGGCAGAGCAGCGACGCCTGATGGAACTTGTGGGTCACCCGCACCCGGGGGTCGAAAAAGTCCTTGGGGAAAAAGCCGAACCGCCGCTCGCGCACATTTTCCACCAGGGCCGCCAGGACCCAGGCGGCAGCCACCGCGGGGCCGTAGCATTCAAAGAAAGCCAGCAGCGCGTAAATCACCGCTAGAATGCAGAAGGCGATGCCCTTGGGTGACAGGTTGGGGCGTTGTTCCGTGTGATAGATGAGGATGGTGCCGCCGGCGCAAAGATTGAAGAGAAAGATGTGCAGCCGTTCGAAATGAAGCGTCAGGTCGGGCGCCACGAACAGCGGCAGAAAACCGAAGGCGAGGGCCAGGGACATCAGGGTGTAGAGCACCCATTTCAAGCGTGCGCTCAACCGCGCCTCCAATCATCGGGGTAACGGCAAGCCGAGCAGGTGACGCAGGGCCGAACGCAGTTCTGGATAGCGGAAACGGTACCCGGTTTGCAAGAGTTTCCGCGGAAAGACCCGGGTGCCGGCGAGCAGGATCTCTTCCCCTTTCTGCCCGTAGCAGGTTCGGATCAGGGTCGGGGCGAGGCGCAGTCGGGCCGGGCGGCCGATCACCACGGCCAGATCGGCGGCAAAATCTTGCTGGCGGCCGGCGGCCGGCGCGCCGACATTGACCGGGCCGGTGAGTTCCGGGGTGAACAGCGCGTGATAGATGGCCCCGACCAGATCGTCCACGTGGATCCAGCTGATAAACTGGCGACCATCACCGATCGGGCCGCCCAGCCCCAGGCGGTAGACCGGAAGCATCTGAGCCAGAGCACCGCCTCGGGGGGTGAGCACCACGCCGATGCGCAGTTGCACCACCCGGATGCCGCCGCATTCACGAGCCGGGGCGGTGGCCTGTTCCCAGCGGGCGCACACTTCGGAAACGAAATCGCGGCCGCACCCGGCGTCTTCCAGCAGGATCGATGAGCCGCGGTCGCCGTAATAGCCGATGGCCGAAGCGGATAGCAGCACCGGGGGCGGAGCCTGGAGGCGGCTCAGGGTGGCGGCCAAGAGCTGGGTGCTCCGCACCCGGCTGTCGATGATCCGCTGTTTTTTCACCGCGGTCCAGCGGCCCCGACCGATGTTTTCACCGCAAAGATGAATGACCGCATCGACCCCGTTGAAAATGCCGGGATCGAGGCGCCCGGCGTCCGGGTCCCACGCGGCTTCGCTCAAGGGATCGCGGACCGATCCGCGCACCAGCCGGATCACCCGATGGCCGGCGCAGCCGAGAAACGGCACCAGGGCCGAACCAAGCACCCCGCTCGCACCGGAAACCACGATTCGAAGCGGCCGGCTGCGATAGCGGAAGATGGTTTCCAGATCGGCGGCCAGCGTCTGGTGGCGGTAGCGGAAAACCCGCTCGAGGCTGGTCTCGACCCGACGGCCGCCCAGTCGCGTCACCAGGGCGGGACCGGGCAGCGCGTATTCGATTCGGTCCTCGAGAATAGAGCGGTGCGCATCGATGGGTTCGAACAGATGCGTGTGGCGCCAGAGTTTGAACGGTCCACGCAGTTGTTGGTCGCAAAACCGACGGTCTTTCTCGTAGTCCAGATGACGCGCCCGCCAGGTGACGGGCAGCGGCCCGATCCGGACCCGCAGCAGGGCTTCGGCGCCGGTTTCGATACCGCCGCTGCGCGCCAGCACCCGGACCGGGTTCCAGGGCGGGCTCAACCGTTCCAGCGCTCCGGGGCGCTGGTGCCAGGCGAACAGTTCCGACACCGGCACCGGAAAGCTGGATCTCTTGACAAAAAACCTGGTCTTCAACGGGCTCACCTTCCGCAAGAGGCGTTGCTCAGTCGCTTTCTCCAGCGCTACCCGCGCTCCTCTTGCCGTCCGGGCCCGGCTTCACCGGCTGCCGCAAGTCACCGGCGGACTTCACCACTTGGTGCCGTTCCTTGCTGTTGGCGCAATGGTTTTCAGGAACCGGCGGCGGCGTTCGCTTCACCGAGCGGCCGAAAGGCCTTCTTGGACGCGCCGCATACCGGGCATTTCCAGTCGTCGGGCAGGTCCTCGAACCGGGTCCCTTTGGGGATCTTGCCCTTGCGGTCACCGCGGTCCGGGTCATGGAGATAGCCACAGTTGGTGGTCTGACATTGATAAATTTCCTCCGGTTTGGCCATGAATCCCTCCTGGTACTCATTTTTCAGTGTTTGTCGGGTATCGCTTTGCCGTTTGTGATGGATCAATGGAGCGTTCCATATAATCCATAACGATAATTATTCGTAAAAACTAAGACGCTCAGATCATTCGCGCAATCGGGTGTGCGCGAAATGTTTGCCATGCTTCGCTCGGATTTTGGATGGAAGGTACGGCGACGGCGCTTTGCTTCATTCGGCCAGGAGTTCGGCGACGGTATCGAGCAGTTCCCGGCGTTCAAACGGCTTCGCCAGGGTCCTGGCCGCTCCCAGTTTGTGAGCGAGGCCCAGGTAGCCGTGCGGGTCGAGCCGGCCGCCGCCGGAGATGGCAATGATCTTGATTCCCGGATAGCCCTGCACCAGTTCCCGAATGGTTTCAATACCTTCCTTGCCGGGCATGATCAGATCGGTGAGCACCAGATCGGCCGGTCGGCGGCGGTATTCGGCAATCCCGGCATCGCCGTCGGCGGCTACGGTCACCTGATGGCCGGCGCTTTCGAGCAGGGCCTTGAGCAGTTCTCGAACCAGGGGTTCATCGTCAATGACCAGAATGTGGGCCATGCTGGTGTCCCTTTCCAGGTGGGTGGCACCGGGTTCGCGGCGGACGCGGTAATCCCGAGGCACCATCAGAGTTTGCACGTTGGAGCACGTTTGGCCAGGGTTTCGGCGATGGGGATCAGGTCCAGGAACCACTCATGGATCGGTCGCCCCGCCGCCACATCCAGTTGGGCCATGGCCTGGTCGAAATCAATGACTTCCACGCCGCGCCCCTGGAGCCCCAGCACCTGAATGGCGGAGGACCGCTCACGGATCAGTTCGCTCATCTGAAACGCCGCCCTGGAACCCATCCGGCCGGCCAGGATTCGGTCAAAAGCGGTGGGGGCGCCGCCCCGCTGCAGGTGGCCGAGGATGGCGGTGCGGACTTCAAACAGACCATGGCTTTCTTCTTCCAGCAGGCGGCGAAGGAAATCGGTGGTGTAGCGCCGGCTCGCCGCCTCATTGCGCAAGTAAATCACCATCCGTTTACCGCATTGGAAGCTTTCCCTGAGTTCTTCCACGTCGCCATTGAGTTCCGCCAGCGAGATCCCCTTTTCCGGCAGGTAGGCCTTTTCCGAACCGGAAGCGAGCGCGCCCATGAGGGCTAAAAACCCCGATTGCCGACCCATGACCTCGACCACGAACGCCCGTTTCGATGCCCCGGCGGTGTGGCGGATCTTGTCCACCGCCTGGATGATGTTGTTGAGCGCCGTGTCGCAGCCGATGGTGAATTCGGTGCCGGGAAGGTTGTTGTCGATAGTGGAGGGAACCACCACCATCGGGATGTTGAGTTCCTCGAACCGGGTCCTGGCTTCTTTCAGCTTGGCCACGTTGAGATAGGTGCCGAGACCGCCGATGGCGAGCAGGCCCTGCACGCGGTGGCCGCGAATGGTGGCGGCGATGCTTTCCACATCTTGCGGGCTCAGGTCATGGCGGGCGGTGCCCAGTTCGGAACCGGGTCGGTTGACCCAGCCGATCAGCTGGTTCCAGCCGAGATCGCTCATATCGCCCCGAATGAGACCGAGAAAAGCGTCCTGAATACCGGCCACGCGCAGGCCCTGGTTGAGCAGGCAACGGGCGGCGATGCTGACCGTCGTGTTCATTCCCGGAGCGTCGGCGCCACCGGTGAGGACCCCGATGCAGCCGTCGCCGCGACTCTTTTCGGCGGGTTCGATGCGGGTGAAGGTCTTCACCAGGTCCAGACTGCGGCGGAAGCTTTCCCCGCGCAGGGCCTGGGCTTCGGCGAAGCGGCCGTTTTCGATCAACTCACCGACCGCCTGACTCTTTTCCACCACCTCCACCAGCGGGGTCGCTTCGATCCG
>MNZR01000052.1 GCA_001873705.1 Syntrophobacteraceae bacterium CG2_30_61_12
GGCGCTGGTGTAGCCGTTACTCACGAAGATGTTGGCAATTCCGCGCCGGCGGGCCAGGCGCGCCACCGCAATGGCGTATTCCATGAATACGGTGGGCTCGGTGTAGGTGTAAGCGATGGTGGCGCACTGCTCGGCGGCGGCGTCCTCGACCACCTGCTCGGGAGTGACAAGATCACCGAGGATCTGCTGCCGGTGGTGCGGCGGCTGGGAAATGTCCGCGTTCTGGCAGAACCGGCAGCGGAAATTGCAGCCCATGGTGGCAATGGAATAGCTCCGCGTGCCGGGCTGGAAATGAAACAAGGGTTTCTTTTCGATCGGGTCCACGTGGCGGGCGATCAGGCGCCCATAAACTAGGGTTTCGAGCACCCCCGCATGGTTTTCCCGTACTCCGCAGCGGCCTCGCTTGCCGGCCGCGATGCGGCAGGTGTGCGCGCACAGCCGGCACTCCACCTGGAGGTCTTCAAGCCGGCGATAGAAGGCTGCTTCCTGCATCGTTCTTGGTCCTCGAAGCGGGTGGCGGGAGGTCCGGGGCTGCCGTGGTGAGCGCTGTCACCGGGCCGGACCGCGGACTGCCGGGCCGCGGCTGCTGCGCAACCCGCTGCCGCGGTCGTTGCGGCTGCCGCGCCCGCCAGCAGGAGGCGTGCAGGTGGGCGGCTTTGGCTCCGGGCGCGACTTCGGCCAGGAGCGGGTCCTGCACGGCTTGCAGGGTATAGACCGGATCGATCCGCACCACCAGGATGTGGCCGAATGGTTGGCACTGACAGAATCGGGACCGCTCCATTTGGCCGAGATAGGCGAGGGTCCAGTAGGGCAGCAGCAGGCAACTGCGCCAACTGGTGGAGCCGGCGGCGGCCTGGCTCGAACGAATGAAGCGGCGGATGGCGAGGATCGAATAGGACCGCCCTTTCGGGAACAGGGGCGGGTGCCAGAACGAACGCAAGAATTCGAGTCCGGTGATGAGCGACAGACGATTGTACACCGACACCAGCACCGATTTGCGTGCCACCCGGCAGGCTTCATCGATGGCCGCGGCCGGATCATCAGCGAACTCCAGGGCGTGGATCAGGGCCACCGTATCGAATTCATCGTCTTCATAGGGCAGGTCCCAGGCCGAACCCTGGCGCACATCGATATTGGGCGGCAGTCGTCGGCGCGACCATTGGACCGCCGCCGGGGAAGCTACCAGGGTGGTCACCTGATGCTGACCGCGGGCGAACCATTCGGCAAAAGAGCCGGGGCTTTCGCCGATCATCAGCACCCGCTGTCGGGTGGGCGCTGCCCAGAGGCGCTGGAGCAGTTGCTTTTCAAGTTCCACCGCCGTCCGCCCCGGTTCATTGCGCGCCCAGTTCTCAGCCTGTTCGGCCTGGTCCAGGCGAAAGGATCGCAGCACGGTTCCGCCTCCCGCTCACCGTTCAACCCAGTTTGAATACGGCGCCCTTGGCGCCGGAACCGACCTGCTGAGCGTAGCGCGCCAGATAACCGGTTTTGACCCTGGGTTCGGGCAGCTTCAGGGCCTGTCGACGCCGGGCCAGGGTGGCTTCATCCACTTCCAAATCGATTCGTTTGTTGGGGATATCGATGGCAATCCGATCGCCTTCCTCGATCAGGGCAATCGGCCCACCGGCTGCCGCTTCCGGCGAAATGTGCCCGATCGCGGCTCCCTGACTACCGCCGCTGAACCGGCCATCGGTGATGAGCGCCACCTCCTTGCCCAGGCCCATGCCCATGATGGCGGCCGTGGGGGTGAGCATTTCCTGCATGCCGGGGCCGCCCTTCGGGCCTTCGTAGCGGATCACCACCACGTCCCCGGCTACGATGGCCCCTCCCAGGATAGCGGCGGCGGCTTCCGGTTCGCTGTCAAAGACCCGCGCGCGGCCATTGCGCTTGAGCATTTCCGGGGCCACCGCGGCCTGCTTCACCACCGCTCCCTCGGGGGCCAGGTTACCGTAAAGGATGGCGATTCCGCCTTGCTGATGGTAGGGATTTTCCAGCGGGCGAATCACGGTCGGATCGAGCACCGCGGCGGCGGCCAGGTTCTCGGCCACGGTCGCGCCGGTGGCGGTGATGCAGTCGAGATGAATCAAATCGCGTCCGGCCAGTTCCTTCATCACCGCCGGGACCCCGCCGGCGGCATTGAGGTCTTCCAGAAAATGCGGTCCCGCCGGGCGCAGGAAGCAAAGATGCGGGGTGCGGGCGCTCACCTGGTTGAATCGGTCGAGTTCCAACGCGATGCCGGCTTCATGGGCGATGGCGGGAACATGGAGCACGGTGTTGGTGGAGCAGCCCAGGGCCATGTCCACCGCCATGGCGTTTTCGAAGGCTTCGACGGTGGCGATATCGCGCGGGCGGATCTGACGCCGGACCAGTTCCATGATCTGCATACCGGCTTCCTTGGCCAGGCGGATCCGCGCTCCAGTGACTGCGGGGATGGTGCCGTTGCCGGGGAGCGCCAGGCCCAGGGCTTCACTGAGGCAATTCATGGAATTGGCGGTGAACATGCCGGCGCAGGATCCACATCCCGGGCAGGCCTGCTCCTCCAGCAGCGCCAGTTCCGCGGCTGAAGTGGCGCCGGTCTTGTAGGACCCGACCGCTTCGAACACCGAAATGAGATCCACCGACTGGTGGCCGACGCGGCCGGCCAACATCGGTCCGCCGCTCACGGCGATGCTGGGGATGTTGAGACGCATGGCCGCCATCAGCATGCCCGGGATGATTTTATCGCAGTTGGGAATCAGCACCAAGCCGTCGAAGGGGTGCGCCATGGCCATGATTTCCACCGAATCGGCGATGATCTCCCGGCTCGCCAGAGAATATCGCATGCCGTCGTGGTTCATGGCGATCCCGTCACACACGCCGATCGTGCTGAATTCCACCGGCGTGCCGCCGGCCAGGCGGATCCCCGCCTTGACCGCGGCGGCGATTTTATCCAGGTGGATGTGGCCGGGAATGATTTCGTTGGCGGAATTGGCCACGCCGATGAGCGGTCGGTCGAGTTCCGCCTGGGTATAGCCCATGGCCTTGAAAAGCGAACGGTGTGGGGCCTTTTCCACCCCCTTCTTCATGGCGTCACTGCGCATCGCTTGGTTCTCCCTGATCGGCTTGGGTAAACACTCTCCCTGGATGTCGGCGGCACCGTGGAAGCTCCCGCATGGGCCGCGGCCGGCTTGGGACGGCGGCGGGCCGCGGGGGCGTTCCCCGACTTGTGCGTTAACGTCCTGTAGACTCTCAAAATTACTGTAAGCTTCCAGGATTTGGCAAGGAAAAAGGATGGCCGGGTTCACGCGACGCCGGTCCGATCAACAGTTGACAGTTTGGTATTAAGCTATGTATTTATGCATCGGTCAATTGACCTTGTATTGGTTGTGTACAGGAGGACGGTGGATGAAGATAGAAAATCGCAAGGCCCTCTATCCGATTGGGATCGTGGCGGAGTTGCTCGGGATTCATCCGCGCACCCTGAGGATTTACGAGCAGGAGGGCCTGGTCAAGCCGGCCCGGCGCGGCGGCAAGCGGTTCTATTCCAACAACGATCTGCAGTGGCTGCGCTGTCTGCGGCGCCTGCTGACCGAAGATGGGCTCAATATCGCCGGGGTGAAGAAGTTGCTCACCATTGCCCCGTGTTGGGAAATCCGCAACTGCGATCAGGAAATCCGGAAAAAATGTCCGGCTATTTTGAATTTTCCGGTGCCCTGCTGGGACCTGGTCCCGCGTGCCTGTCAGGAAAAAGGACAGGTCTGCTCCGAATGCGAGGTGTACCTGAGGAAGAAAAACAATGTCATGATGCACATCGGGTGCCGGGACCTGGACGAAGAACCCGAGGGATAGCGGGGGAGCCTTATCATGAAGCACATCTTCGGCCCGGTGCCCTCCCGGCGTTTGGGCCGGTCGCTGGGCATCGACGTCATTCCCCCCAAAACCTGCACCTTCGATTGCCTCTATTGTGAATCCGGGCGCACCACTCACCTCACCTGCGGGCGGCGCGAATTCGTTGCGCCCGGGATCGTGCTCGAACAGCTGGAAGCTTTTCTGCATGAGCATCCGCGGGCGGTGGACGCGCTGACCCTGTCGGCGGCCGGGGAGCCGACTCTCTATGCCGCGCTGGGCGAACTGCTGCGGGCGATCAAGCGACGCCACGCCGAACTGCCCCTGGTGGTGATCAGCAACGGTTCCCTGTTCTGGGACCCGCAGGTGCGCCGCGATTTGATGGCGGCCGATCTGGTGATGCCGTCGCTCGATACGGTCGACCCAGAGGTGTTTGCGGCGCTCAACCGGCCTCATCCCGGGCTTGATTTAGAGCAGATCATCCAGGGGCTCACCGCTTTCCGGCGCCAGTTTTCCGCTACCATGGTGATCGAGGTCCTGCTGGTGCAGGGCCTGAACGACTCACCGGAACACTTGCAGCGACTGCGGCGCGTGATCGATGCCATCGGTCCCGACCGGGTGGACCTGAACACCGTGGTGCGGCCGCCGGCGGTGGCCGGGGTGCGCGGTCTCAGCGGCCCGGAAATGGAAGCGGCGATGCGCTGTTTTCCTGAAGACCGCACCCGCATCATCGGCTCCTTCACGGCCCCGGTGGTGGAACAACCCGATGCCTCGGCGGCCATGCGGGTGCTCCGGATGATCGAACGGCGCCCGTGCACGGAGGAAGAAATGGCCTCGTCGCTGGCGCTGCCCTCGGCCCAGTTGAGCGCGACCCTGGCTATCCTGGAGCGGGACGGCACGGTGGTGCGCCGCGGCTTCGGCGATTCCGTCTACATCTGCCTGCCGCGGCAATCGTAGGTCGGGTTGCGACCAGGGGAACTATCCGAAGTTATCGGGCCCACGGGGCGCGGGGGAAAACTCTCAACGTAGGTCGGGTTGCGACCAGCGGGAGCTACCCGACGCGACGGTCCGGCAACGCCTCCCATCAACGAGCCTACAACGGATCGTCAGGGAGTGCCGCGCACACCCTGACCTACCCGGAACCAATCGGGATCACGCCCGCGGCGAGAAAGAATTCCGCGGCACTGATGCAATTTCCACCTTTGGTTGCGCCTCGGCTGGTTATACTGGTTTAGGAACAGATGTTTCATTTTCAAAAGCGGGCAAGATGCCCGCGCTCCCGGGAAAGAGCGCACAGGAAATGAAACTTTTTACCCTTAACCGGTATAGCAACCAAGCATTTCATGACCCTGCGGGTCATCGGGTCATTTCGAGAAATCAGGACGCCGGCCGCGGGGCACCCGGGCTATTGGGTAACGGTGCGGCCCGCGGCCATCCCGGTATTGAATATTGGCGTCCCCTTCTCGTATACTGAGATTCACCTTCAGGACCAAACGGAGTGATGGGTTTCCCGGTTCCGGGAACCGAAGCCGGACTTGCTACGGCCACGCGGGTGGACTCGGGAGGGCCGCAAGGGTGCGGCAATCGGTTCCAATCAACGCAGTGAGGGATCCTTTCATGGCATTGGATGTGGGCATTGACATCGGCTCGGTCAGTATCAACGGGATCGTGATCGATGAACCAGGTGAGATCGTCTGGGAAGCGCCCTATCTGCGTCATTTCGGTCTGGTTCGCGAGCAATTGGAAGCCTTTCTGGAACGCCTCCAGCAGCGGTTTGAGCCGGCTTCGATCCGGTCGGTTTCCTTCACCGGGATCCACGGCGAGCGGTTGGCTGCTGAATTGAAGGCGCCTTATGAGGTGGAAACTATTGCCCAGGTTTTGGGGGCGGTCCGGGTGGTGTCCGGGGTGCGCACCATCATCAGTATCGGCGGCCAGGATGCGGCCCTGTTTCAGCTTTCTCACGATGGGCGGCAGTGGCACCTGGATGCCTTCAACATGAACGGGCCCTGTGCGTCCGGGACCGGATCGTTCATCGATCAGCAGGCGGAACGCCTGGCTTCGTCGATTTATGGCGAGCGGGTCGAACTGGATCAGGAGCACACGCAAACCGTGCTCGATGATTTCATCGCGCTGGGTTCGAGGCATACCGACCCGGCGCCGGTGGCCTGCCGCTGCACGGTGTTCACCAAATCGGATATGATCCACCTGCAGAACAAGGGGGAACCCCTGGCCAACATCGTGGCCGGTCTGCATTTCGGCAACGCCGCTAATTACCTGAGCACCATCGTGGGCAACCGGAAACTTCACAGCCCGGTGATTTTTATCGGCGGACTGGCCGGAAACCGCTTGCAGGTCGAGGCGTTCAAGAAGTACTTCCCGGACCTGGTGGTGCCCCCCCATTACGCTTCGCTGGGGGCGCTCGGGGTGGCCCTGCAGAGCCAACGGCGAGGCCGGCACAACAGCGTCGGGAGTGCCGCTCTGCAGCGTTCGGGGGCGACTGCCACGGCGGCCTTTCCGCGGGCCGCGCCGCTTTCTCTCAAGCTCACCAGGTTCCACGCGGACAACCGGCTGGCTCCGCGGGATTGGGATCCGGCGCGGCCAATCGAGTCCTTTCTCGGGATCGATGTGGGCTCGACCACCACCAAGTATGCCCTGATCGATGGCGCCGGGAACCTGCTTCACAAATGCTACCTGCAGACCCGCGGCAAGCCGATCGAGGTGACCCAGGAGTTGCTCCGCACCCTGGAGCGCGAGGTGGCCGGCCGGGTGCACCTGGTCGGGATCGCCACCACCGGGTCCGGGCGCAACGTGGTGGGGGATTTTGTCGAGGCCGATCTGATCATCGATGAAATCACCGCCCACGCCGGCGGGGCGGTGGCGGTGGACCCGGCGGTGGACACCATCTTTGAAATCGGCGGGCAGGATTCCAAGTACATTCGCATCGACCAGGGCCATCCCCTGGATTTCGACATGAACAAGGTGTGTGCCGCCGGCACCGGCAGTTTCCTTCACGAATTGGCCAACAAGCTGAGGATCAATATCGTCGGCGAATTCGAGGCCATCGCGCTGGCCTCCCGACAGCCGGTTGCCCTGGCCGAACGCTGTACCGTGTTCATGGAATCCGATCTGATGAGCTATGCCCAGAAGGGCGCTGATCGTGGTGATCTGATCGCCGGTCTGTGCTACGCGATCGTGCACAATTACCTGAATCGGGTCGTGGGCAAGCGTTCCATCGGCAAGCGGGTGATGTTTCTGGGCGGGCCGTCGCTCAATCGAGGCATCGTCGCCGCCTTTGAACAGGTGCTCGGGAAACCTCTGCTGGTGCCGCGCCACCGCGAGGTGCTGGGCGGCTACGGGGCGGCCCTGGCGCTGAAAGCCGGGTTCGAACGCGGTGATTTCAGCGGCCGCGATCGAGACCTGGCGGCGTTGGGGCGGGTGTCGGTGGAGTTCGTTGAATCGGTGTGCCGGGCCGATCCCAAGTGTCATAACGAATGCAAACTCAAGGTGTACGATTTCTGCGGGCGCAAGAGCATTTGGGGCGGTGAATGCGCGCGCTACGAAATCACTCGTGGCGGCACCAAACCGGCGCTGAACCTGTTTGCCGAACGCCTCCGGTTGTTTCAGGCCGCCTTGGGCCCGGCGGCGATGCCGGTCGACAACTCGGGCACCGCGGTCCGGAGCGGGTCGGGCCGCGCGCCGACGGTGGGCATTCCGCTGGCCATCCATGCCTGGGAATGGGGCGTTCTCTGGGTGACCCTGTTCCAGGAACTGGGCTTTGAAGTGCGGTTGACCGCTCCGACCAGCCCTCGGGTGGTGGCTTCCGGGGTCGAATCCATGACCGCGGAAACCTGCTTTCCGATCAAGGTGTTTCACGGGCATGTCAAACAGTTGCTGGACCAGGCTGAATATCTGTTCTTGCCGAACCTGATCGATATGCCCGGTCCGGATCCCGCCGAGCGGGGATTGTTCTGCCCGCTGGTGGAAAGTTCCCAATACATGGCCCGGGCGGCGTTCGGGATCGAGGCCCGGCGGCTGATTTGCCCCGATCTCTACCTGAAAAAAGGCGCCGAGGGATTGGGCTGGAGTTTACTGGAGGCCTTGCCGAAAGAGGTTCGCGGCAGTCGCGCCGTCATTGAGCGGGCGGTTACCGTGGCCTGGGAGGCGCAAAGCCGGTTTCGGCGCCGGTTGATCGCCGCGGGCCGCCGGTTTCTGGCCCAGCGGACGCCGGGGGTGCCGCTTTGGGTGGTTACCGGACGACCCTACAATCTCCACGACGAACGGCTCAATCTGAAGCTCGGTAGGCATCTGGCGAGACTCGGCATCGAGGCGCTGCCGATGGATTTCCTCGAGGTGGACGGCGTGGACCTGAGTGACTTTCCGCGCATGTACTGGGGCCTCGGCGCCCGCATTCTGCGCACCGCCAAGCTGATCGGCAAGCATCCCGATTGGTATGGCATGCATCTCACCAACTTCAGCTGTGGAGCGGATTCCTTTATCGAGCACTTTTATCGCCGACTGCTCCAGGATAAACCGCCGCTGATCCTGGAACTGGATGAGCACAGCGCGGTGGCCGGGGCCTTGACCCGGCTCGAAGCCTATCGCAATGTGGTGAACAACATCCAGGCCCGGCGCTTGGATGCCGGGGGTCGGGAGAGTTGCCGGGGGGCGGCCTGAGTTCGGCTCGAGGCCGCGGCGAATGGTTGCCTCCGCCTGCTGTTATCGATACGGTGCCGCTTTGCGTGGCAAGGGAAAAGTGGATAGCGAGGCCCGGTGGATTTGAGTGAAGGAACAGCGCGCATGAAGCGGCCGGAAGAGGAACGCCCGTTGAGCCGACTTTCCACCCAGGTGGCCCAGTTCGACGTGTCCGGCAAGACGCTGCTCCTGCCGAGGATGAATCCTTTTGGTTCGCGCCTGCTGGCCGCCGCTTTTCGGGCCTTCGGGGTGGACGCCCGGGTCATGGACACCTATAAGGGCCTGGCCCTGGGTAAGGAATTCACCTCGGGGAAGGAATGTTTTCCGTGCCAGGTGACCCTGGGCGACGTGCTGCATCATTTGCAGGGGGAAAAGGAGCGCCTGGGGGCCGGCTTCGCAGCGGAGCGGTATGTTTACTTTCTGCCCGAAGCCGATGGTCCCTGCCGATTCGGCATGTACAACAAGTACCAGCGGCTGATCCTCGATCGCTTTCCGGATCTGCGTGCGGTGCCCATCGCCTATTTGTCCACCAGCAACGGCTATGCGGCGGGCATCCTGCCGGCATCGCGGGCCCGCTATTTTCGACGCCTGGCCTATGTGACGGTGGTTATCGCCGATGTCCTGGAACGGGCGAGCTGGCGGGTGAGGCCTTACGAGGCCGTGGCGGGGAGCACCGATGCCCTGCTGGAACAGGCCGTGCAAGCCATGGAGAAGCTGATCGTCGAAGTGGGGCCGAGCCGCGATTGCCGGCGGCTGTACCGAATGCTGGAGCGCTACCTGGCGGCGGCGGCGGGGTTGCTCGATCCCAAGCGGCCGCGGCGGCCGCGGATCGGGCTGGTGGGTGAAATCTATCTGCGCACCCATCCCGAATCCAACCAGAACCTGGCGCGCTCGATCGAGCGGTTCGGTGGCGAAGTGGTGATCGCTTCGGTGGCCGAATGGTTCAATTATGTCACTTACGACCGCCTGCTGCGGGTCCGCAGCCGCTGGCGTGACCTGGTGCGGCGCCCGGCGAACCGGGGCCTGGCGCCATTGCTGCGCGACACCATCGGGGTCCTGGCCGAACACGGCTACCAGAGCTGGCGGCAGGCGCAGGTCTATCGGTGTGCTTTGAGGTGCCTGGATATCGCCCGCGATCATTCGGTCCGGTCCCTGGAAACCTGGCTCGACCACAATCGGCATTTCAACTTCGCGATCGGCACCGAAGCGGCGCTCAGCATCGGGGGAGCACTGGCCTATATACACGATGACTACGACGGCATCGTCAACGTGTTTCCGTTCACCTGCATGCCCAGCACCATTTGCGCCGCGATTCTCAAGCCGTTGCTCCATCGCAGCCAGGTCCCCTATCTCGATGCGTCCTACGACGGCACCGTTCAACCCAATCGGGACCTGGCGCTGCGGACTTTTATCTATCAAGCGCAACAACATCTCGAACAACGCCTGAACGGCGGAAGAAGGTTATGACTCATCAACATCTGCTGATCAATGCGGTCCATCCGGAAGAGTTCCGGGTGGCCATTGTGGAAGGCCAGACCCTGAGCGGGTTTTTTATCGAAACCGCCGCTCGCGGCAAGTATGTGGGCAATATTTACAAAGGCACGGTGGTTCATGTGCAGCCCAGCCTGCAGGCGGCCTTTGTGGATTATGGAACGGAGCGTAACGGCTTTCTGCCACTGCCCGAGATTCATCCCGAGTACTACCGCAAGGAGGTGGAAAAAGCGGCGCGTATTCAGGATGTCCTGGAACCCGGTCAGGAAGTCCTGGTGCAGGTGGTGAAAGAAGAAATCGGGGCCAAGGGCGCCGCGCTCACCACCTACATTTCACTGGCCGGGCGCTATCTGGTCCTGGTCCCCGGGCAGCAGGACAGCCGGGGGGTATCGAAGAAGATCGAAGACGAAGCCCAGCGCGAGCGGCTCAAGGAAATCGCCCATTCGCTCAAGGTCCCGGAAGAGATGGGCATCATCGTCCGGACCGCGGCGGAGCAGCGGACCAAGAGCGAACTCTCCAAGGATTTGAAGTACCTGGTGCTGATCTGGAAAGAAATCTTGAAACGGGTGGCCGAAGCACAAACGCCGGCGCTCATTTATCGGGAGCGCGATCTGGCCATTCGGGTGGTGCGCGATTACTTCAATCCCAACATCAAGAGCGTTCTGGTGGACGATCGGGAGGTCTTCAAGAAGGTCAAGGAATTCATTCACATCGTCAGCCCCAAGCATCAGTACATGGTCAAGCTGTACAAGGAAGACGCGCCGATTTTCAACAACTACCATCTGGAAGATCAAATCGATCAGTTGTTTCAGAAGCGGGTGCCGCTCAAGTCCGGCGGCTATCTGATCATTGATGCCACCGAGGCCCTGGTGGCGATCGATGTCAATTCGGGCCGGGCCACTCGCACCGCGGATCAGGAAGAAAGCAGCTTTCGGGTCAATCTGGAAGCGGCCGCCGAAGTCCCACGGCAACTTCGACTGCGCGATCTGGGGGGATTGATCGTGGTCGATTTCATCGATATGCGCGGCGCTCAACACAATCGGGAAGTGGAGCGGCGGGTGAAGGAGGAAGTGAAAAAAGACCGGGCCAAGACCCAGGTCGGCAAGATCTCTCGCTTCGGCCTGCTGGAGTTTTCCCGTCAGCACCTGGGGCTGGGCATCCAACTGGCTTCCTACAAGGACTGCCAGTGCTGCGGCGGCACCGGCCTGGTGCGCTCGACCGAAGCCACCGCTCTCTGGTACCTGCGAAAAATTTGGAACCATCTGCTGGAGGAAAAGGTCAGCGGGGTGAGGGCCCGATTCGCTCCGGAGGTCGCCAACTACCTCCTAAATCAAAAGCGCCAGGACATCTTCATGCTGGAGGAACGCTTCCACAAAAGCATCATCATTGAAAGCAGCGCCCAAATGCAGGCACACGAAGGCGAGCTGGAAGTGATCAACGCCGTTGAATAGGCCGGCCGCCCGCGGCGCCCTTCGATCAGACGACGACGTAGCGTTTGATGGTGCGCACCACGTCATCCGGATCATCCAGCAGGGTCACCAGGTCAAGGTCATCGGGCGAGATCAGCTTGCGTTCCACCAGGGTGGATTTCACCCAGTCCCAGAGTGGGCCCCAGTAGTCCGAACCCACCAGGACCACCGGGAAGGGGCGCACCCGTTTGGTTTGAATGAGGGTGAGGGCCTCGAAGACCTCATCCATGGTGCCGAACCCCCCGGCCATGCCGACATAGGCCTGGGCGTATTTGACGAACATGACCTTGCGGATGAAAAAGTATTTGAACTGGACGGCCAGTGTGGCGTACTGGTTGCCCTTCTGTTCCATGGGCAGGTGAATGTTGAGGCCGATGGAGGTGCTGCCGCCTTCGGCTGCTCCCTTATTGCCGGCTTCCATCACCCCGGGGCCGCCGCCGGTGATGATGTTGAAGCCGGCCTGGGCGAGCTTTCTGGCGATGATCACGGTCTTTTCGTAGATCGGTTCACCCGGGCGAACCCGTGCCGAACCGAAGATGGAAACCGCCGGATAGACATCGGCGAGGGCTTCGAAGCCGTCCACGAATTCGGCCAGGATCTTGAACAGCCGCCACGAGTCCTGCACGGTCATTGCATCGATCAGATACTGTCGCTCCACCATAGGGACCTCCTGCTTCCGTTCTCATGGGTTTGATCCGCCGGTCGTTCGC
>MNZR01000284.1 GCA_001873705.1 Syntrophobacteraceae bacterium CG2_30_61_12
CCTCTGGATAGAACCGGACCCCGGCAATATAGCGGCAAGGGGGTTGTTCACGCAACGTCGAGCCGAGCATAATCCAGGTGACTCACCAACAAAGCGCGGGGTAGGCGGGGTATCATGAGCACAAAATAGGCGGGGTCAAGCAGGGTATCGCGGGCTAGGCGGGATTAATTCAGGACTCTTTGAGTCAAAGATTCTGGGACGTAGCAGGCAAGACGCCCAATACCAGGGACCGGAACCGGCGTTTCGCGACAACGGCGACGGCACCGTGACCGATCTCAACACCGGCCTCATGTGGCAGCAGGGGGACGAACAAAACGATGCCGGCGGCCGTATCTGGGAGGAGGCCCTAGATTATTGCGATACCCTGACCTTTGCCGGCTACGACGACTGGCGCCTGCCCAACGACCACGAACTGGTTTCCATCGTGAATTATGGAGGCACTAATCCAAACATCGACACCCGTTTTTTCCCGAGCTGCCGTTCGTCCATTTCGGTCTATTACTGGTCGGGTAGTAGCGATACTTACGACCCAAACTATGCCTGGGAAGTTTGTTTTTACGACGGCAGCGCTTACGGGGTCAATAAAATGTGGCGAGAGTATGTACGGTGTGTGCGCATGGGACCGTGAGCGGTGTCAAGGATCGCCGCAATAGAGCCACCCATGGGGTCAACATACAAGGTCAAGTTGCGACCAACGGAAGCGACCTGACGGTTCGACATATGGTAACAGATGGACGTTCATGCTTCTTTGGAATCCACACCGGTTGATGGCGACTATGGGGAAGCCTGTGACGCGGACGTTATCGACCGGAAGAGGAGGCGTTTGATGAAACATGGCGGATGGGTGCTTGGCCTATTGGTTCTGGGGTGCCTGGTGGGGATGGTCGGTGCGGGCGAGGTTCGAGCCGATTACCTGAAGAATGGGAATGGTACGGTGAGCGACACCATGACCGGCCTCATGTGGCAGCAAGGAGACGACCCCGGCATGTATACCTGGGATGAGGCCCTTGCCCAATGCGAGGCTTCGACCCTGGCCGGATACACTGACTGGAGGCTCCCCAACGTGCGCGAACTGGAAAGCCTGGTAGATCGCACCAGCTCTTCGATCCTGGCCGGATTCTGTACTATCGATACAAATTTCTTTCCCGCCTGCCACTCGTTCTATTACTGGTCGGGCAGTAGCTTCACAGGTTGCCACTCCTACGCTTGGGACGTGTACTTCGGGAATGGCCACCTGGATTGGCACGGCAAGGAAGCTCACGATTATGTTCGGTGTGTGCGCGCGGGAGCCGGGGTGAAGCAACAGGGAGGAGCACTCCCGGCGCTGGAATTGCTTTTGTTCTGACGCAGAAACGACGGGCCGGGCAGCGCTTGGGTGGGAAACGCGACGGTCAGGGTGCGACCACGAGGGCAGCCTGACAACCGATGTCAGGACGCGTTCCGCTGCCGTGCTGGCGGTGCTTGCCGGGCAACCAGCTCCGTTCGGGATAGGCCACCGAGGTCCCCTTCACCTATGGCGCGGCAACGGAACCTCGAAAGGCCGTCGCCGGCGGGGTTGAGCGCGCAACAATTCATGGACGGAGCGGCCGGCACCGTGATCCGGTGGCATGCGGCGGCAGCGCTGGAAAAATCCGCGACATGGGAAGCGGCAAAACGGATAGAGACTTATCGGGACGAACTCGGGCGCTGACGAGATCTGACGGCGGTCGCCCAGCTTTCCGGACATTCGTTGCCGCGGCCGACGGAGTGCGGCAACGGGGCGCCGCGGCGGGTCTTCAATCGAGCGGCAACTCCAGGGTTTGCTCGAAAGCGGCCGGTGATTCCGCGATGATCGCCCGGCGATGCAACACCTTCAGCGAGGCGAGGTCGGCGACGGCGTTAACCCGCTCGACCAGGGCCTGGGGGACTTCACCGAAACGCGCCTTGAGAACATCCAGAACGTTTTCCCGAGCCTGCTGAACAAGTCCTTGTTGCAGCCCCTGTTGCAGTCCCTGTTGCAGCCCTTGCTGCCGGGCTTCTTGCTGTAACACTTCGGCGATGGTGGGCATGATCGACCTCCCTGGTTCGGATAGGACCCGTTCCACCACCGCTTCCAGTTCCGGGTAGCGAAACCGCTCCACCGTCGTCGCGGCCGCCTGGCTTCAATCAAGCAGCAGTTTCAGGGTTTGATCGAAGTCGGCCGGTGATTCCGCGATGATCGCTTGACGATGCAATACCTTCAGCAAAGCAAGGTCGGCGACGGCGTCCACCCGCTCGACCAGCGCCTGGGGGAGTTCACCGAAACGCGCTTTCAGAACGTCTAGAACGTTTTCTCTGGCTTGTTGCAGCCCCTGTTGCAGTCCCTCTTGCAGTCCCTGTTGCAGCCCTTGTTGCAGCCCTTGTTGCAGCCCTTGCTGCCGGGCTTCTTGCTGTAACACTTCGGCGATGGTGGGCATGATCGACCTCCCTGGTTCGGATAGGATGCGTTCCACCACCGCTTCCAGTTCCGGGTAGCTGACCTGTTCCACCCGAGCGGCGGCGGCTATGTAACGCAAAAAGGCTTCCACGATGGCGAGCCCCGGCGGTTCCCGGCACAGGGGAACGAGCAGTTCGAGGATCAGCGGCAGGCGATCGCGGAGATCTTCCCGGAAAATATACTTGAAAATCAGCAGGGCGGCACGCACCAAAAGCGCCCCTCGAATCTGCTCGTCGTCGACCGCCGAGGCGTCCCAGAGCAGATAATCGAAAGCGGGGAGGAACCTGGCGAGGTCATCCGGTACCCGGAACAAATCGGCGAAGGCACATCCCTCCCGCATGCTGTCGCGGCCGTGGTGGAACACCAGCGGCACGATCACCGGCAGGGGGCGATCCTGCTTCACGCAAGCGTCCCAGATCTTCACCATGTAGCGCAGCAGATGCAGGGCGATTCGAGGTTCGCGGTAGCTCTTGTGCTCGAACAGCAGATAAAGGTAGCCCGGTCCGTGATCCTTGAACGCAACCTGGAGCAAGAGATCGGAGAAGCGTTCACGCAGGTTTTCGTCGATGAAGCTGTCCTTCAGGTATTCAAGCGATTCCAGATCCACCAGGGCGGCGATCGGCTGCGGCAGGGCCTGGGTCAGGAAATCCTTCAAGGCTTCGCGCCGGGTGAAGATTTCCTTGAAAAACTTGTCGTGAGGATTACCGATATCCGCCATGACTCGTCCTGGGACCTGGTGCCGGGCACGTTTCCGAATCGTTCCTCGAAGCGGCGCAAACTTTATGCCTTGGTCCCATGATATACCCGGAGCGCGGTCAGTTCGCAACCCGAACCGGCAAGCCGACCATTTATTGCTTGATGATCGATGCGGCGGGGAAATGCGTTGGCGGGCATCTCTTTGTCTGATCCGAAGGAGGTTTCTCCGTTGAGGATGAAATCTTTCGCTGCTTGTGGGCTCTTTCCTGGGAGCGCGGGCATCTTGCCCGCATTTGATAGTGAAACATCAGGTCCTAAATCGGTATATATTGGCAAGCGGGCGCCCGGTGGAGGTGGTCAATGCACCTGGATCGGGCGATGTTTCGGCTTGCGGTCGGCTCGGCATGGCCCGTGGGTAAAAGCATTGCCGCATTCCCCGCCGAGGGCACCGAAAGACAGGAGAAGGAAGTATGTACAAGATGCGAGTAAGCGTTCACCCGATGGACCAGGCTTTCGAACCATTGAAGAGTTGGCTCACGGTAGAGTAGAGAGGGAGACAGGAGTTGTTTAGGTCACGGGCTTCCGTTGTATCAGCTCTTTCGGGCGTCGTGGCAAAGAGCCCGCAGACCATGCCTCTTCTGTCACCCTCCCCCTCGTCGAACCGGACGTGCAGATTTCCCGCATCCGGCTCACCGACAGTCCTTTGCCATAAGGCACTCGCAAGGAGTTGATAGCGGTGCACACCCTACAGGTAGATCAGTCCATAGCGTTTCAGGCCGGCGTACAGGCTCTCGCCATGGCGAAAGGGGTGGCTCCGCCTTTGGCTCCGATTCCGCAAGAAGATGCGAAACCGACACCGCACGAAGTGGTTCAACGCCCGAAAGACCCGCCGAGGATAGCCGTACTGGAAGTAATTCGCCCAGCCACGCAGGATCACATTGACCTGCGCTATGACTTCCCTCAGCGGTTGCTTGTATCCACTCCCCGTCAACTCCCGGATCTTCTCCCGCACGCGACTCACGGCCTTCTTGGAGGGAAAGATGTTCAGATAACGCCATTCCCTTCCTTTCCGGTCACGCTCGTAGCGAAAGGTGAAGCCAAGGAAGTTGAGGCTCGCTTCGGACTGCCCCATCCGTACAATGCTCGTCTTGTCCCGGTTCACTTCCAATCCAAGATCCCCTTCGAGCTTCCTCTCGATCCATTCCCCGATGCGGCTTCCCATGTACCGGGCCATCACCACAAAATCATCGGCGTAACGCACCAGCCCGGCGTTGGCCACCCGCTTGGGTCCCTCTGTATCCTCATGGAATGCACGGTCGAAATCGTGAAGGTAGATGTTGGCCAAAAGAGGCGAGAAGACTCCACGAACGCAAAAGGTAACTTTGAATTCGTGCGGCAGGTTCGATTCCGTGAAAAGAGAGATTAGCGATTGACAAGAGGCATATGTGGTTATACTCATATGAGACATGACCAGATCATCCGCACCAGAACATGCAGAACGCATCAATGTCGCCATGGAACTGCTCAAGGAATACAATTCCCCGGCCAAGGCAGCTGCGGAAGTGGCCGTTCGTTTCGGCGTTTCGAGGAGCCAGGCACACCGCTACGTTCGCAAGGCTGGCGCCATGACCGAAAAAATGGTGGTTCCCGGCCACAAGATTCCCTTCACCATCAAGCTGTCTCAGGATCTTATTGGTACACTTCGGGAATATACGGTCTCCACGGGAAGGACTTTGAGCGAAGTCGTGACGCAAGCTCTGGAGAGTTTCCTCCGTGGGATTCATGGGCGTGGCTGATAGGTGTCAACGCGGCCGCAAGATACACACCGAGTACAGTTTTGACCGTTTGTCGCGGAAGAAGATCATCCAGGTTTATCGAACTCTCATACCCGACAAGATCTGGATGACGGCTCATGAGAGCCAGGGCATCAGACAAGCAGAGGAAATCATAAGAGATGAAGCCAGCGGCGATTTACGCCCGAGTCTCCTCCGAGCGACAGAAGACGGATGGAACGATCCAGAGTCAGGTTGCGGCTCTGAGGGAGCGTGCTCAAAGTGAAGGCTACGCGGTCCTCGATGAATGGATTTTTCTTGATGAGGGATACAGCGGCGCCATGCTTGTTCGCCCGGGATTGGAACGACTGCGGGACCTTGCCTCCGAAGGACAGTTCGAGACTGTGCTGATTTTTTCGCCGGATCGGCTGAGCCGCAAGTATGCCTACCAGGTTTTGTTGCTTGAAGAGTTGTCCCGCCATGGTGTGGATGTCGTGTTTCTCAAATCGGCTAAAGCAACAACACCTGAAGAGGAATTGATGCTCCAATTTCAAGGCATGATTGCCGAGTACGAGCGTGCTCAGATCGCCGAGCGCACCCGGCGGGGCAAGAAGCATCGGGCCAGGTCGGGTTCCATCAATGTGCTTTCAGGTGCGCCGTATGGTTATCGTTACGTGAAAAAGACGGAGTCAAGTTCAGCCTGCTATGAAGTCATCGCGATGGAGGCTGAAATCGTGCGAACTGTCTTCAAGCTCTACCTGGAGGAGGCGCTCAGCATCAACGCCATAGCCCGGTGGCTCAATGATCGCCAGGTTCCCACCCGCAAGAGGATTTCCCGCTGGGAGCGCTCCACCGTATGGGCCATGCTGAGAAATCCCGCCTACCGGGGCGCGGCTTGTTTTGGCAAGACGGAGCGGGCCGAAAGACAGAGGATCACGCGGCCGCTGCGAAACAAGGGTGGTTTTTCCCCACGGTGCGGCAGCAATCGGGAACGTCCTCGGGAGGAGTGGGTGGAAATCCCCGTTCCCGCAATCATGGAAGAAGAGACCTTCGCCCTGGCGCAAGAACGACTGGAGCAGAACAAGCGCCTCTCTGCTCGGCGCACCATCGAGCCCACACTATTGCAAGGCATGCTGGTCTGCGGTGAATGTGGCTATGCTTTCTACCGAACGTCAACGCGCACATCGAAGAGAAAGATCTATTATTACCGATGCCCGGGATCCGACGATTATCGTTATCCCAACGGTCGGGTGTGTCATAATCGACCCGTCCGCCAGGATTATCTCGATGAAATCGTCTGGAAGGAAGTTCTCCGGTTACTCGAAGACCCCGACCTGATCCGTAATGAAATAGAGCGGAGGTTGAAGGAGATTCGGCAGTCCAACCCGACCAGACGGAAAAAGGAAGTGCTGAGCAAGGAAATAGTGCGTGTCCAAAAGGCCATCGAAAAACTTCTGGATGCCTATCAGGAAAACCTTCTCCAGCTCGATGAATTGCGCCACCGGATGCCGGAGCTGAGAAAGCGAGAAAAAGCTTTACATGCGGAACTGCAAGGTCTGGAGGCCGCGGCCGTTGATCAGCGCACTTTTCTCCGGCTTGCCGGGACCATGGAAAGCTTCCTGGAACGGCTTCGCGGGACAGCGGAAACTCTGGATGTCAGAGAACGACAAAAGGTCTTGCGTTTGGTTGTGAAAGAGGTTTTGGTTAACCAGGAGACGATCAGGATCAAACATTCGATTCCGGTTCCGGAGAGAAATGATCCTTCACCTGGACTGTCTGTAGCCTCGTCGACGCCAGGTTATCTTTTGCGTTCGTGGAGTCATGACTCCTCCCTGGGGTGTACCCTTGCGAGACCGGGTCACCTTCTTGCCCCCCTGCCCGTCGATCTCCACCACCTCCCCCTCGAGCCACATCCGGATCAGTTTGAGGACCGATCCGTCGGCAACCCGCCGCTTGATCTTTTCCATGAGCTTGTCGTGGGGAATGCTGTCAAAGTAGCTCGAAAGGTCCGCGTCATACACTTCCCGCCGACCGGCTTGCAGGTGCTCTCGAATCTGCCCCAAAGCCCCGTGGGCGCGATGTCCCGGCCGGAAACCGTGAGAGCATTCCAGAAAATCCGCCTCAAAGATCGGCTCAAGCACCAGCAGCGCGGCCATCTGCACCACACGGTCCCGCACACACGGGATTCCAAGGGGGCGCAGCTTGCCGTTGGCTTTGGGAATGTAAACGCGACGCACCGGGCCGGGTCGGTAGGTGCGGTTTCTGAGCTCTTCCTCGATAGTCGTGAGAAAGACCACCGCGCTCCCTTCCCCTTGCTCTACATCGCGGATGCTCACTCCGTCCGCGCCCGGTGCCCCTCCATTAGCACGCACCCGCGCCCAGGCTGTCCCAAGGACATCCAGGCGATAGATACGATCATAGAGGGCATAAAACCGAAACGACGCCTCTTGCTTAGCCTTGCAGCTCAGCTTCCATCGCAAAAGGGAAACCTTCACCGGCATACCGGGCTCGGGTGTGAACCCAGCCGGCAGCCTGTCCGTAGTGGAGCGTTTGCCGCTCAAGCGGGATCTCCTTTCCTTGATCGAAACACGACTGAAGTGCGGCCCCTTGGCTCCACGGGCATTACCCCGCTTCCCTGCTACTATGGGCCGCTCCGACTCCCGACCGGGGCCGCCTCGCGGGTTATTGGTTCCCCGCTGGCGTTGCCTGTTCAGGGCTCCCCGTCGGGTCTCCCAGGTTCCTCGATCGATCTTTCGACGCGCGCTCTCCTCAACCACCCCGGGCGGTCCGACAGGGGCATACGCTCGTTATCCACCTGTCGGTGGCAGGCTTCACCATCTCTGGAAGGCTGGCCACCACCATCTTTGCGTATCGAGGCCGAATCAGGTTCGCTCACGCTAGGGCTCACGTCTTCGCTGTTTGGGGAGGTTCTCTCCCCATTGTCCAGGGCCTTTGGCCCTCTGGACCGGTCTACTCCCCGTGTTCGGTTACCCTGCACGAGAGACCGCAGCTACATGCTGAACGAGCAATTGGCATGTCTGACTCCTTTCAGTCAGATAGATCGACCAGGCTTGGCCTGGCGTACCAAAGACGCAAAGGCGCAAAGGAGTGGGGACGGTAGGCGTCAACTGACACCATGCCTTGCTCCGAGGAGTGAACGCTCACTATAGAGGATGACAATGAGGTATCTGGTGAACGGTTACTTCATGACGTGCGGTACTTCTGTTGCCAACTTGAGTCAAGGAGTGAAAGATATGATGGAAGACAATAAATATTTTGATGAAATAGCTTTACTGCAAGTGCAACTGCTTAATTTTTTCGAAGTGCACCAACCAGCCTCGCTGTCTATAAGCCCCCAAGAGCTGCAGCAAACCACCGAGGAGTTCCTTCGGATCTACCCACAACGGCCGATCAAAATCAACACGGGAGGAACCGGCCTGGGCGCCAATTACTGGATGTTTGTGGTGCTGCGCCAGATCAAACCGAACCTCATCATAGAAAGTGGGGTCTGGAAAGGGCAATCATCCTGGCTATTGCGCCAGGCCAGGCCAACAGCAGAAATACATGCTTTTGATATTTGTTTGAATAATATGCTTCACAAGGAACCATCCATAGCTTACCATGAATGCGATTGGATTGCCGAGAATATATTCAACAGGCAACCGAATGAAGGATTGGTTTTTTTTGATGACCATAGCAACCAGGCTAAACGGGTAAGGGAGGCTTATGATCGGGGATTTAAATGGCTGCTCTTTGATGATAATGTGCCTACGGACCAAATCAATAGAATAGGAAGACCGGCCCTTCCCAGTATAAGCATGCTGTTTGATCCGAAATTGAAAGAAGGAGATCTGATAAGATGGGAACTGGCAGGCCAAGAATATTGTTATTCATTCTCGGCCCGAGATGCCCATGGAGCAAAGGAACTGATCGATTATCACCTGGTATTTCCGACCTACACCTGTATCACCTTGGTAAAATTATACTGAATCTCAGGGCGGCAGCGCCGGGAGCGTGCGAGTGGCTCCGATTGGATGAGATTCTCGATGTGTTTCGGGCTCGGGGAGTTTTGTGATGGTGACCAAAACGAACGATGGCGGACTGATTGAAAAATTTTTCCGATGGGCGGAACAACTGCCGGGCAGCATGGCGCTTTTCGGCTGCGGAGACCTCTGCCGGGCACTGGTTGCGAAGTACCCGGAGCGTTTTCAATGCGTGGTGGAAATGGATGGGAAATTGGCTGGTGGCCGCATCGGGACGGTGCGGGTCTTGAGCTTGGACGATTATTTGCTCGAGCCGACTAAAAACATTCTGATCACCGATGCGGACCGGCAGTTGGACTATCTGGATTGGATCTACCGGAACGTGATGCCGCCCAATCTGGGGGATCTGGGCCGGATCGAAATCCGTTACCACCATACCTGGCGGCCGGCTGAACAATACGACCGGAAACTGGCCCGGACCAAGGCGGCGCTGCCCATGGTCGGCACCCTTCCCGACCAGAGCCTGATGCGGCTGATGGATTGCGTGGAGACTTGCCTGCCGCTGGCGGGGGATGTTCTAGAAATCGGCACCGGGATGGGCGGTTCCGCTTTTGTCATCGCCAGCGTGATCGAACAATCCGGACGGCGCAAAAAGGTCTATACCTTGGACCGGTTCACCCCCGTTTCCTACCTGCCGGACCTGAATTATGACCAGGTTCGAAAGGACCTCGAGCGCTTCGAGTTTGTGACGGTGATCCAGGGGACCATTCCGCGGGTGTTCGATACGCTCGAAATCGGACCCGTGTCCTTTTGTTTCATCGATATGTTCGCGTTTCCGGAAATCCTCGAATTTGTTTATCCACGAATGAATCCCGGTGGAATGATCCTGATCGACAACTACAATCACGGGGCCGACCACATTCATGGGATTCCGGTGGCGGATTACTTTTTTCACGACAAGCCCGAACGGATCATCCGGGTTGGCGGCACCCAGGGGCTACTGGTGAAGCACCCGTGAGCACCGATCGGCGATCGGCGGGCCGACCATGTTGACCGCCCCAGGATGATTTTTCATGAGACCGCGCTTGTTGTTCATAGGCCACAGCCACCATCAAAAGACCGGGTCCTGCGAGTTTTTCACCGATCTGCTCGGCGCCCATTATGAATTGGACTGCCGTTATGATGCGTCGTGGCAGGCCGGGCTTCCGCTGGATCTCGAGGCCATGGATCTTGCTCGTTACGCTACCGTGGTGCTCTGGCAGCAGGTCAATTACGCGCTCCATCCGGCCGTTCGGTGCCATCCCAACGTGGTCCTGGTGCCCATGTACGACTGCCATGCCAACGACCCCACCGGGTTGGACCGATTTCTGGACCTCAACAATTTGAAATTCATCAATTTTTGTCGCGCCCAGCACGAGGCTTGCGAGCGCGGTGGAATGAACAGCCTGTGGGTGCGGTTTTTCCCGGAGCCCGGCCGATTTCGTGATGGACGAGATTTTCGCAAGCTGACCGGATTCTTCTGGCCGCGGCGCAATGAAATCCGTTGGGCAATGGTGGAACGGCTGGTTGCCGGCGGCCAGGTGAGCGAAATGCTCCTGCACGCCGTTCCCGACCGCGGCTTCCCGCGAACCATTCCGGCCCGGCGAGGGGGCGGGAAGTACCGGATCACCGTGAGCGACTGGTTCGACCGCAGGGATGATTTCCTGCGCCACCTCAACCGGGCCAATATCTATTTTGCGCCCCGCCTGTACGAAGGCATCGGCATGGCGTTTCTCGAAGCCATGGCCATGGGCATGTGCGTGGTGGCTCCCGATACCCCCACCATGAACGAGACCATCGTCCACGAGGTCAACGGGTTGCTGTATGATCCCCGGGACCCGGCGGCCCTCGATTTTTCCAATGCCGAGGAACTGGGCGCCAGGGCCAGGCAGTCCGTCGAAGCCGGTCACCGCGACTGGCTCCGGGCGATCCCCGAACTGTTGGCCTTCATCGAAGGGCAACCGGGATCCGGCGCCAGCCAAACGGCCTGGTCGGTGGCGGGGGTTCCCGCACTCAACGATACCAACGAACCCAGCACCCTGCGCCGCGTGATCGTGGTGGAACCGCCCCCACCCGCCGCCACGGTGACGCAACAGGCCCTACCCGCGGAAGCATGCGGGCCATTGCGTCGCTCCGGCGGGCTCCGTTCCCGGGGGCGCTTCAAACGGAACTCGCCCGAGCGCCCCCTGATCACGGTGGCCACCGTGACTCGCAATGCCGAACGGGAACTCCCCGGCACCCTGGCCAGTATCTTCGGCCAGTCCTACGATAATATTGAACTGCTGGTGATCGATGGCGCTTCCACCGACAACACCCTGGGCGTGATTCAGCAATACGATGCTTGGATCGATGAGTGGGTGAGCGAACCCGACGGCGGCCCCTACGATGCCATGAACAAGGCGGCGCAACGGGCCGGAGGCGAATGGATCCTCTTTCTCAATGCCGGCGACTGGTTGGTCGCGACCGATACGTTGCAATGGCTGGTTGAATCCGCGCCGGCCGCAGCCGACGTCATCTTCGGTCATCATTTCTACCGCCAGATGGACGGGACCGAGGTTTGGCACAAGGCCAATTGCTTTGCCTGGACCCATCGGCAACTACGCAAGGGCGAATTGAGCAACGCCTGGGTCACGGGCATTCCGGGGCATCAGGCCACGCTCACCCGGACGACCCTGCTGCGCGAATCCGGCTACGATACGGCGCGCTACCGATACGCCGCCGATCACGATTTTCTGCTGCGCATGAGCGCGGCCGGGCGGACTTTCCACCACTCCGATCGGACCGTCGCGGTCTATTGCGCCGGCGGGTTTTCGTGGCGAAACGCGCCGGCCTGCATGCGCGAACAATGGGATATCGCGGCAAAATTCGGGCCGCGCGGCGCGGTCGACCGGTTCTACCGGCCCCGGATCGCGCAACTGGCAAAACAGGAAAGGCGACCTCGGTTGGCCTATTGCCGCCAGTGGGGGCCCCCGCAACCCGGCCCGGGTGGGTGCCGGCGCCGCCTTCACCAATCC
>MNZR01000350.1 GCA_001873705.1 Syntrophobacteraceae bacterium CG2_30_61_12
CCATGATCCTGCTCGGGAAAACCCCGGAACGGCTGAAAGGCCGCGGGCTTTCCTTCGCCCCACCGGACCCGGCCCTGTCGCCGGAGGTGCGAGTGGGAGTGTTCGTCTGCCGCTGCAACGACGCGCTCGGCTGGGCCCCGGAACTGGACCGGGAACTGCGCGAACTGACCGGGCAACCCGATGTGGTGGTGAGCACAACGATTGATGCGGCCTGCACTCCTCAGGGCATATCGCATCTACTGCACAGCGTGCGCGACCAGGGGATCACCCGGATCGTGCTGGCGTCCTGCGTGTGCTGCCCGCTGGATTTCGTCTGCAGCGCCTGCACCGATCAGCGCAGCCGCCTGAAAGACGCCCTGTTCACCGGCACCGGAGTGAGCCGGTCGATGGTCGAAACCTGCAACATGCGGGGCGAAGTGCTGCGCCTGCTGAAGTTTCAGCCGGATCTGGCGCGCACCCGGTTCCGCGGCCTGCTCGATCGCTCCATCAGCCGCGCCCGCCGCCTGGCGGCACCGGCGGCACCGGCCCGGCCGTACAACTTCACCACCGCGGTGATCGGGGATTCGGAAGCAGCGGTCACCAGCGCCATGACTCTCGCTCGGGCGGGCATGGAAGTGTTTGTGCTGGGCAGCCCGGGTCGGCCGCTGGGACGTTCGCTGGATCATCCCAACGTGCACAACTTCATGGGCTCCATGGTCCGCGGCATTCAGGGCACGGTGGGCAACTTCCGGGTGCTGGTGGAAATGGACGGCTCGCTCCAGAGCCGCGAAGTGGGCGCGGTGATTCTGGGCGAACAGGCGCGCCGCGGCATTCCCTACATGCCGCTGGCCGAATTGCCGGCGCGCCTGATGGAATATGGCATGCAAAAACAGGGGATGGCCGGGGTGCCGTTCCTGCATCCCGGGGCCACTTCGATCCCCGGCCTGTTTTTGGCCAATCCGCCGGCGATCCGGGTTTCCAGCCGGGTGAAGGGCACCGCGGCGGCGATCATGGCGGCCGCGGTGATGCCTCGGCGACCGCGCCAGAACAAGGGCTACACGGTTCAGATCGACGCCCGCAAATGCCGCGGTTGCGGCCGCTGCAGCGAAGTGTGTCCGTATCAGGCGGTGAGTTTCCGGAAAAACGAAGCCGGCGGCTGGAGCGCGGTGGTGGACCGGGCCCTGTGCAAGGGCTGCGGCAACTGCATTTCGGTCTGCCCCTCGACCGCCGCCGACAGCCCCTACCGCGACCGTCGCTATCTGGAACAGATGCTGGCGGAAATTCTGGTCTGAATGCTTGAAATGACGCCAACCCCCATGACCGGGGACGGTCACAACGAGGCAGGTAAATGCAGGGCCGCCGGCGTAGGTCAGGGTGTGCGCAGCACTCCCTGACGTCCCAGTGGAGGACCGCGGATTGAATGCGGCGCCGGATCGTCGCGTCGGGTAGCTCCCGCTGGTCGCAACCCGACCTACGTGTTCGCTGCTCCGTTTGGTTGCACCCAACTATATGGAATGATTTGCATAGTGTCCCATTTTCATAGCAACGATGATCAAGAACACCTGGGAAAATCCGAGAGTGCTTCATGGATGAACTGAAAATCGTCATGTTCATGTGCAACTGGGGACCACACGCGGCCTTTCAGCAGCTTCAGGACGAAGCCGCCGATCTCCCGGCGGCGGTGCGGATGGTGCGGATCCCGTGCACCGGCCGGATCAGTAAATCGCTCCTGTTCAAGGCCTTCGAAATGGGCGCCGACGGGGTCGCCCTGGTCGGCTGTGAAGCCGGGTCCTGCCGCTACGGCAGCGGCACCGCCAATGCCGCCAACAACGTCGAAGACGCCCGCGGTATTCTGGAACTGCTCGGACTCGGCCAAGACCGCTTGTGCTGGGCCACGTTTCTCCCCGAGCAGGCAGCCGAAATGCTGGCCTTCCTCAACACCTTCAAGGACCAGATCGCCCGGTTGGGACCCAATCCAATCGCCACCGCGGCGCGGGCAACCGCCGCTCAGCCGGCCCTCGGCAACCTGCTCCGGGTCCATAACGTCTACGCCTGTCAGGATTGCGGCAAGTGCACCTCGGCCTGTCCCCTGAGCCTGGTGGGGAAGACCTTTTCCCCGCGCGCTCTGGCCGGAACGGTGATCGCCGGGACCGAACCGACCTCGGCGGCCGCCGCCGATGTCTGGAGCTGCCTCACCTGCGGGTTGTGCTACGACCGCTGCCCGTCGGCGGTGGATTTCCCCGCCTTCATCCGCGGGCTGCGCCAAGCCGGAACCGGCGACGGCCGGGAACCGGCGCTGGCTCATGACGGCTTTTTTCAGTCGCTGATGCGGGCCATGGCCACCCCGGCGCTCAGCGGGCGCCACTGGGACTGGCTCCCGGATGGGCTCCAGCTGGACCCCCGGGGCAAGGTTTTGTTCTTCGGCGGTTGCGCCCCCTACTTCGATACCTTCTTCGGCCATCACTTGCAGGTGCGGACCCGGGACATCCTGGTGGACGCCCTGCGGCTCCTCAACTTTTTCGATATCGCCCCGGCGCTCCTGGAACACGAACGCTGCTGCGGCCACGATCTGCTGTGGACCGGGGATGAAGCGAATTTCAAGCGCCTGGCCCGGCTCAATCTGGAAGCGATCAACGACAGCGGGGCAGAGCAGGTGATCACCGCCTGCCCCGAATGCTACCGCACCCTGGCTCACGATTACCCGGCCCACGGCTTCAAACTCCGGCCCACGGTAAGGCACCTGTTCGACCTGCTGGATCAGGAAATCGACAAGGGTGCGGTGAAGTTCGCGCCCCTGCACCGGCCGGCCACCTACCAGGACCCGTGCCGGTTGAGCCGGCTCGGCGGCGATCAACTGGACGGCGTCAAGCTGCCGCGCCGGCTGATCCGCCGGTTGCAGCTGGACGGCTTTACAGAAATGGCCGATTTCGGCAGTTCTTCCCTGTGCTGCGGCAACTGCGCCTGGACCGCCTGCGACAGCTTCAACAAGGCGCTCCAGATGAAGCGGCTGCGCCAGGCTCGGGCCGGCGGCAGCAAACTGCTGCTGACCGCCTGCCCCAAATGCCAGATTCACCTGAGCTGCGCCATGCAGGACCCGTTTGAGGGGAAAGACGTGGAACTGGAAATGATGGATCTCACCACCGCCATCGCCCGGACCATCGAATGGGCCTGAATCCGCACCAACCAGACGAGGCTGGTGCACCGGAACCCGTGGCCACCTCCAACCCCACCGGTGCAATCAAATCACCGGTGGGAACGGCTTTCCAGCCGCGATCAGCGCATTGCAGCAGGCAACTCATCCATTTCACTCAAACCGGACTCCAAGGATATGAGCAACTCCCATGAGCACAGCAACTGAGCACGGCAACGGCCCGCGGATCGGCGTTTACGTCTGCCACTGTGGCCTCAATATCGGCCGCACGGTGGATTGCCGCAAGGTGGCTGAAACGGCGGCCGGCCTCGACGGGGTCGTGGTCGCCCGGGATGTGGCCTACGCCTGTTCCGAACCGGGGCAGCAGGAAATCAAGCAGGACCTGCTGGAGCTGGGGCTGGATCGGGTGGTGGTGGCATCGTGTTCACCGCGGCTGCACGAACCCACTTTCCGGCAACTGGTGCAGTCGGCGGGGATCAATCCCTATCTGATGGAAATGGCCAACCTGCGGGAACAGTGCAGTTGGGTCCATCAGCACGATCCGGAAGCGGCCACGGCCAAGGCCATCGATCTCACCCGCGGCGCCGTGGCCCGGGTGCGCCTGTTGCAACCGCTGAAACCGGAAGTGCTGCCGCTCACCCAACGCACCCTGGTGATCGGCGGCGGGGTGGCCGGGATCCAGGCGGCGCTGGACCTGGCAGACAGCGGCTACGACGTGGTGCTGGTGGAAAAGAACCCGTCCATCGGCGGCACCATGGCTCAGATCGACAAGACCTTCCCCACCATGGATTGCTCCATCTGAATTCTCGGTCCGAAGATGACGGATGTCGGTCGACATCCGCGGATCAAGCTCCTCACCTTGAGCGAGGTGATGGAGGTCAAGGGCTATGTGGGCAATTTCCAGGTGCGGATCCGCAAGCGCGCCCGCTATGTGGATGAAAACCAGTGCACCGCCTGCGGCGAATGCGCCCGGGTATGCCCGGTGGTGCGCCCGGACGAATTCAACCTCGGGCTGTCGTCGCGAAAAGCCATCTATTCGCCGTTTCCCCAGGCGGTGCCGGCGGCTTACGTGGTGAACGCCGGCGAATGCCTGGGCCACAATCCGGCGGTCTGTGCCAGGTGCGTGGAGGCCTGCGATAAGCACTGCATCAACTTCCATATGTCCGATCAGGAAGTGGTGGAAGAGGTGGGCAGTATCGTGGTGGCCACCGGGCTGGAAACCTACGATCCCACCGAAATGGACGAATACGGCTACAGCCGCTTTGAAGACGTGCTCACCAGCCTGGAATTCGAACGTCTGATCAATGCCGGCGGCCCCACCGGCGGCGAACTGATCCGCCCCAGCGACCGCCGCAAGCCCCGTTCGGTGGGCTTTGTCCAATGCGTCGGTTCGCGTTCGGCGCGCAAGGGCAAGAGCTATTGTTCCGCCATCTGCTGCATGAACACGGTGAAGAGCACCCTGAGCCTGAAGGAGCACGATCCCGACCTGGATATCAAGGTCTTCTATATCGATATCCGCGCCTTCGGTAAGGGCTTCGAGGATTTGTATCAGCGCAGCCGCCGGCTGGGAGTGAAATACCTGCGCGGGCTTCCCGGTAAGGTGGAACCCACCGCCGACGGCCGCCTGCGGGTGGCGGTGGAAAACGCGGCCGGCGGCAAGGTGGAATTCCATGATCTGGATATGTTGGTCCTGGCGGTAGGCATTCAGCCCGCCGGCGGCACCCACCGGCTCCAGAAAATGCTCGGGCTCCAGCTCACCAGCGACGGCTTTTTCCTGGAAGCCCACCCCAAGCTCCAGCCAGTGGATGCGGCCACCCGCGGGGTGTTCTACGCCGGCTGCGCGGAAGGCCCCAAGGACATCAAGGACAGCGTGACCCAGGCTTCGGCCGCGGCGGTGCGGGCGATTCGCCTGATGCACCAGGGTCACATCCTGACCGAACCGATCACCTCCGAAGTCATCACCGAACACTGCAAGGCCTGCGGCCGCTGCGCCGAGGTCTGCCCGTACCATGCCATCACCGTGGATCCCAAGAAGAAGCTGCCGGCGGTGGTGAACACGGCGGCCTGCGCCGGTTGCGGCACCTGTGCGGCGGAATGCCCGTTCGGGGCGATCACCATGAACCATTTCACCGACCGCCAGATTCTCGATCAGATCGATGCGCTGCTTGCCGAACACAGCGCGGAAAAAGTCCTGGCCTTCGCTTGCAACTGGTGTTCCTATGCCGGCGCCGACAACGCCGGGGTGTCGCGCGTGCAATACCCGGCCAATGTCCGGCTGATCCGCACCATGTGTTCGGGACGAGTCGATGAAGCGTTCATCTGGCACGCCTTCGCCCACGGCGCTCCGGTGGTGCTGGTGAGCGGCTGCCATATCGGCGACTGCCATTACATCAACGCCAACCACTGGACCGAAAAACGGGTGGAGCGGGTGCGCAAGAAGATGGCGAAGCGGGGCATCCGGCCGGAACGCCTGCAATTGGCCTGGATCAGCGCCGCCGAAGGCGCCCGTTTTGCCCGCGTGATGCAGGACATGGAAGACCTGAGGCGGGAAGTGAGCGCCGAAGAAATCGCCGCCACCGTCGACCTGCTCGCCGGCAACCAGGCGGCGGCCGGCACCGACCCCGGCAAGGCCGAGCCATGATGAGCCGAGCCTTACCCTGGAGCGCGGGCATCTTGCCCGCAACCGCCCCACCCACGATTCTCCCTCCGCACTTCGGTATCGGTATCGGTATCGGTATCGGTATCGGTATCGCTATCGGTATCGCAATTCCCTCCCCGCTTGCCGCTGACGGAAATGACACTGGCAACCGCTATCCAAAACAGGGTATCCTTGGATCATGTTGAAAGATCTCATCCGACACCGGTATACCAACGCTTCGGCCCAAGCGGGTGGGATGATTCCGTGAACACGGCGCCCGCTCATGAGCCTGCTCTTTCGGGCGCCCTACCAGCGCAGTGACCCAAACGGGTGGACCTGCAGCTGATCCATAACCGCGGTCGAGTGTGTTCGGAGTCGAGGAATTGATGGCGTTACCCATTATTGCAGTCGTTTTTGGTCTGGCTCTGCTGGTCTGGAGCGGCGACCAATTTGTTGATGGTTCGGCCGCAACCGCCCGTCATTTCGGCGCGCCACCGCTGTTGATCGGTATGGTGATCGTCGGCTTTGGGACCTCGGCCCCGGAACTGGTGGTTTCCGCTTTCGCTGCCTTAAGCGGCAATCCCGGCATCGCGCTCGGCAACGCCTACGGTTCGAACATCGCCAACATCGCCCTCATTCTCGGGCTGACCGCTCTGATCAGCCCCATCGCCGTGAAGTTCGGGGTGCTCCGCCGGGAACTTCCCGTGCTCGTCGCGATCACCGCGCTGGCCGCCTGGCAGGTCCGGGACGGGGCGATTACGCGCACCGACGCTCTGATCTTGCTGGGCGTGTTTGCCCTGTTGGTGGGTTGGAGCATCCGCCAGGGGCTGAAGGTATCGGCCGATTCGCTGGCCCGAGAACAGGCAGGGGAACCGGGAACTCAAAGTCCCCCGATTCGTTGGGCACTGGTCCAACTGGTGGGGGGGCTGGTGCTGCTGGTGACGAGTTCCCGCATCCTGGTCTGGGGCGCGGTGGCCATCGCCCACGGCCTCGGGGTGAGCGATCTGATCATCGGACTCACCATCGTCGCCCTCGGCACCTCACTACCGGAACTGGCATCGTCAATGAGCGCTATCCGCAGGGGAGAAGACGACATCGCCCTGGGCAACGTGATCGGTTCCAATTTCTTCAACACCCTGGCCGTGGTCGGGCTGGCGGGAGCGATCCACCCGATGACGGTGGAGCCGGAGGTTTTCACCCGGGACATACCGGTGATGGCGGCCCTGACCCTGTCCATTTTCATCACCGGCTTCCGGTTCCGGGGAGCTGGAGGCCGCATCAACCGCATGGAAGGCGCAGCCCTGCTCGCCTGCTACATCGGCTACAACGCACTGCTGGTGAGGAGCGTCCTGGGCCTCTGAAAGCCCTCCTTCCGGCACCGCCACCAATTAGCCGCCCCTGGCTTACGATGCGCCCGCTTTCTCCGGAATCCGAGCCGCCTGTAAGATAAGTCGAAGTGCCTTGTTGACGGCTTCATCGGTGGGAAATGCTCGCGCCAGATCTGGTTCTAACACGATAACATTACTACCGATACGTCGCTCCGGAGCATAGCGTCCCTTGGGCATGATAGGCATTTGCGACAAATCATATTCATCTTGTAATTCGTAATCTTCATTCGGCTTCTTCATAAAATCTTTGCTCATTTCTTTTCGCCTTTCTGGCGCTGATGATCCGAGAGGCTGAAACCTGCCTGGTGTCGGATCGAATAACCAACCTGGAAATCCTGGCTACCGGCGCCAGTACTCGGGAACCAGCAGGACGATCACGGTATAGATTTCCAGCCGCCCCAGGAGCATGCAAAAGGTCAGGATCGCCTTGGCAACCATAGGCAGGTGGGCGTAGTTGTCGGTCGGCCCCACGGCGCCGAGTCCGGGCCCGATATTACCGATTGCGGCGGCCACCGCACTGAACGCGGTCACCACATCGACCCCAACGGCCGCGAGCAACAACGATGAAATGGTGAACAGGCCCAGATAGAGCACGAAAAAGCCCCAGACACCGCTCATGACCTCATTGGAAACCAGGTTAACGCCGAAGCGCACCCGGGTCACCGCATGCGGATGGATCAGTCGATACAATTCCTGATGGGAATGTTTGAGCAGCAGCATGATCCGCAGGCATTTCATGCCGCCCCCGGTGGAACCGGCCGAAGCTCCAATAAACATGCAAAACAGGAGGATGGCCTGGGGCAGCGGCGCCCACAGTTCGTAGTCGGCGGTGGCGAAGCCGGTGGTGGTGATGATCGATGCCACCTGAAACGCGCTGAAGCGCAGCGCCTGGAGAAAACTCGGGTAGCGCTCGCCGTAAACGCTGACGCTGCACAGCAGGGTGAAGATCACCACCAACCCAGCGAAGAAACGCCATTCCGGGTCGCGCCAGAGCGCCGACGGGCGGCCCGTGAGCGCCAGGTAATGGAGGGTGAAATTGACCCCGGCGATCAACATGAACACAGTGATCACGACATCGATATAGGCGCTTTGATAATACGCAACCGACAGGTTCTTGGTGGAAAAGCCCCCAGTCGCCATGGTGCCGAAGGTGTGGCAGAGAGCGTCGAAAAGATCCATCCCGCCAAACAACAGCAGCACGGTTTCGATCCCCGAAAACATCACATACACCTTCCACAGGATCATGGCGGTGTCGCGGATTCGAGGCTTGAGCTTGTCCGGCATGGGGCTGGGGACTTCGGCCTTGTACAACTGCATGCCGCCCACGCCCAAAAACGGCAGAATGGCCAGCGACAGCACAATGATGCCCATGCCGCCGAGCCAGTGGGTGAGGCTGCGCCACATGAGAAGCCCCGGCGGCACGCTTTCGATATCGGTCAGCACGGAAGCGCCGGTGGTGGTGAATCCGGAAATGGATTCGAACACACAATCGCCGAAAGAAGTGAAGGTGCCGCCGAAATAAAAGGGCAACGCCCCCAGCAGGCCGACCCCGACCCAGCCCAGGGTGACGATGGCCATGCCTTCGCGATGGCCGATGAATTCCGTTCTGGCCGGCTTGCTCAGGGCCAACAGGCCACCCACCAGCACCACGATGGCGAGCGACAGCAGCAGCGCCGGCTGACTACCGTCGTGATAATAGAAGGCAAACCCCAGCGGCAACAGCATGGTGCACCCGGTGCACAGCATCAGCACACCGATCGCCCGCAAAATGTAGGCCCACTTCATTCAGCTCACCTCCAGCTTGACGCTCAAATCGCGTTCAAGCTGAGCGATGTTGGCGCGCACCGACAGCACGATGATCCGATCACCGGCTTCAATGCGGGTGGTTCCAGAAGGAATCACCGTGTGCTCTTGAGTAACCACCGCCAGGACCAGGGTCCCTTTAGGAAAATCGAGTTCGTTTAATGTCTTGCCAACCAGCTGCGATTCCCCCATGACCACCGCCTCCAGTACCTCGGCTTCCTCACCCCGCAGCGATACCGTGGAAATGATCGTGCCCTTGCGCACCTGGTGAAGAATGCTGTTGATGGCGGACAGCCTTGGGCTCACCATGAAATTCAGCCCGACCCCGGTGACGATGGGCATGTAGGCGAACTTGTTGATCCGGGTGATGGTGCGATGCGCCCCCAGACGTTTGGCCAGAAGCGAGATCAGCACATTGTTTTCTTCGTCCCCGGTAACGGTGATCACCACATCCATGCCGCGGATGTCTTCTTCTTCCAGCAGCCCCTGATCGGTGCCGTCACCGTGTAGGATGATGGCGCGTTTCAGCTGTTCGGCCAGGTATTCGCAACGGGTCAGATCCTTTTCCACCAAACGGACGTGATAAGGTTTTGATTCCAGTTGCCGCGCCAGGCGCAGCCCGATGTTGCCGCCGCCGATCACCATCACGCGGTGCACGGGCTCCGGGCGGCAGCCGAACAACGCCAGAACTTTGGTCATCTGTTCGGTTTCGCAGGCGATATAGATCAGATCACCGTTTTCCACCGTGTCGGTACCAGACGGGATGATCAATTGGTTTTCTCTCGAGATGGCGGCGATCAGGAACCTGGCCGGACCCACCTGGCGGCGCAATTCGATCAGCGTCGAACCGGCGAAGCTGTAATGTTTCTGGCGAATTCCGATGAGCTTGATGCGGCCGCCCGCGAAATCGCTGATTTCCTCGGCAGCCGGCACGGCCAGCAGTTGCTCGATGGTATGGACGACTTCCACTTCGGGGTTGATGATCTTGTCGATCTTGAGCGTGCGCTTCAGCAATTCCGGGTTGAAGCGGCTATAATCGTCGTCGCGGATCCGCGCCAGCTTGGTGATGCCGGGAGCCAGCGCATCGGCAAAAAAGCAGGCAACCAGATTGACTTCATCGCTGTCGGTAACGGCCAGGAACAAATCCGTGGAATCGATTCCGACCTCTTCAAGAATTCGCGGACTGCTGCCCGAACCCAGCACGGTCTGCACATCCAGTTGCTCCCCCACGCGTTTGAGCGACGCCGCATGGTTGTCGATCACCACGACTTCCTTGCCCTCCGAAGCCAGCCGTTGTGCGATATGAAAACCGACTTCGCCGGCCCCCGCCACAATCACCCTCAACGCTTGTCCTTTCCGGCCAGGCGGCCGACTCGACCGGATCGTCGAGCCCTTCCCATGATCACCGTCAACCACCGAGAGCAGCGCCCACGGCAGAGCCACTGCCACGACAGCGCTTGGTGTGGGAAGCGTCGCTAGACGCTTAGCCATCTTAGAATACGCTCACTCGGGGCGGCCAAACAAGTCGGAAACGATTCACGCCCCCCGACCTATTCCTCGAAAAGCGGGGCGGAGGACCGCGGTCGCCGGCACGGCTTGCATTCACCCAACTCACCCAGCTATACTGAAACAGCGATGGCAATGGCTCGGAATAACTTTTCAACGGAGGAGCAGGCAATGGCGGAAGCGGAATTCATCACGACCGGTGAAGTCCTGCTGAAAAGCGACCGGAATCAGGGCAACATGGTGGTGCTCAAGGAATCGGAAGATTCCAAGCGGTACTTTCTGATGTTCATCGGCGAAAGTGAAATGACCGCCATCGCCAAGGAAAAGGGCTTCGTGGATCCCAAAAGGCCCCTGACCCACGACATGTATCTGTCCATCCTGGAGCGGGCCGGCGTCACCATCGATCGGATCGAAATCAACGACATGATCGAAAACACTTACTATGCCAGGATCTACGCCCAAATCGACGGCGAACTGGTGGACTTCGACAGCCGCCCAAGCGATGCGGTGGCCCTGGCGCTCCACGTCAAATGCCCGATCAGGATCAGTGAAAAGCTGATGCGCCGCGAACTGACCCCGGAACAAGTGAAGGAATACGAATCGATCGTGAAAACGGTCAAGTTCTAGCCGAAGACCAGGGCAAGACGAATATCAAGCCAAGCAGATGAATGAGGCTGGATGTGAACAAAGACACGCCGCCCGCAACCATACCGCGAACGGCTAAGAATTGAACTTTCCAGTCTCGCATCCAGGGGGAGAAATCCCTTGAACACAAATGGTTGTGCTGGATCGAAATATTCCAGATCTAACTTGCGCGCGGTATACCTAATGCGGGCAAGATGCCCGCGCTCCCGGGAAAAAGCCCACAAGAAGTGAAGGATTGCATCCTCAACGGGTACAATACCAATGCAGTCAACCCTCATGATGAGTATTCCATGAACCGACCGGCACATATTCTCCTCGTTGAAGACAACCGCATGGACGTCGAACTCACTCTCGACGCCTTTCGCGAGGCGCGCCTCGGCAACTCCGTTCAAGTCGCCCGGAACGGGCAGGAAGCTCTTGCATATCTTCAGGGAGCGGGCACGTACGCGGACCGTAACCAATTTCCTCTTCCGGACATCATCCTGCTCGATCTCAAAATGCCGGGTATCGACGGCTTTGAGGTGCTGCGCCGGGCCAAGGCCATGCCGGGGATCAAGCGCATCCCGGTGATCATCTTGACTTCCTCCAAGGATGAAGGCGACCGGGCGCTTTCCTACGATTGCGGGGCCAACAGTTACCTGGTTAAGCCGGTCTCCTTCGAGGGATTTCTCAAGGTGGTGAAGGAGGTTCAGGACTATTGGGTGGTGCTCAACGTCGGGCCGCCAAAGGAGGAGCCGTCGTGAAACAACCTCTGCAAGTGTT
>MNZR01000351.1:0-3953 GCA_001873705.1 Syntrophobacteraceae bacterium CG2_30_61_12
CGGGCGCTCACCAGCTGTTGCAGAGGCTCGTGCGGCATCGTCATTGCAACGGCAATTGCTTCATGGCCGCCCATTCGTAGAACGAGGCGTCGTAGTTACGCACTGTTGCGAAACCCAGGCTACGCATGATCAGGGTCATGTGGGCGGAACGGATGCCGGCCGTGCAATAGATCACGATCTCATCGTCGGGAGTCAAGCCGGCGGCCCGGAACCGCTGTTCCAGATCCTCACGGCTCTTGATCGTGCCGTCGGCGTTGAACAGGGTTTCAAAGGGCAACGAAATCGCCCCGGGAAGGTGGCCGGCCCGGGCTTCGCCATACGGCGTTGCGCCATTGAATTCGCGGCTGCCGCGGGAATCCACGATCTTGAGATGGCCAAGCCGGGATCGGATCCACTCGGTCGTGGCCTCGAGATCGCCATGCCATTGGGGCACGATCGGGTCCCGCGGCGTGGTCTCGCCGGCCTTTCCGGTGATTTCGCCAGCGGCCTGCTTCCAGGCACGGAAGCCGCCGTCTACAATACTGACCTCCGAAACTCCCAGCATCGCGAGCATCCAGGCAAAGCGACCGTCTTCCCCCCAGCCGGGAGGATCCGCATACACCACCACCGGCTTCGCCCCATCCAGGCCAAGCTTGCCGATCTTGACCGCCAGTTCCGCCGCCGGCAACAGGGTGCCCCAGCCGGGCTGACCCGGTTTGCCGTCCATGCGGGTGAAAGCCTGCCACGGAGCGGATAGGGCGCCCGGGATATGAGCCTTCCGAAATTCCTTTTCGGAACGAGCATCCACCAGGTTCACCCGGGTTTGGTTCGCCTTCAGCCAGGCGGCATCCACAAACAGGGACGGGCCGGCGGGGTCCGGTGCGGCGCTCGCACCGGAGGTCATCGCCCCGATGGTCACCAGGGCGACCAGCACAAGCCCCAGGAACATTCGCCGGTTATCAACGCGATCGGTTTGCCGCCGCACCATGACTATCCTTTGAGGTTAGCGGTTCGGGCGATTTATGCGCGGCGCCGTGGCGGCGCGACTCGCCGATAGGGTCTAGGGCAGAACGGACAGCAAGGCAAATAGGTAATTTCGATGCAATGCGGCGCGGAAATCGGTGTTTTCCCGGGGGGGCAACTTGCCTATGAGATCTTGATCAGTGATTAATTCATGGTGAAAGCTTTTTGCGGTGGCCGAAACGATGATCATCGCCCTTCCGTCCATCGCCGCGCAGTCGATGAGCGCGATTCAAACCGTTGGGAGAAAGCGTTACCGTTTCAGGAACAGTGATGCATTCGCGCTGAAGTTGATGCCTTGAGCCTGATGCGTTCGTAGTGCGCCGGTAACGACGTTCAACGCCTACCGGCCTGCCGTGGACCGAGCTTTCGGATGCGCTGTCAACGCCTGACGGCGCCACTACCAACCCGAACACTCTGGATTGCACCCGCGGCCGATCGTGAACCGGCCCGCGGCACCGATCGCGACAGTTTGTTTACAACGGAGGCCCCGTTATGCTAAGAGGGAAACGTTAGTAAATCAAAAGCAAATCAGGATGGTTAGTCTATGTCTTATCAATATCAAGACCATTATTTCGAGCGCGCCAAGAAGGAACACTTCCTCGCTCGAGCAGTCTATAAGCTGCAGGAAATCCAGAACAAACATCGACTCATGAGAAAGGGCGACCGGGTGCTGGATCTCGGTGCCGCTCCCGGTTCCTGGATGCAGTTCACCCAAACCGTGATCGGCCCGAGCGGACATCTGCTGGGAGTTGATCTGCAACCGATCGAGCATAACTTTGCCGCCTGGGTGGTCACCCTGGAGCGCGATATCTTTGACCCGGATCTGGTGCGGATGCTGGAACGGGATTACGCGCCGTTCAATGTCATCTTGAGCGATATGGCGCCCAAGACTTCCGGCATCAAGGTGGCGGATTCGGCCCGTTCGGCGCTCCTGGTGGAGCGTGCCATGGCGATCGCGGAAACCACGCTGGCGCCCGGCGGCCACCTCCTGGTCAAGATCTTTCAAGGCTCCGAGTTTCACGAGATTCTGCTGCAACTGAAGCGGCTTTACGGTAAAACCCGGGTGATCAAGCCCGATGCATCGCGTAAGAACAGCAAGGAAATTTATATTCTGGCGCTGAACCACAGGGGCCCCGCGGCCTGATTTTGAAGGAGATTTCCATGTCCGGACATTCCAAATGGAGCACCATCAAACACAAGAAAGGCGCCGCGGATGCCAAGCGCGGCAAGATTTTCACCAAACTGATCAAGGAAATCACCGTTGCCGCGCGCATGGGGGGTGGTGACATCGAGGGCAATCCGCGCCTGCGCACCGCCGTCGGCGATGCCAAGGCGGAGAACATGCCGAGGGAAAACATCGAGCGCGCCATCAAGAAGGGCACCGGGGAACTGGAAGGCGTGGCCTACGAAGAATTTTCCTATGAAGGCTATGCGCCGGGAGGGGTCGCCGTATTGGTGGAAATGATGACCGACAACCGCAATCGGGCGGCAAGCGATGTCCGCCACATCTTCACCAAGAGCGGCGGCAACCTGGGGGAAGCCGGCTGTGTCGCCTGGATGTTCGACAAACGCGGCTCGATCGTGTTCAATAAGACCGGCGTATCCGAGGAAGAATTGATGGAGATCGCGCTGGAAGCCGGGGCCGAGGACGTACGCGATCAGGAAGAGCAGTTCGAGGTGATCACCGCGCTGGCGGATTTCGAAGCGGTCAAGAGCGCCTTCGATACCCGGGACATGAAGTATGAACTGGCGGAAATCACCATGATCCCGCAGACCACCGTGCCAATCGAAGACCCGAAACAGGCCCAGCAGATCCTGCGGCTGATGGACGCGCTGGACGACTGCGATGATGTGCAGAACGCCTACGCAAACTTCGATATCGCCGATGAAATCCTCGAAGCGATGGAATGAGGGCCGGCCCCGAGGTTGGTTCCCCTGCCCTGCCGGGCGCCGCGGCGTCGAGTTCGGCCGGGCGCAATGAGCCGCAACGGGCGACCGGATGGCTTCCATGACCCGCATCCTGGGCATCGATCCCGGGTCCCGCCACACCGGTTACGGGATCATCGAAGGCGAGGGCCGCAAGATTTGCCACCTGGCCAGCGGGGCCATCAATGTTGCGGGCGCCCTGCCGCTGCCCAAGCGGCTTCACCTCATCTATCAGCAGCTCGATCAACTGATCCGCGAATGGCACCCGAATCAGGTCGCGGTGGAAGCGGTGTTTTTCGCCAAGAACGTGAAAAGCGCGCTGGTGCTCGGCCAGGCCCGGGGCGCCGCGATTCTGGCCGGGGTCAATGCCGGCTTGGAAGTGGCGGAATATTCGGCGCTCGAAATCAAGCAGGCGGTGGTGGGCTATGGCCGGGCCGATAAGAGCCAGGTGGAGCAAATGATCAAGGTGCTGCTGCAACTCCGCTGCCAATTGAACGGCCATGCCGCCGATGCCCTGGCGGTGGCGGTCTGCCATTTGAACACCGGGCTGTCCCGAAGCCGCTGGGCGCAGGCCACGGCAACATGATCGCTCATCTGGAAGGACGCCTGTTGGTGAAATCGCCGGATCACCTGGTGGTCGACGTGAGCGGCGTGGGTTACCTGGTCCAGGTGCCGCTCAGCACCTTTTACCAGCTTCCGGAGCAGGGTCGAACCGCTTCGCTCCACATCCACACCCAGGTCCGCGAAGACGCTCTGAACCTGTTCGGTTTCCACACCCTCTCCGAAAAGGAAATGTTTCTGCACCTGATCGCGATCACCGGGGTCGGCCCCAAACTGGCGCTGGCCATTCTTTCCGGCATCAGCGCCGACGATCTGCGCCAGGTGGTGGTGGTTCAGGACCGAACGCGGCTGAAAAAGATCCCGGGGGTCGGTAACAAGACCGCCGATCGCATCCTGCTCGAACTGCGCGATAAGCTCCAGTTGCCCAGCGCGGACGATTCGCAAAACCTGCCGACGGCCGCGGC
>MNZR01000351.1:3964-11855 GCA_001873705.1 Syntrophobacteraceae bacterium CG2_30_61_12
ATTTCGCCGACGCCTTTTCCGCCCTGATCAACCTGGGCTACCGCCCGGCGGAAGCCCAGAAAGCCCTGAAACAGGCCGCCGGCGAGATCGACTCGGAACCCCCGCGGCTGGAACAACTGCTCAAGGAAGCACTCCGGGTCCTGGCCTGAAATGAAAACGGTCCGCCGCGGTGAACGCTGGGCCTGGACACCGCAGCAGCGCCCGCCCGAACCGTTGCAACGATACCGCGCACGGCAGCAAGCTGAGCCTTTTGACAGGATCAACACGAGCAACCGGATGCTCATCCAACCTGTCAATCCTGTTAATCTTGTTAATTCTGTCAAGAAAGACTCGTTCTCAAAAGCGCAATTCATAGCCCCGCAAAGGTGAGATGGCCGCCGATGACCGATCGCATCGTTGAACCGACCCCGAAGCAGGAAGACCTGCCGCTGGAAAACAGCCTGCGTCCGCGCACCCTGGCCGAATACATCGGTCAGGACCCGGTGCGGGAAAATCTTCGGGTGTTCATCGAAGCCGCCCGCCAGCGCAAGGAAGCCCTCGATCACGTGCTCCTGCATGGGTTCCCCGGACTCGGCAAGACTTCGCTCGCCACCATCATCAGCAACGAATTGAACGTCAATCTGCGCACCACCTCGGGCCCGGTGATCGAGCGCCCCGGGGATCTGGCCGCCATTCTCACCAACCTGGAACCCCGGGATGTGCTCTTCATCGATGAAATCCACCGGCTCAACCACGTGGTGGAAGAAATCCTGTATCCGGCCATGGAGGACTTCCAACTCGATATCATCATCGGCCAGGGACCATCGGCGCGCACCATCAAGCTCGACCTGCCGCCGTTCACCCTGGTGGGGGCGACCACCCGCACCGGGCTGCTGTCGCCGCCGCTGCGCGACCGGTTCGGGGTGCTGCTCAGGCTGGAATTCTACCGGGCCGAAGACCTCCAGAAGATCGTCACCCGCTCCGCAGGGATCCTCGGCATCGCGATCGATACCGAGGGCGCCAGGGAAATCGCCCAACGCTCGCGCGGCACTCCTCGGATCGCCAATCGGCTGCTGCGGCGGGTGCGCGATTATGCCGAAGTCCGGGCCGACGGCCGGATCACCCGCGAGGTGGCCGACCAGGCGCTGCGGATGCTGGATGTGGACGAACGCGGCTTCGATCGGATGGACCGCAAGATCCTCGGCACCATCATCGAAAAATACGACGGCGGTCCGATCGGGATCGACACCCTGGCGGCCGCGGTTTCGGAAGAAAAGGATACGCTCGAGGACGTCTACGAACCGTATCTGATCCAGGAAGGTTACATCAAGAAGACCCCCAGGGGCCGGATGGCCACCCGCATCGCCTTTGAACATCTGGGCCTGCCCTACCAGCCCCAACAACAACAGCGGCTGTTCTAAACGAGAGGAAAAGCCACATGGAACGGATTTCTTTCGGCACCACCGGGCTGGACGTGTCCCGAATCGTTTTCGGCACCTGGGTCAGCGGCGGCTGGGCCTGGGGCGGCAGCGATCAGAACGAAGCCCAACGCGCCATCCTGCGGGGCCTCGAACTGGGCATCAATTTTATCGATACGGCGCCGGTTTACGGCTTCGGCCAGGCCGAAACCCTGGTTGGCCGGGCGCTGCGCCAGTGGGGTCGACGCGATTCGGTGGTGGTGGCCACCAAATGCGGTCTGGAATGGGACGAACGCCGGACCCGGATCCGCCGCAATTCCAGTCCGGACCGGATCCGTTGGGAAGTGGATCAGAGCCTCGGCCGGCTCGGCGTCGATCGGATCGATCTCTACCAGCTCCACTGGCCGGATGCGAGGACCCCCTTCGCCGCGACCATGGAAGCGCTACGAGAACTGCAGGATGCGGGCAAAATCCACCACATCGGCTTGAGCAATTTCCAGGTCGAGCAGATTGATGCCTGCCGCGCCGCCGGGCCGGTGGCCGGCGTGCAGCCGCCCTTCAACCTGTTCGAGCGCGCGGCCGCAAGCGAACTGCTCCCCTACTGCCGCGACCAGGGTCTTGCCACCCTGGTCTACGGAGGCCTCTGCCGGGGGCTCTTGAGCGGGAAATTCACCGGCGAAGAACGCTTCGCCAAGGGCGATCTGCGCCGCGGCGATCCCAAGTTCAAGCCGGACAAATTCAAGCAGTACCTGAAGGCGGTGGCCGCGCTGCGGAAAATCGCCGACCGCTACCAACGCAGCATGGCCCAATTCGCGCTGCGCTGGGCACTGCAGCAGCCCGGGGTGACCTGCGTCATTGCCGGCGCCCGCACCGCCGCCCAGGTGGAAGACAACGCCGGCCTTTCCGGCTGGCAAATCGAATCCGAAGACCTGCACCGGGTGGAAGAAATCCTCGCCAGACACATCAAGACCCCGGTCGGCCCCGAATTCCTGGCCCCGCCGGAATAGGGAATCGGCCGGCGACCACCCGAGCCAGGCCGATCGCTTCGGTCTTGATCATCGTTGGGGCCATTTCAAACAAGATCTACCACAGAGGCACAGAGGTCACAGAGAAGATCCTAGGTTTTTCTCGGTGTTCTCTGTGCCTCTGTGGTGAGAGCTTTTCGCAGTGGCCGAAAGGATGATCATGGCCATCGTTTCTCCACCAGACGGACTGGCTCCAAATGGCGGGCCACCTGTCGGAACACGCGCGGATGGCCGCCATGCGCCGTTGCCTTTCAAACATTTCGCGGCTGAGCGGATCACAACAATTGCTTGAATTGTTCCGCCGTAAGCCCGGCATCGTGGACGATACCGCCCATTGCATAGGCGTTGATCTTGTGATGGCGGGGGATCGTGAGGATTCGCACGCCATCGCTCAGCACCGAGTGTTTGCCTTGCCGGATCACCCTGAAACCCACTTTTGCCAGGGCGCGGACTGCTTCTGAATGGCTAATGCCGGGAATTTTGCTCATGAGTCTAGACGGTCACTTCAATTTCGCGCACCTCCGAGCCCCGGGTCATTTCCTCAACAACCGCCAGGTACTCGGCAATGGCGTCCCGGATATTGGTGATTGCCTCCAACTCGCTGGAGCCCTGAGACCAGCAGCCGGGAAGCCCGGGAACGCAGACGCTGTAGCCCTCTTCCGATTGCTGCAACACCACTTTGTATTTCATTGGAATGGCTCCTTCAGTCCTCGACAACGATATTGTCTCTGCTTGTTTGTATCACGCTGTTGAGGGTTACCCAAGACCCCGGTCGTCCTGACGCGCCATTGAGGCCCATGGCTCCAAAGTTCTTACGGATACCCCGTGACACTGCCGCCGGCGCGCTTGCGAACTGCCGTGAGCTTTGTTATGGTCGGTACCGCGAGGGTTCCCGGAGTGGATGAGACGGTCGCCGCCCGGCACTCAACGCAACACCGCCGGTTGCGCCAACGATCGACGGCGTTGCGTTGAGTGCCGGGGGGAGGAAAGTCCGGGCTCCACAGGGCAGGGCGCTGGGTAACTCCCAGTCTCGGTGACGAGCAGGACAGTGCCACAGAAAGCAAACCGCCCCGCTTCAGCGGGGTAAGGGTGAAACGGTGAGGTAAGAGCTCACCAGTTCCGGTGGTGACATCGGAAGCTCGGCAAACCCCGCCCGGAGCAAGGCCAAATAGGAGAGCGCATGAGGGCTGCCCGCCCGAGCTCTCGGGTCGGCTGCTGGAGCCCGTCGGTAACGGCGGGCCTAGAGGAATGACCGTCACCGGTCCTCTCGGGGATCGGCACGGAACCCGGCTTACGGTCCGCTCCGGGGCCCTCGCATTCAATCAACCCGTGGGCGAAGCGCTCGTAGTGCGCCCGCAAGGGATGGGTTCGTAGTGCGCCCGTCAGGGCGTCGCTGAGCGAAATGCTCCGACGCCGTCTCTACTTAGCGGGGACGCGTTCGTAGTGCGCCCGTCAGGGCGTCTTCGGCGTGCACCACCCTGACCACGTTTCACCAACCCGGGAGCGAGGAGGGCTTCACCCCCGGATCGCCCCGGATAATCCTTTGCCACCCAAAATGGGGGCAGGGACCAGGAGGCCGTGCACGGTTGCACAAGTCGATAGGAATGTTGGCGCCGTGGTGGTGGCCGCCGGCCGCGGGGTCCGCATGGGAGGCCCCCAGCCAAAGCAGTTCCTGGAACTCGAGGGGAAACCGATCCTGGCCTGGACTCTCGAGGCCCTGATCGATTCACCACGGGTGCGGGCGCTGGTGGTGGTGACTCCGCCAGGCCAGGTGAACGAAACCCGAAGAATTCTGACCCCGCACCTACCGGCGACTGCCCCCATCCGTTACGCTGCCGGCGGCGCCGAGCGTCGGGACAGTGTCTATAACGGGCTCCTGGCCCTGGGCGAAGACTTCGACTGGGTGCTGATCCACGATGGGGTGCGGCCTTTTGTTACGACCGAGTTGATCGAACGCACCCTGGCCGCGGCCGCCGCCACTGGGGCCGCCATCTGCGCCCTGCCGGCGACCGATACGGTGAAGCGCGTGCGCGGAGCGAGCGTGGTGGCCACCCTGCCGCGGGAAGAAATCCGGCTGGTCCAGACCCCCCAGGTGTTTCGCCGCCGGGAGTTGCTCGAAGCGCATCGCCGCTCTCGAGCGGACGGCCGCCCGGCCACCGACGATGCGGCCCTGGTGGAACGGCTCGGCATTGAAGTCCGGGTGGTCGCCGGAGAACCGTTCAACCGCAAGATCACCACCCCGGAAGATCTGGCCTGGGCGCGCTGGATGGTCGCCGAGCGGAGACACGCCGGATTGGAATCGGGCCGTCTTGAACCGGAGTCGCCGCGACCGGAAGCGGAGAGCTCCGGGCTTGAACCCCGAAACCCGAGGCGACCCACGGGCCAGTGCGGATTGACACAACACCACGGCTCGAAGGAGCCTGAACCGACCGTGAGGCGCCCATGATCCGGGTAGGTTGCGGCTACGATGTCCATGCCCTCACCGGCGGCCGCCCGCTGGTGCTGGGCGGCGTGGTGATCGAACACCCCCGGGGTCTGGCCGGGCACTCCGATGCGGATGTTCTGATTCACGCCATCTGCGACGCTCTATTTGGGGCCGCCGCTCTGGGCGATATCGGTCGCCATTTTCCCGACAGCGACCCGGCCTACCGCGGCATTTCCAGCCTGGTGCTGCTGCGGCGAACCGCGGCCCTGCTGGACCAAGCCGGCTATCGGATCGGTAATGTCGATGCCACCATCGTCGCTCAGCAGCCGAAGCTGGCGCCACGCATTCCGCGGATGATCGCCAACCTGGCCGAGGCGATGGGGGTCCCCGAGGGCCGCGTCAACATCAAGGCCACCACCACGGAAAAACTCGGCTACGCCGGCCGCGAAGAAGGGATCGGCGCTTACGCTGTTGCGCTCTTGGAGGAGAAGTGATGCCGCTTCAGGTCTACAATACGCTGAGCAAACAAAAGGAAGCTTTTGTCCCGCTGGAACCGGGAAAGGTTCGCTTCTACGTTTGCGGCGTTACCGTTTACGATTATTGTCACATCGGCCATGCCCGCTCAGCCATCGTGTTCGACGTCATCTACCGCTACCTCAAGCGCGGCGGCTACGAAGTCACCTATGTGCGCAACTTCACCGATATCGACGACAAGATCATTCGCCGCGCCAACGAAACCCAGGGTGACTATCGTGAAATCGCCGACCGCTTTATCGCGGCCTTCTACCAAGACATGGACGCCCTCGGGGTGCTCCGCCCGGACCTGGAACCCCGCGCCACCGACCACATCCCCCAGATGATCGAATTGATCGAGACCCTGGTGGCCAAGGGCGTGGCCTATCAATCCGGCACCGACGTGTATTTTCGGGTCGAGCGGTTCCCCGACTACGGCAAGCTCGCCGGCCGGTCGCTGGACGACATGCTGGCCGGTGCCCGGGTCCAGGTTGATGAACACAAGCAGAACCCGCTGGATTTCGTGCTCTGGAAGGGCAGCAAGCCGGGCGAACCGTTCTGGGACAGCCCCTGGGGGCCCGGTCGGCCCGGCTGGCACATCGAATGTTCGGCCATGAGCAACCAGTTGCTCGGCCGGACCTTCGACATCCACGGCGGCGGCAAGGACCTCATTTTCCCGCATCACGAAAACGAAATCGCCCAGAGCGAAGCCGCCACCGGGGTCCCCTTCGTTCGCTACTGGCTGCACAACGGCTTCGTCAACATCAACAACGAAAAGATGTCCAAATCCCTCGGCAATTTCTTCACCATTCGGGACATCCTGGAGACCACCCATCCGGAAACCCTGCGCCTGTTTGTGTTGAGCAAGCATTACCGGAGCCCGGTGGACTTTTCCGACGAAGCCTTGCAGGAAGCGGAACGCGGACTGGAGCGGTTTTACAACACCCTGGCAACGGTGGCCACGCGGGCCACAGCCGATCCCAACCAGGCCTTTGCCGATTCGGCCCTCACCGCTCAGGACGGCGAATTGTTCGAACGCACCGGGCACCTGGCGGAACTTTTCACCGCCGCCATGGACAACGATTTCAACACCGCTCAGGCGATCGGCCATCTGTTTGAATTGCAGCGCACCTTGCAGCGCTTTCTGGACCGCTTCGGCCAGAAGAAGCTCAAGGGGGCGGCCGCCCACCTGGCCGCCCAAGCCGGCGCCGCCCTGGTTGAGCACGCCGGGGTCCTGGGTCTGCTGAAGCGCCGGCCGGAACAATTCGCGCTGGAACTGAGGCGGCTGCGAGTCCACCAGACCGGCATCAGCGAAGCCGCGGTGGAAGCGGCCATCGAGCGCCGCCGGGAAGCCCGGGAGCGTAAGGACTTCGCAGAATCCGATCGGATTCGCGAGGAACTGCTGGCGCAAGGCGTGATCCTGGAAGATTCGCCCCAGGGCACCCGCTGGCGCATCCGCGCCCGGCACGACGAAGCGTGAACGGGCCGGGCTCGCGACTGCTCAACCCGTTTTTCTCCCGGCACCTATTGGAGGTTCCCCCATGGCAACGGCGGAAAAGGATCAAACCCCGGGTCGGCTCGATGAAGCGATCGCGGAAGCGAGACGCTATCGGCAGCAGCGGGAAAAGACCTACCGCGAACAGGCCTTCAAGCTGTTCCCCAAGGTATGCGCCCGCTGCGGCCGCGAATTCAGCGGCAAGAAGCTGCGCGAACTCACCGTCCATCACAAGGACCACGACCACGACAACAATCCACCCGACGGCAGCAACTGGGAACTCTTGTGCCTTTACTGCCACGACCACGAGCATTCCAAGTATCTGGATGAAGACTGGCACGCCGGGGAACGCGGTCCAACCGAGCGTTCGGCAAAGCCCACCACCACCTACAAGGCCTTCGCCGGCCTCGAAGCCCTGCTGAAAGACAAGAAGTGACCCGCCCCATCGAGTGATTCATGAAGCCAAACATTACCGTAACCTGGGACTGGCTGGACGCAGCCGGTCAACTGCGGTGGGAAGTGTTTCGCAACGGCCGCACCATGGCTGCCAGCGGCGGCTTTGTATCCGCCCGGCAGGGTCTGATGGCGCTGCTCGATCTGGCCGATCAACAGGATGAAGCCGGAAACGATGAAGTTTCCGCCGCGATCATGAATCAGTGGGCGGAAATCGCCTGGGAAATCCGCGACCGGGTGGATCCGGAACTGCGCGAGGCCCTGGAAGAAGCCTGTGAAGATTGGTGGGACGCCAACGCCGACGACGATTAAAGACCCGACTCCCCCCGCACCGAAGACAAACCCACGCAATCATTCGCCCCGAATCACTGATGGGTGCGGGTCTTTTGAAACAACGATTCAAACAGGAAACGAAAACCAGCGCGGCACAATAGTCCGCGCCTTCTCTATGGAGTTGTTCTAAAAGGTCCACACCCAAATCAGACCAGTTACGCGGCAGTGGCACAGCGTCTCCCAACCGTAGGTCAGGTTGCGACCAACGGGAGCTACCTGACGATCTTGGCTTGGCCTCCTTGGCCTCTCC
>MNZR01000186.1:0-2310 GCA_001873705.1 Syntrophobacteraceae bacterium CG2_30_61_12
CAGGAGATAGTTATAATGACCCCCAAAAACTGGACCACGTGCTAAGGTGGATTGGCGGACCAACAGCAAGCATGTGGAGGTAGTAGATGAGCGAGACGAGGAAACGGTACAGCAGTGCTTTCAAGTTTCAATTGGCATTGGAGGCGGCGAAAGAGGGTAAGACGATCAACCAAATTGCCGGTGAGCATGGTGTACACCCGAATCAGGTTAGCCAGTGGAAGCGACAGCTGGTAGACGAAGGGCCGAAGCTCTTCCGCGGTGGCAATGGTCGTCAGGAGCGAGAGTTGGTATCGCAACAGACTGAGTTGTTTGAACAAATTGGTCGACTGAAGATGGAACTTACATTTCGCTTGTTGCTGACGAACATTTTTCTTTTTCGTGCTCCCTCTTGCCAACTGCCTTCCGCCGCCTCGTCCGCGATGGGGTTGTCAGCTGCTGTCCATTAAGGCCGCGTAAGAAAAGCTGCTAGGAGGTACTTCCAGCAGGGCGAGGATGTCACGTTGGGTTGCGGTCAACTCCGAGACGAAGCCGTGGGTGCTACCGTCGGGTAGCGTGAACTCGCCCATGACCACATCCTGGAATTCGAGCAGGAGGTTTTCGGCGCGAGGATTTCGAACGTCCTTTCTGTTGGGCATGAACCCATCAAGGCCGCGGTCCCTGGCTTGGATGTTTTTGCGCGCGGTGCGCTCGAGGATCACGACCAGCTGGAGGGCGATCTTGAACAGGAACAGGAAGGCCTCGATACGCTTGGGGGTATGGATGTAGATCGGTTCCAGCTGGTATCCGCTTTTTGCCCTGCGGTTGGTGTGTTCGCATTTGTACTGGCCCTTGTGCGCCAACATGACATCGTGGAGGCTGAAATCTTCGGCGGGCTTATTGGTGACCAGCGGGTAATAGCCGGCCTGATCGAGCGCTTGCTCGAAGGCCTCCGGTAGGAACCGCAATGCGACGCTGAACACGTCGCGGGTGCTGGTTACTTTGTCGGCGACGCCCCCGGATTTGGGACGTCCTCTTCGGGCATTTTTGTGGACCTCGATCGGATTGTTTCGGATCGTGTAGTCGAACAGTTCGGTGCTGTTGCATTCCTTGAGGATGTCGTCGCAGGCCTGCTTGATCGCTTGAGCGGATTTGAGGTTGCGCCGGTTGAGTTTCGAGCTCAGGTCCGTGAACGCCTTTCGGGTCTTCGTCACGGAGGTCTCCAGGGTCCGTTTTTTCCTGGCAAAGAGGCCCTGATCGAACAGCACGATCATCCGAAAGTGATAGGACTTGCCCTCGTGCTTGATCTGGAGAGGGACCTCAAAGCCCCGGTTCAACTGCTTCTTGTAGGGCAGCAGCGTTTCTTCCGGATGCTGATCGAGGGCTTGCAGGAAGGCCGTTTTATAGGACTTGTACATGGGCAAGGGGGCGAGGAAGAACCCCTCATGGTCGTGGATGAAGGCCATGTTTTCCTTGCTTGCCAGTTTGGAGTCGGCCACATACAGGAAGTCTCGCCGGGCCAACAGATCGATCAAGTTCTGCCACTGTTTGACGTAGGTGTTGACATCAGCGGTGTTACCATCGAAGGCCAATTGAAAGAGAGGAAAAGCGCTGTCGGAGCTGACCGACAAGGACCAAACCAGCTGCTTGAGATCTTGCCGATTCTTCTTGCTGTGGCCGAAGGTGAGCTGAATCCCTTGATCCGTTTCGAGTTCGTAGCGGCCGTAGACGGAAGCGGAAGTGGTGTCGTTATGACAGAGCTCCGCGCGTATCTGGAATGCCTTGATCATCTGCTGCGTGATCAGGGTCTCCAGGTTGCCGAGTTCGGCGTCGAAGAGTGCATCCAGGGTGTCCGCCAAACGATCGTCGAAGTACTCCTCGGCCTTGATGTGGGGAAAGATCGTTTGCAGCGTGGAAGTCTGCAAGGCGAAGCGGTCGAGGCGGTAGAGTTGCATGACCTGGAAGAGGATGCCGGTGATCATGGCGACCGATGCCTCGCCGTGGGTGAGGATCTTTCGTCTCGGGTCCAGGGGCACGTAGTCGTCGATGATGCGGGCAATGCCGCAGCGTTCAAAATAGTTCCGCAATATGGGGGCAAATCCGATTTTCCAGGTCTGTACTCCCGTGATGGCCGTGGGTATCATGGTTTGATTCCTCCTCTCGGGAGGATATCCTGGAGGAATCGGAGAAAATTGTCCACTTGGCTGTGGGCTGAAATTTAACCATCTAGGACGATTATGACTGAAAATATCGTGAGCATTCATCATTTGCATAAAAATTTAGGCCAAATGCCACAAATTTTAATTTTTCAATTGGTGTGTGCGAACTGGCGAA
>MNZR01000186.1:2334-10166 GCA_001873705.1 Syntrophobacteraceae bacterium CG2_30_61_12
GGGAATTTTAATTGTCGTTGATCAGCTACTGCTGTCGCTTGGGAATTCGTGTTTTCCAGGATTCGGGCTCACGGTGTAGATGCATTACGGCAATGATGAGTAGAGTATTGCCCCTCACCTGATAAATGATCCCATAGGGAAAGCGCTTTGTGCGGCAGCGCCTTGTCCTCTTTGAGACCAGTGTCCAGGCTTCAGGGTACTCGATGATCCTGTCGATGGTTGCTTGGACCTCATCAGAGAACTCGAAGCCAAGGCCTTCTGCTTGGGCATTATAGTGGTTGACAGCCTCGGTTAACTCCGCTTGTGCTGGTTCGAGAAACTGGATGTTCATCGAACCTTCCTAGCCACCTGCTCGAAGACTTCTTTAGCAGGAATGGCATTAATCTCGCCCCGGTCAAATGCATCCAGGCGATCTTCCGCCTCTTTTCCCCACAATGCATCTATTCCTTCTTGTGATGGCGGATCCAGGCTCGACAACAGATGCTCTGCGATTTCTGCCCGCTCAGCAGGAGGAAGCGATAATGCCTCTTTAAGAACCTGCGTACCTCTCGATGACACGAAAATCACTCCTTTCTTGCAAAAATTCTACCACAAAAGGGCAGCGCTGAGCGAGCCGTTTTTGCCCCAACAAGTGATCTTCTCACCTATCTTCTCGCGTCGCTTTTGGCCTACTCGTTCGACGCTTGCTACATAAGGCATCTTCATCGTCTCCTCATACTTGATCAGCGCATGGGTAAAGTCTTCCTCAAGCTCTTTGGGAAGCACCGGCACCCAGTCAATGAAACGGAACAGATCCAGGATATCCTGCCTGGAGTAACCCCGCTCGTAAAGCATTCCAACCAGGGCCGGCTTGCTCCGCAACCGCTCTTTCGGATCGTGGCGGGTCGCCGGCGATTGGAGTTGTGCCATGACCACAATGGCGAAAGGATTGGAGGATTTCACCAGGGTTTGCCGATCCTTTTCATAATCCAACAGCTTCACGATCGGAAACTCGATGCCTGTTCGACAGCCCCACGGTTCATAAGCGTGGAAGGACGGCCGCCATTGCGGGCGGTCGTCGGTCAGGACGGCGAGCCTGGCCGTTCGCCGGTCGCAGCGAGCAAAGATGCGATAATTATAGACATAGATGCGTTTGGCAAAATCGGCGTCCGCATCGCCCTGGACCTCGATGTGCACCAGCACCCAGGCTTCGGCGCCCTCCAGGGTATGCACCCGCGCCAGCTTATCGACCAGGCGCCGGCCCAGCGCGGCATCTCGCACCACCTTCTGGAGTTCCTTATCGAGGAAAACGTGCTCCTTGGCCCAGTCGACGGCAGCATGCGCGGCCGGGAAAAAGAACGCGAGGAACTGTTCGAAGTAACGCTCAAGGACTTCCTTCCATGGGCTGTCCTGGTCCGCTTGCCGGCGCTTCACTGGTTTCTCCGAGGTTGTGATGATGAGGATTCCTGGCTCAATGTGGCTACGGTAAGTCTGTTTTCATATCGATTTACCGAGGTGGAAAAGGGACTTCAGGCGGGCCGGCAGGGCACCGAGGCGCCACTCGGGCCCGAGCAATGCGCCGAGGCGATGCAGCGAGTGGCCGGCCAGGACCAGGGTGAGCGAACCGCCCAGCGCCATGGCGAGGCGCGGAGCGAACAGCTTCGGCAGCAGAAAGGCCGCCACCACGCAGGGGGCGATCAAAACCTGCAAACCCAGCACGGCGCGGGACCAGCGAAAGCCGGAAAGGTATCCGATCACCACGAACATCATGCCGGTGTAAAAAACATACAGCGCGCAGAACGCCATGCCGGTGCCCTCGAGCCCATGCAGGGCCACCCCGACCTGAACCAGCCCGAGGTGCACGGCGTTGGCCGCCAGTTCGGTCCAGAAGAACACCCGCCCCCGGCCCTTGGCCAGCAGCACGAAGCCCATGGGCCACGAAATCACGCGAAGAAAAATGCCGATGATCTGCCAGCGCAACACCTCGTAGGCGGGAACAAAGGCGGCCGAATAGAACAGATGAATCACCAGCGGGGCGAAGGTGAGGGTCGCGACAATGCCGGGCGCCGCGATCAGCAGGCCCACCTCGGTTTGTTCGTTGACCAACCGGTTGCAGGTTGGATTGTCGTGGGCCACGGCCGTGAGCCGCGGATAGAAATCCATGCCCATGGCGCCCAGGATGAAACCGATATAGAGGTTGGAAAGGGTGTTGGCGGCCTGATAGAGCCCGACGCCGTCCAGCCCGAGATCACGGACGATGATCACCCGGATCAAGTACATGACCGCGCTGCTCATCAGGCTCGAGGCCATGAACACCAGGCCCAGCTTCAGCAGTCCGCGCCCTTCCGCGAAGGTTTCGCGCCAGCCGATGCTGATGCTGCGCAGCGGGATTTTACGGGCGTACCACCAGGAAGTGAGGATGCCCGTGGCGGATACGGCGATCAGCATGGGCACGATACCGTTTCGGCCCCAGAGATAAATGATGGGAATGCCGAGGAGGGTCCCGAAAAAAGCGCCCAGAACGCTCAACGACGCCAGGTCCCGGATCCGGCGCAGGCCCTGGATGAGCGCCGTTTGCCCGCCGGAAATGGAGCCGAACAGAAGGGTCAGGGAAAGCAACGCGATGGCCGGCGCCTGGTCCCCGTTGCCGAAGGTGGCGCGGGACAGGGGGCGGCATAAAACGATGGTGACGAGCATGCCGATCACGCCGAGGATCAGGGCGATCCGGCGCAAGGTCACGATGGTTCGAGCGATCGCCGTTTCGTCGCCGGTCCCGGCCGCTTCGGCGATTTGCCGCACGCCGCTACTGCCCACTCCCAGGCCCGTCAGGGTCCCCACCAGGCCGGTCGCCGCCTGATAGAGGCCGGCCAGACCGATCCCCTCGGGACCCAGCAGCACCGCCATGAACTTGGTGCGGACAATGCCCAGCAAGATGTTGATCACCTGCGATCCACCCACCAGCGTGGTGGATTTCAGGATCTGACCGTAGGACCCTCTTGGACTAGCCGTCATTTTTCACCACTGGGCTCGCTTGCTCATGCCCGACCTGGGGGAACGCCCGGTTACCGGGCGCGTGGCTGGGTTGACCCGGTAGTCGGAGACCCCCTGTACCACCCGGCGACACGCATCTTCCCCAAGGTGCGGCCCCATGGGGAATGCCCTTGGATCAACTCACAAGGTCTGGAAACAGCCTGTCGGAAAGCATGAAAAGGGACGCTGATAAACGCCGATCGGACGCTGATAAACGCGGAACATCCTTTTCCCCTTAGGTTTTCTGGGTCATCGCGGACTAACGTGAAATTGAACGAGTGGGAACCCCCCTCTCCCCCGTTTCGGGGGACAGGGTCGGGGTGAGGGGGCTTTCAGAGCGAATCTTCCCTCTCCCTGAAGGAGATGGCACCTTCACCAGGTCTTCTGCACGCTCATCCGCGAAGTACCGTTTTTCTTTCTCATCCGTCTTTTTCAGCGAAAATAAGCGCTTCTTCCGCACTCCATCCGCGTTCATCCGCGTTCATCCGCGGTTTTCTTTCGCCAGGCTCACGCTATCCCACCCACTGCCGGGGGCTGTCGGCGTACCGACACGAATCATCTTATGAATATCGTTAGCTAATTCTATCCGGTCAAAACCATTTTCAGGTCTAGGGTGCGCATGGGTCAGGATCAAGAGAGCCCCCCCTTACCAAACCTTAAGGTCAACATACAAGGTCGGGGTGTGCGTGGCATTCCCTGACGATCCGGTGAAAGGCCCCGGATCGCGGTGCGTTGGCGCAACCCGGTGTCGGGTAGCTCCCGCTGGTCGCAACCCGACCCACCAGGAGCTGTTTTTTTTCGGCGAGATGAAGTGTGATATGCGTACCGGGTCGGCCCGGACGCATCACCGGCTGCGTTGGTTCAGGTACCCGCCGCGTTTCGCGGCCTAGTCCAACGTTCAACGCGAAACTCAGCCGCGCGGGTCTTTTCGGCGTCGGCTGGAGTGACAGGTTGGCGGATTTCCCTGTTCGCATGTTCCTAGACTCGGTCTTGCCAAATTCGTGGCTTCCGCTTCGCGTGGGCCACTGCAATGATGGAAACGCCTTGCTCTCCCTCGACAAAGAACATTCCGTAAGGGAAACGACGCATTAGAGCACGCCTGACAATGCCTTTGTACACAACCGGATAGATCTGAGGATTCCTTTCGATTGCCGCGATCACGGCATCCACGCACAGGAGAAATGCCCCGCCCAAATCAGGGACCTGTTGCTCATACCACTGGTATGCCTCGGCAAGATCGGCTTCGGCTTCCGCTCTGACGATCACCGGTTTCTTCATGACCTGGACCGATTGCGAATGCGTTCCCTAACCTCGATCCAAGGACACCCAGCGTCGGGATTCAGGTGATATGCTTCAATCCGACGATCCAGTTCCTTTTTCTGCTCTTTGCTGAGCGCAACGGCCTCTGGGACGGCCGCGATGCTGTCCCAGATGTCTTCGACTATTTGAATACGCTCGGCGACACTTAGCTCGAGAAGGTCTGCTGCTTTTGTGCTCATAGCATCCTCCAAAACACCACACTCCCATAGCTCGTACTCACTCAAATCCATTTCATCGCTCCAGGACCCACCATACCCGCCAGGATCAACGGTAACCGCCTTGAAGAAGGCTTCATGTCGCAACCATTGAAAACGATCAAGGTTCAGGATTCTCTAGCACTCGTAAACCTTTTGAACTCCATTGACAAATGTTACCAACGAGCGACTCTCAAAATCGGGCGATCAAGGCACGCCGATCAGCAGTTTCCCGTCGCTGAAAAACCGACGGTCTGGAGCCGAGCCCCCAAGACTTGCACGCTCGCCTTGGGCGTTGGCCTTTTCGACCTCAGCTCCGGGAATTGCCGCACGCTGACTGAAGTACATCTTGATGACGATCCCAAAGAACCGTGCTATCACTGGCACGAAAATCCTCCTTTTTCAGATGCGCGGCTAACGTTCGCCGTCAGCGGCACTAAACCACGCGGCCAAGGGACTTCAGGATAAAGCCGCCAGATTACCCCCGCGTGGTTTGGTGTCCGACTGCATGGCGTTGTTGGTCTCCGAGCTTTCGTTTGCTTGAAGAAGCCGGTATGTAGCGACGGATTGTGCCCAATTCATCTTTTTCGGAAAGCTGTGCGTGATAGAGGTCCCATCTGAGCTGCATATTCATCCAAAAGTCAGGTGTCATGCCAAGGAACTTGGCTAGTCGAAGGGCTGTAACAGGGGTTATTCCGCGGCGACCATTGATGATCTCATTGATGCGCTGATATGGCACGTGAATAGCATCGGCTACCGCACGTTGGGTAACCCGCATCGGGATCAGGAACTCTTCAAGAAGCATTTCACCAGGATGGGTGGGAGGGCGGTCTGTTGGAATACGGATCATAGGTCTTACTTTCTTCAGTGTTTAGTGATAATCCATAATCTCCACTTGCTCGGGACCGGACTCAGACCACTTGAAGCAGATACGATACTGATCGTTGATACGGATACTGTGCTGTCCGCCGCGGTCTCCTCCGAGCACTTCGAGCCAATTGCCCGGAGGGATGCGCAGTTCATCGAGTAGCGCGATTGAGTCGAGTTGATCGAGCTTTCGGGCAGCAATCTTCCATAACGGCTCCGGGCAGGTTTTGCGTGCAGCCTTCGAGTTCTTGCCGTTGAAGATGTCTTCTGTACCCTTGTTCTTGAATGTCACGATCACACTCGCACGATAGCATGACACTCATGCTATGACAACCATCGAAAATGCCTCGGAGCGGGAGGCCCAACGCTGCCGATAAGCGGCGAGCAACCACGCTGAACCAACTTTCATAATGGCAATGAACTCCATGCCTGGTTGCTCGTCCGCTTCATTGGCTTGTTAACAGCCGGAACTATATGAAAAGATTATTTTTTATGCTGTTGTCTTCGCTGTGCCATCAGCAGGATTATCTATGAACTCAGAGCTTCCATGACAGCTTTGGGGTCCTTGGAAGCCACCTTCAACAGTGCCTTTGCGGGTCCTTCAGGTTTTCTTCTGCCCTGTTCCCAGTTCTGAAGAGTTGAGACACTGACGCCTATCATGAGGGCGAATTCGGATTGGGACTTATGCAGCTTATCTCGTATGGTCTTGATGTCTAGAGGACTGAATTCAAAACGGCGGCTTGGCGGTAGCTCTCCTGCCTTGATTTTCCCGGCTTCCTTGATGCTTTCCACTAAGTTGTTGAAGTCTTTTTCATTCATTGCAGCCACTCCTTGATGAGCCCGCTCAAGACCCTTGGCTGATCTTGGGTGAGGTCTTCCTGTTTGCTCTTGTTGTAGGCCAGGAGCATGTAAATGGTATCCGAAGGAGTATCCCAGAAGTAGACGATTCGCAGACTCCCTCTCTTACCTGCCCGTGGAAGATTCCAGCGAAGCTTGCGCAATCCACCGGTTCCCGGAATCAGGTTACCAGCCTCTGGACGAACCAGTATCGCCTACTCCGGTTTCCGGTAGGAATCATCCGGCAATAGAGCTTGAACTTCTTTCGCGAAGATTGGTGTTTCGATAAAGATCATATCTCAATATACGCCAATGACTGATATCCGGCAACCCCAAAATCTGTACGGGAGAACACTACGGGACGCTGCTAATCGCGGCGCTCGGTCGCCGCTCGGATGCCTCGGTTGGGCCGGTAATCCGAGACCCCTTGCGCCACCCGGCGCCACTGTGCCGGCGCAAGGTGCGGCCCCATGGGGAGGCTCAACACCTCGCGGTGGATCCGTTCGGTCAGGGGATAGGCGCGAGTGTTCCATTCGGCATAGGCCGGCTGCCGATGGGGAGCGACCGGGTAGTGGATCAGGGCTTGGATGCCCCGGCCCGCCAGGAATTCCCGCAACCGGTCGCGCTCGGCGGCGCGGATCACGAACAGGTGCCAGACGTGGGCCCCATCGGCGGCGGCCTCCGGCAGGATGATTTGGTCGTTGTCGATGTGTTCGAGATAGTAGCGGGCGATTTCCCGGCGGCGCGCGTTGTCGGCCTCCAGGGTGCGGAGCTTTACGCGCAGGATGGCGGCCTGCACTTCATCGAGGCGGCTGTTCACGCCCTTGAGCCGGTTGTGATATTTGCGTTCGGAACCGTAATTGCGGAGCACCGCGATGGTTTCCGCCAGATCGTCGTCATCGGTGGTGACCGCTCCGCCGTCGCCCAGGGCGCCGAGGTTTTTCCCCGGGTAGAAGCTGAAACCGGCGGCGTTGCCGAGGGACCCCGCCCGCCGACCTCGAGCAACCGCCCCGTGCGCCTGGGCGGCGTCCTCGATCACCAGCAGATCACGGCGCCGCGCCAGGTCGAGGATCGCATCCATGGGCGCCAGCCGCCCGTACAGATGCACCGGCAGGATGGCTCGGGTCCTGGAGCCGATCTTTTCCTCGATCCGCTCCGGATCGATGTTGTAGGTGCGGATGTCGGGTTCCACCAGGACCGGCTCGAGTCCGGCCCGGGACACCGCGAGAATGGTGGCGATGTAGGTGTTGGCCGGAACGATCACCTGATCGCCCGGCCGCAGGCGCCCCAGCACCCGGTAGGCTTCCAGGATGAGGGCGAGGGCATCGAGACCGTTGGCCACGCCGATGCAATGCTTGGTGCCGCAGTAGGCCGCGAACTCGGCCTCGAACGCTCGCACTTCGCTGCCCAGGATGAACCAGCCGCCGGCCAGGGTGCGATCCAGGGCTTGTTCGATCGCGGGCAGCCGGCGGGCGGTGAGCGCCTGGAGATCGAGAAAGGGGACCTCGCCGCGCTCGGCCTGGGCCAGGTGCGCCGGCAGATCGTCCGGATGGAGGGCGGTTTCCGAACGGTTCAGAAACCCCGGGTCGCGCGTCAGCACGCGGC
>MNZR01000186.1:10173-11687 GCA_001873705.1 Syntrophobacteraceae bacterium CG2_30_61_12
GCTTTCCGCCGATAACGCGAGGAGATAGGCGGCCAGGTCTTCGCGCGCCAGGGGGTGGTCGAAATCCAGGTAGGCCGGCGTTTTCACGATCCTGACCCGGCGTTCCAGGGCCAGATAGGCCTCGAGACGACCGGGCTGCTCCCGGGCCAACGCGCACCGACACGCCTGGAGTTGCGAGGAGGACAAGGCGAACAGCCGGCGCTCGCGAAGCCCTTCGAGCAGCTCCCCGGGATCGGGACTTGCGGATGGGCCTTGGATGAACGCCTCGAGCAACAGCCGATTATCGAACAAATAGATCATCTCGCTGGATTCCTGGATGGTTGATGCGCCGGCAAGGGACGACCGGAAGACCAAACCGGGCGCCGCCAACGGCCCCTGGTGGCCGGTCGGGGAACGCCCTTGTTGGAAGCCCCCGGACCATTCATCTCATGCCATGCTCGTTGAGGATGGAAACCGTCACCCATTGGTGGCCCTTTCCCGGGAGCGCGGGCATCCTGCCCGCATCGACTAATGAAAGCTCTCCTCCTCAACCGGTATATGTTCCAGGTTCGGCTCCGCCGCCGTTCTTACAGCGCAGAAACTGGTCGTAATCACGGATGTAGTCCGCCTCGTCGTAAAGCGCCGAAGCCAACACCAGGCAGATGCCGCCGGAAGAGAAATTGACCAGCTCGCGCCAGATCATGGTGGGGACGAAAAGGCCGTAATAGGCGCGTTGCAATCGCACCGTTTTCTTGTTGCCGCCGTCATCCAGCACCACGTCGAAGGCGCCCATGATCGACACGAGCAGTTGCTGGAGCGCACGGTGGGCGTGACCGCCCCGGTTTTCACCGCCCGGGACGTCGTAGAGGTAATACACGCGCTGTATCTCAAACGGCACCTGGTCGCCTCCGGTGATTGGGGTGAGGCTACCGCGGCGTTCCCAGATTCGGGGCAGTTCGATGACCCGGCAGTCGTCGAGGGTTGTTTTCATTGCCCGTTCCGTTTCTTGAAGTCCTGGTAATCGCGAATATAATCGGCTTCCGAATAAGGCAGCGAAGCGAGCACCAGGGCCACCGCGTTGGTGGAAAAATGGCGCATGTGCCGCCAAATCATCTTGGGGATGTAGAGGCCGTTGTAGGCCCGGTTGAGATGCACCACCTTTTGCGCCGTGCCGTCATCGAGAAACACGTCGAAGCTCCCGGACAGGGCGACCACGCATTCCTCCAGTTCCCGGTAGGCGTGCCCGCCCCGCGACTCGCCCCCGGGCACGTCATAAATCCAGTAGGCGCGGGCGATCCGAAACGGGATATGCCGCAACTGCTCGATAAAGGTCAAATTGCCGCGATCGTCCAGGATCCTGGGAAACCCAATGATCGCGCAATCGTAGACGGATCGCAGCAACCGCATGCCTGGGGGCGTGCGTTCAAATGCCGTCGTCATAACGCATCCTGTTCCACTGACAGTATGGAGATGAGTTGAGTCAAATACGGAACCCCTGGGAAATGGCGATTGGGAAGGCGATCAACCCGTGCCCG
>MNZR01000125.1 GCA_001873705.1 Syntrophobacteraceae bacterium CG2_30_61_12
TGGGGTTGGATAAAGATAAACTCCGTCAGAGCGGCGGGGTCTTCGATAGTGGCGAACCGTTCAAGCCCAAGGAAAAATTCAAGACCCCGAGCCACCAAATCGAACTTTACAGCACCGTGCTCGAAAAAGCCGGCCACGCTCCGATGCCGGAATGGGTGGAACCCGTCGCCAAACCCACGCCCGAATATCCCTACTACATCATCACCCACCATCTGCCCTGGATGCGCATGCTGAAAAACGCCAACGATCCGATCCTGAAGGACCTGCAGTGCGAAAACAAGGCCCATATCCATACGTCCGTGGCCAAAAAACTCGGCGTCAAGGACAAGGACCTGGTGTGGGTGGAATCCCCGGTCGGCAAAATCAAGCTCATGGTGGCCGTCACCGAGGGCATTCGCCCCGACACCATCATGACCGAGCACGGCTTCGGGATATGGGCGAAAGGGCGATGCCAAGGTATTGGCTGGGGACAAAACGAAGGGGAAATCCTTCCCGACCGAACCCTTGCGGAGATGAAATCATGGAAACGGCACGCAGCCGGCCGAGGAGTGGGCATTTGCGACACAACGGTGCGGATCACCAAGGCCTAAGTTCCCTGGATAAGGATCGAGCGGCCGACCTGACCAAGCTTTGTGCCTGGGCCAAGACGGCGGCGCGGTATCCCAAGACGGCTGCCGACATGGAAGCCATCATTGCCGGCTCGGACCCCCTTGCCCATTGGCTGGCATCGTCGCAACCGCTTCTCGAAGAACTTTTCAGGTGCTGGAGGGAAGCCCCGCAAACCACCTTGGAAGCCCATCAAGTGGAATACACCAGACTGTTCGTCGCGCGCTGGGGCGGGGTGCCCGCGCCGCTCCATGCATCGTATTACCTGAACCGCGAAACCTTCCGCGGAGATGCCGCGGATACGGCGGTTGCCTTTTACGCACGACACGGGGTGCTGTGGAGCGAAACGGAGCTCCAGGAACCTCCGGATCATCTGGCCGTGGAGTTGGAGTTTCTGGAGATTTTGTGCCAATCCGTCAGCCCCGCGCCCGGCCGTGGAGAAAACCAAGCCCGCGGCGCCGTACCCGAATTGTGGCAGGACTTTTGGCGCTCGCACTTCGGCCTTTGGACACTGCCCTGTGCCGCGGCCATGGAGCAGCACGCCAAGCTGCCCCTCTACAAGGTGTTGGCTCTGAGTCTCATCCAACTATGGGAACAGGAGATGGGTCATGAAGGAACTCGCCAAGGATCGTTATGTCATGGTCTATAATGCGGATCTGTGCATCGGGTGCAATGCGTGCGCCGTCGAATGCCGCCGTTATTATGGTTTGGACGAAAAGGGGAGCTTCCGGGTGCGCATCCAAACCGTGGAAACCGGGACCTTTCCGGACGTTTCCATGGAGCACCTGCGAGTCTCCTGCGGTCATTGCGTAAACGCCGAATGCATCAAGGAATGCCCGACCGGGGCCACCTTCCGCGCCGAGGACGGCTTCGTGCTCATCACCCAGGAACGCTGCATCGGCTGCGGTGCCTGCGTGGACGCCTGCCCCTATGGGGCCCGGTACCTGCGGCAGGTCGGGCAGATGCTCAAAGCCGACAAGTGCTCCTGGTGTTACCCGCGGGTCTATGAGGGGCAGAAGCCGGTGTGCGTGGAAAAATGCATCACCGGGGCGCTCATGTTCGGCATGGCCTCCGAACCCGCCATAAAGGAAGCCCTCGAGGCGGCCGACGTCGCGGTTTACCATCCGGAATACAACACCAAAGCGCAGCTTTACCACAAGAGCGTGCGCCCCCGCCGCACGGACGTGAAGGTACTGGTCGAACTGCCGAGACCGCTGGCGTGACCTCTAGGCCGTGGACGCCTTACGGCTGAAATGGGCACTGAGTCCTGGGAACCGCTGGGCTGTGGAAACGGTCGGGGCGCCATGGAGCACAAAGTCGTGCCGCAGGGCTGAAGCATAACATCCGAATATCGAACCGCGGAAGTGCGGGACCCCTTCCCGCTCGCCGCGGTTCGCCTTTTCTTCCCTTCGACATTCGTCATTCGATATTCGATATTCCGCGGTTCGCCTTTTTTCCCCGGTTCGCTTTTCCCAATCTTTTTTCTTGACCGAGTTTGTGCGATAGGGTACATGATTCCAACTGAGTACTCACTCGGCATTTTCTGAACGGAGTGCCCATGACCCGCAGGGAAGCCATCCTCGACGCCGCGACCCGGCTCTTTTCCGAAAAGGGGTTCAAAGACACCTCCATCGCGGAGCTTGCCACCACCACCGGGGTGGCCGAAGGCACCATCTTTTACCACTTCAAGAGCAAGGAAGACCTGCTGCTGCAGATTCTGGAGGGGATCAAGGTCGACATCCTGCGGGAATTCGACCGCTACATCGAGGCGCGCCCGGCGAAACGGGGGCTGGACCAGGTCCAGGACGCGCTGCTCTTTTACCTCTATCTGGCGGGCCAGATGGACAGCCAGTTTCTGCTGTTGCAGAGCCACTATCTCTACCGGTTGGCCGACACCAACGGCGAGTGTCGGACTCACCTGGAAGCCATCTTCAACTGCCTGGTGGACATTTTTGAACAGGCCGTGCTGCTGGGCCGGAGCGACGGTTCCATTGCCGACGTTCCCGCGCGCAAAGCCGCGCTCCTATTGTTCACCATGGTGGACGGCCTGGTCCGGTTCAAGAATTACGGCCTTTATGACGCCTCGGCACTGGTTGCGGAATTGATCGCATCGAGCGTTCGGATGCTTCAACAACAAGAGAAGGAGGGCAGGAGCAGGTCATGATCGCGAAGATTTTTCCGTTCATTTTATGGCTGAGGGGCTACCGGCTGAGTGATCTGCGGATCGATTTTCTAGCCGGCATCACGGTGGCGCTGGTGCTTATTCCCCAATCCATGGCCTATGCCCAACTGGCCGGGCTGCCGGCCTATTACGGCCTGTACGCCGCCTTCCTGCCGCCGATGATCGCGGCGCTGTTCGGTTCCAGCCGCCAGTTGGCCACCGGTCCGGTGGCCGTGGTTTCGCTCATGACCAGCGCATCCCTGGCGCCGCTGGCGACCACCGGGAGTGCTGCCTTCATCGCTTACGCCATTCTCCTGGCCTTCATGGTGGGCCTGTTTCAGTTTGGGTTGGGCCTGTTGCGGCTGGGCCTGGTGGTGAATTTTCTGTCCCACCCGGTGGTCAACGGTTTCACCAATGCCGCGGCCATCATCATCGCCTCTTCCCAGCTTTCCAAGATGTTCGGGGTCACCGTGGACAGCGCGGAGCACCATTATGAAACCATCGTCCGGGTGGTGGTGGCGGCCTCCCACTACATCCACTGGCCGACGCTGGCCATGGGCCTGCTGGCTTTTGTGATCATGTACGGGCTGCGGCGGATTTCGCCGAAGATCCCCAATGTGCTGGTGGCGGTGGTGGTGACTACGGTGCTGTCCTGGGCGATCGGCTTTCAGCAGAACCTGGAAGCTCCCCTGGGAGCCATCGAGGACCAGGAAGCGCGGCGGTTGGTGACGGCTTTCAACCAAGCCGTCAATGCGGTGCCGGCACTGGCGGAACAGCGCACCGAAGCCTATCAAGCCATGGAAGCGGCGGCCAAGAAACACGATCCCCTGGCCGAACTGGATGCGAGACACCAGGTGGAGGCAATCGCCATGCAGATGGAGCGCTTAAAGGAGGAGGCTCATATCCACCGGGAAGCGCTGCGCGACATCGCGTTCCGCGGCGTGGCGGGAGCGGAAGGCTGGCTGCGGTTCTATCGCAAGGACCAGGTCCCGCCGGAAGCGAAGCCCGATGGCCGCATCTGGCACCTTCGGGTCGGCAATTCGCCCCTGAAGCCCGAAGGCTTGCGGATGATGGGCGGAGGCGCGGTGATTGGTGACATTCCCAAGGGGCTACCGGCGTTTGCCCTGCCGCAACTGGAGCCGAATGTGCTGCTGCGGCTGCTGCCTTTTGCCGCCATCATTTCGCTCTTGGGCTTCATGGAAGCCATTTCCATCGCCAAGGCGATGGCCGCGAAAACCGGTCAGCGCCTGGATCCGAACCAGGAACTGATCGGTCAGGGCCTGGCCAACATGGTGGGGGCCCTGGGCCAGAGTTACCCCACCTCGGGTTCCTTTTCCCGTTCGGCGGTCAATCTCCAGGCCGGTGCCGTAACCGGGCTGGCCAGCGTGTTCACCAGTCTGGCGGTGGTTATCGTGCTGCTGTTCTTCACCCCGCTGCTCTATCACCTGCCCCAGTCGGTATTGGCGGCGATCATCATGATGGCGGTGGTGGGGCTGCTCAATGTGGCCGGTTTCGTTCACGCCTGGCACGCCCAGTGGTACGACGGCCTCATTTCCATCATCACCTTCCTCTGCACCCTCGGTTTCGCGCCGCATCTGGACCGCGGGATCATGGTCGGGGTGGTGCTTTCGCTTTCGGTGTTCCTCTACAAGAGCATGCGCCCGAAGGTGGTGACCCTGGCCCGAGCCGACGATGAATCGCTGCGTTGCGCCGACGTCCACGGTCTCAAGGAATGCCGGTACCTGGCGCTGGTGCGCTTCGACGGCCCCCTGTTCTTCGCCAACGCCAGCTATCTCGAAGACAAGATCACCGAACGGATGCAAAACGGTAAGGACTTGAAACACATCGTGATCGTGTCCAACGGCATCAACGACATCGATGCTTCGGGGGAAGAAGCGCTGTCGCTGTTGATCGACCGGGTCCGGGCCGCGGGCATCGATGTGTCGCTGAGCGGCGTCAACGAAGCGGTGCTGCGGGTGCTGCTGCGCACCCACCTGTTGCAGAAGATCGGGGAAGACCACATTTTCCCGACCATGGAAAAGGCCATTGCCACCAATTACGACCGGACCCACCGCGAGGGCGCGGAAGAAGTCTGCCCCCTGGTCCGGGTTTGTCGTCTGGCTGAAGGTTGAGCAAGGAGGGGAGAAGTTCATGTCCGTTATCACTGCATTCAGCGGAACTTTTTGCAATGCCGACCAGATCGTCAGCGCGCTGGTGTCGGCTACCGGCTACCGACTCGTTCCGGACTCGGAACTGGTGGCCCAGGCCGCCCGCCTGTCCGAGCTGGAGGAAAGCAAGATCGCTCGGGCGTTTACCGGGAAGGTTTCGGTTTTTAACCGGTTCACCCACGAAAAAGAGCGGTCCATCGCCTATCTGCGGCTCGCCCTGGCGGAACTGCTTGCCGCCGATGGCCTTCTCGTTTACGGTTTCACCAGCCTCCTGGTGCCCGCGAGCATCAGCCACGTGCTCCGAGTGTGTCTCATCACCGACACGCGCCGCCGGCTGGAAGCCGCCCGGAGCCAGGAGGGGCTTGGCGAAAAAGAAGCCTTGAATCTGCTCCACACCCAGGATCAGGACCGGGCCGTCTGGGTGCGCGAGGTGACCGGGCAAAAGGACCCCTGGGCCGGGGAACTCTACGACATCGTACTGCCCTCGGACAAAACCACGCCCGAACAGGCCGCCGCCCTGATCCGGGAAACCCTGGAAAAACCCTTGCTGCAACCCAACGCCAAGTCGCGCCAGGCGGTGCGGGACTTCCTCCTGGCGGCGCGGGTCGAAGTCGCCCTGGCCCGCGAAGGCCACAGCGTGGGGGTCCGGGCCGAGAACGGCCAGGTGCTGCTGACCATCAACAAGCACGTGCTTCTGCTCAGTCGGCTGGAGGAGGAACTCAAAGCCATCGCGGCTCGCATTGATGGGGTCGGCAGCGTCGCGGTTAAGGTGGGAGAAAATTTTTATCAGGCCGATATTTACCGCCGCTACGATTTCCAGGTGCCGTCCAAGGTGCTGCTGGTGGACGACGAAAGGGAATTCGTGCAGACCCTATCGGAACGCTTGATCATGCGCGACATGGGTTCCGCCGTGGCCTACGACGGGGAATCGGCCCTGACCATGATCGAGGAAGAAGAGCCCGAGGTCATGATCCTCGATCTCAAGATGCCTGGAATCGACGGGATCGAGGTGCTGCGCCGGGTCAAGGGGAGCCGGCCGGACATCGAGGTGATCATTCTGACCGGCCACGGCAGTGAAGACGACCGCAAGGTTTGCATGGACCTGGGAGCCTTCGCCTATTTGCAAAAACCGGTGGACATCGAACTGTTGAGCGAAACGCTGCGCCTGGCCAACGAAAAGATTCAGGGCCAAAAGGCCGCGGCGGCCGGGCCTCACGGGGCCTGACCGGGGACCCTGCCGGCTCCGCGGCATTCGGCACGGTTCGGAAATGCTTGTCTTTGGTATACCTGCTTAGCTTGAGAAGTTACGTTTTGGATTCGCGCGGAAATGAAGCTTTTAAGCCTTCACGAGTATACCAGATGTCCGCGCCATTCGCGCAATCATCGGGAAGGAATGGTGATAGCGATAGCGGTACCGATAGCGATAGTGATGTGTGGATGGATTCCCGCCACAAGGATGCGGGAATGAGGATCCGGTGTTACCCTCAATTGAACCATGCCGGCTTCAAACTGGGAGTGGGGTGAACGCATGCAGCTGATGTCGATCTTCAAACCGAAATTTTGGGACTACGAAGATGTGGCGGCCGGCCCCTTCAAGCATCTGTTCAATTTCCGCCGGATCTGGAAGCAGACGGTTTTCCTTACCCTGGCGGTCACGCTTTCTCCCCTGATCTTCATGGCCGCCATCGACTACCGGGTGAGCCGGGAAGCGATCGACACCGACATCCAGTTGCGTACGGCCCGGTTGGTTTCCAACACCCGCCGCAGCGTGACCTTTTTTCTGGAGGAGCGCAAATCAGCCCTGTCCTATGTCACCCACGACAATCTCCTGGAAGACATCATGAGCCACGAGCGCCTGGCCGATATCCTCGAGCACCTCAAGCACTCCTTCGGCGGCTTCACCGATTTGGGGGCTATCGACGAGCGCGGGATCCAGAAGGCTTACGCGGGACCCTACCAACTGGAAGGGGTCGATTACAGCCAGGAGCAGTGGTACCGGGAAGTCCTCGAGCGCGGCAGCTTCGTGAGCGACGTTTTCCTCGGGGTACGGCAAACGCCGCATTTTGTCATCGCCATCCGCTGCCACTGCCCCACCGGATTGCCCTATGTGCTGCGCGCGACCATCGATACGGACAAGTTCAACGACCTGTTTGCCGGCCTCGATGTGGCCGGCCACGGCGATGTTTTCATCATCAACCGCAGGGGCATTTTACAAACGGCTTCGCACACCTACGGTGCCGTACTCGATCCCGTCCCACTGCCGGTGCCACCGTTTTCGGAGCGCTCCGAGGTGATCGATACCGCGGACCTTGACCTCAATCCCACGGTCATCGGCTACGCCTACATCGAGGATACGCCTTTCATCCTGATGATCTGCAAAAACAAACGCGAACTCATGCTGCCCTGGAAAGCCACCCAGTTGGAAATCCTCATGTTCCTCACGGTCAGCGTGGTCGCCATTTTGCTAGTGATTCTCTGGGGCGCATCCTTTCTGGTCTCGCGGATTCACGACGCCGACCAGAAGCGCGTCGCCACCTTGCACCAGGTGGAGTATTCGAATAAGATGGCTTCCATCGGTCGATTGGCCGCGGTAGTCGCCCATGAAATCAACAATCCGCTGGCGGTCATCAACGAAAAAGCTGGACTGATCAAAGATCTCTTTCTATTGAAGGAGAGCTACGCCGCTGATGAGAAGCTGCTCGGTCTGCTGGACTCCATCATCAAATCGGTGGAACGCTGCGGCGCCATCACCCGCCGGTTGTTGGGCTTTGCCCGGCACATGGGCGGCCCACCGAGCATTCAGCGGATCGAGATCAAAGACGTGATCCATGAGGTCCTGGGGCTGCTCGGCAAGGAAGCGAGCTATCGGGCGATCGAGGTGAGCGTCGATGTTCCCGATAATCTTCCCGGCATCGAGAGTGATCTCGGCAAGATTCAACAGGTGCTGATCAACTTGTTGAACAACGCCTTTGCCGCGGTTAGCGACGGGGGCCATATCACCGTTAAGGTGCGCAAGCTGGATGAATACCTGGCCGTGGCGGTGGTGGATGACGGCTGCGGCATCCCGGAAGCGGATCGGAAAAGAATTTTCGAACCCTTTTTTTCCACCAAAACGACCCGAGGCGGGACCGGTCTGGGTCTTTCCATCACCTATGGGCTGATCAAGGACCTGGGTGGAGAGGTCCAGGTGGAAAGTGAACTGGGCCAGGGAACCACTTTCACCGTGACTCTGCCGCTGGTGCGTAAACCCGAGAAAGGGAGCGATAATGCGTGTTCTGTTGGTGGATGATGAAATCGAGCTGGTTTCCACCCTGGCCGAGCGCCTGACCCTCAGGGGTTTTCAGGTGGACTGGTTTGCCGCGCCGCTGGATGCTCTGGCGGCGGTACGTGATAACCCTTACGATGTGGCCGTTCTCGATGTTAAAATCCCGAAGATGGGCGGCCTGGAATTGAAAAAGGAGATGGAGCGGCTGCAGCCCAAGCTGCGCTTCATCTTCATGACCGGCCACGGTTCCCTGGAAGATTTCGAGGCCGGGGTGGACGAGGCCGGAGCGGGGTTTTACTTGGTGAAACCGGTCAATATCGAGGTGCTCACGGAGAAGATCCGCCAGTTGTCGGCTGAGGAAGGAAACCACCCATGACGGCTGAGAAAGATCCGGCGGCAATCGGCGGCTTGCGGTTTTTCGGCAAGATTTCGGCCTCCGTTTCCCACGAAATCAAGAACGTCCTGGCGGTCATTCGGGAAAGCGCCGGCCTCATGGAAGATCTTCTGGCCATGCATCGGAAAGGCCTGCCGCTGGACCCGGAAAAATTCGCCAAACTGGCGGACCGGGTAGGCCGGCAGACCGTACGGGCCGATGCGATCGTGAAAAACATGAATCGGTTCGCTCACAGCGTGGACGAACCGGTGAAGCTGGTGGAAGTGGGCGAACTGCTTCTTCTGATCACGGACCTCGGCCAGCGCCTGGCTTCCATGAAAGGAATGGTGCTGGCGACGGCCCCGCCGGAAACGGCTCTCACGGTCCGCACCAGCCCCTTTTCCCTGGAACTGGCGCTCTGGACCTGCCTGGAATTCGCCCTCGAGCACGGCGATGAAAACAAACGCATCACCTTAAGCGCCAAACCTTCCGGGCCGGGGGTCGAGGTTGTCCTCGGCGGCCTGGCCGCGGCAACGGACCGAGCTGATCCGGACTATCCGGCGGAACTGCTGGATGCCGTGCAGGGCCGTTTGCAAACCGTGGTACAGACGGGAAATGGGGCCATGACCCTGCTGGTGCCGGATCAACAGTCGTGATTGCCCGTGCTTGTTGCGACGAGCCGGCGGCCGGCTCCGAACGGTTCGACCGGGGCCGGTCGCGGCCCATCCGTCAGCTGAGTTTGACTGCCATCCCACGAAGGAGGAAAACCATGAATGAGCGAGTCCTGTTGGTGGACGATGAAGTGGAATTCGTGGAAACCCTGGCGGAGCGCATGCGCACCCGGGGCATGGAGGTGGACACCAGCACTTCGGCGGATGAGGCGATCGCGAAAGCGGAAGCCCACGCCTTCGATGTGATCATCCTGGACCTCAAGATGCCGGGAATGGACGGTCTCCAGGCCTTACAGGCGATCAAGGCGAAACGCCCCGAGATGCAGGTGATTCTTCTCACCGGCCATGCCACCTTGGACAAGGGCATCGAGGCCATGAAGCTGGGGGCCACGGATTTTCTGGAAAAGCCGGCCGATCTGGAGGAACTCACGGAAAAGATCAAGAAGGCCCAGACCAAGAAGATGATTTTGGTGGAGAAGCAGACCGAGGAAAAAATCCGCAAGATCATAACCGAAAAAGCCTGGTAGGGCGACGCAACGCCCGCAAGCATTTCACCGCGAGACGATCTCACCAATCGCCTGGGCCCGGCTTCCCGCCCAGGCGGGCACACGATCAGCGCGTCAGCGCGGGGAACCGAGGGAAGTAGACCTGTTTAGCTTGAGAAGTTACGTTTTGGATTCGCGCGGAGGCGCGGAGAGCGCAGGGAAGACCCCTGCAATCAACCTCCGCGTCTCTGCGTCTCCGCGCGCAAATGAAGTTTTTGAGCCTTCACGAGTATGGCATTGCCGCCTCCGAAACGGTCACGGTTGCATAGGGCCTGACAATGACTCCGAAAATAACCCCGGTCTCGTCCGGTGTCCCGCGCCTGGATCAGTTCCTGGGCGGCCTGTTCCTGGGCGACAATGTGATCTGGTATGACGATTCCGGAAGCCAGGCTGCCCTGTTCGGCCTGAAGCTCATCGAGGCGTCTGAACAGCAGGGCAAATCCCTGATTTACGTGAGCTTCGATCGTTCGCCCAAGAACCTGCTGGATCTCTTGGGTCCCCTGGCGGAGAGCCAGAGCCTGACCATCCTCGATTGTTTCACTCACGGCAAGGGTGACGGCTCCCAGATCTTCAGCAAGTTTTATGAAAAGGATGGGGCCCAGTGGCCGTATCAGGTGATTCGGGTGAACGACCCGCGCCGACCCGATCAGGTCATGGATGCGGTCTACAACCCGCACAAAACCATGAAGGGCGATGTGCGCTTCATCTTTGAGAGCCTCACCGGCATGGTGGATCTGTGGGGTGGCGAGGACCAGGTTCAGAAGGTCTACACCCATGCCTGCCCGCGTCTTTACGAACTGGAAACCATCGCCTATTGGGTGATCGCCCGGGGCGCCCATTCCAACCGGTTGAAAGCCAATATCAATCAGATCGCCCAGGTGGTGATCGAACTGGGCATCAAGCGCGGCAAATCCTCGCTCACCATCGTCAAGGCTGAAAAGCGCGGCTCCGATTCTCTCAACACCCCGCACACCTACTGGAACGAGGGCCTGGCAGTGGCCTTCGAAGGCGAAAAACGCGGCAGCGGCTGGCTCGATCTGGGGCTTCAGCTAAAACTCATGAGGAGCCGCCAGGGTTTGTCGCAAAAACAACTGGCGCACCGGGTGGGGGTCACTCCCAGTTCCATTTCCCAGATGGAAAACAACCAGATCTATCCGTCGCTGCCGGCGCTGTTCAAGATCGCGGAAGTGCTCGGCGTGGAGGTGGGGAGCTTTTTCCAGAAGCCGGGAGATGAAAGAAGCGGCCTGCTCTTGAGCGACGACCAGGGAGTGGCGGTGAGCTTTCCCGATCTGCCCAAGGGCTCCATTAGCGGCATCCGGCTTTCGCCTCTGGATCCGCAACTGGGTTCCGAGCTTTACCTGATCGACATTGCACCCGGGCAAAAGCTGCCGAGCCACTTTTTTCGGCATAAGGGTGAGGAATTCGGTTATCTCTTGACCGGCGAACTCCACACCCTCATCAAAACCACCCGCCACACCCTGCTTCCGGGAACCGTTCTCTACATCAACGCCGAACCCCCTTCGCAGTGGGACAACCCGACAACGGAAACGGCCCGGCTGCTCTGGGTCAACCTCCGCTGATCAGAGTGCAACCGGGCGTGAGTCGTGAGTTGGGGCTTGGGACTTGGGACTGGGTAGGGGGGCAGCTGGGCTG
>MNZR01000098.1:0-11082 GCA_001873705.1 Syntrophobacteraceae bacterium CG2_30_61_12
CTTAGCGGAAGCCCAGCGACCGTGCTTTCGGATGCGCCGTCAACGCCTGACGGCGCCACTACCAACCAGGCCGCGAAATGACCAACCGGGCGGCGTCGCCACAAGGTCAAGGTGTGTGCAACACTCCTTGACGATCCGGTGTCGGGGCGCGGATTGGAGGCGTTGCCGGACCGTGGTGTCGGGTAGCTCCCCCTGGTCGCAACCCGACCTACGGCGCGGCGATGTCCCCACTTCAACCCGCGATGCCGCAGACCCTTTCCCGATGGGTCCGCGAAGATCGCCGCTGAAGTGCTAGGAAGAAATCACCTCCTGCAATACTTCGCTGAGTTCCTGGATTTTATAGGGTTTGGTCACCACGCCTTGGAAGCCGTAGCCGCGGTAGTCGGCCATGACCCGGTCGTTGGAATAGCCGCTGGAGACAATGGCATTGACCTTCGGATCCAGCTCGAGCAGCTTTCTGATCGCTTCCTTGCCCCCCATCCCTCCCGGAACGGTCAGGTCCATCAGAACGGCGTCGAACCTCCGACCGGAGTCAAGAGCTTGCTCATAAAGATGAACCGCCTGGGCGCCGTTTTCGGCGACTTCCACCTGGTAGCCAAGTAAGATCAGCATTTCCTTTGCCACTTCCCTGATCATCTCTTCGTCATCCATGACCAGGATCCTGCCCTTGCCTGGAATGGGTCGAGTTTCAATCTTCGGCGCCGGCGGCGCGGCGCCGTCACTTGCCGGCAGATAGACCTGGAAGATCGTGCCGCTTCCCGGCTCGGATTTGACGTCGATATGGCCATCATGTTTTTCAATGATGGAATAGGAAGTGGCGAGTCCCAGACCGCTGCCGCCCTGCTTGGTGGTGAAGTAGGGGTCGAAGATCCGCGCCAGATGCCGTTGGGGAATACCGATTCCATGATCCTGGACGGAAATCAGAACGTATTTTCCGGCCGGCAGCGTGGCCACCCGGCCTTCGTTCAAAACCACGTTGGCCGAGGTGATTTCAATCGTTCCTCCTTCCGGCATGGCCTGTTTGGCATTCACCACCAGGTTGCCGACGACCTGGCTGATCTGTCCCCTATCGATCTCCACGGGCCAGAGATCTTGGGCGGGACGAAAATCATATCCCACATTCGAGCCCCTGAGCGCGAACCCGCAAGTGTCCCTGACGATGTCCTCGATGGAAGCGGTCTCCTTGATGGGAGCGCCCCCCTTGGCAAAGGTGAGCAATTGATAGGTGAGGTCTTTGGCTCTCATGGTGGCTTTTTCCGCGTCAGCGAGCCGTTTGATCAGGGTCGTGTCGTCTTTGGCATGCAGTTTGGCCAGGGAAATGTTGCCCAAGATCCCGGTGAGAATATTGTTGAAATCATGAGCGATGCCGCCGGCTAGCAGACCAAGCGATTCCAGCTTCTGGGCCTTCAGGAGTTCCTTCTCGGCCTTCTTGCGCGCCGTGATGTCGCGGGAGACCACACAGAGTATCTCCTTGCCTCCGTAAGAGATCAGATTGGCACTGACCTCGACATCGACCAGGGTGCCGTCCGTCTTCCGGTATTGCCGCTCGCCGATAAAATGCCTGCGCTCTTCCACCGACTGCCGCATCTTGGCATCGATATCCTCTCGGTCATGGGCGGCCAGATCATACACATGAAGCCCGAAAACCTCGTGCTCCGCGTAGCCGAGCAGGTGCTGGAAGGCGGGGTTGGCCTCGATCACGCATTTGCTGGCCGGATCGACCAGGAAGACGCAATCTCCGCTCTGGTTGATGACCGAGCGATATTTGTCTTCACTCTGTTTCAAGGCTTGTTCGGTCTGAACTCGCTCCTCCAGTTCCTGCTGCAAGGAGAGATAAAGCCCGGCGTTATCCAGAGCCACCGAGGCCAGTTCTCCAAAGCGGCCGAGGACATCGATTTCCTCCTCGCCAAATTCTCTGCCGTCTTGGGTATGCATCAAGCCGATAACGCCCGTGACCCTCGATTGGATCGTTAGCGGTATGGCGGCCACGGCTGCCACCGAATCCCATCTGCCATCCATGGACCGCCCGTTCCACGCCTGATAGTTGTTGACGACCATCGCCCGAGCTTCCCGCCAGGCCTTGCCGGCAATGCCCTCTCCAGGTCTGATGCGATATCCCACCTGGTCACCGCAGAGTCCCAGGCCCACTTTCAGTTCGAGCAGTTCAGTCTCGGGCTGATACAGGTAGACGAAGCCGTCGGGGGTCCCGACCAGAGCGGCTGCTCGGGAGACGATGGTTTGCAGCAAATCGCTTGGATCCAAACGACGCATCAGACCCAGGGTGGTCTCATGGAGGGTCGCCAGATAGAGGTTATGCCGGCGTAGGGCTTCCTCGCCCCGGCGGAGTTGCGCTTCGATGCCTTTACGAACCTCGATCTCCCGCACCAGCTTGTTGTTGGCTTCGATGAGTTCGGCCGTCCGCTCCTCGACCCGTTGCTCCAGTTGGTCATTGATCCTCTGCAGTGCTTCCTCGGCCTGTTTGCGGGAGGTGATGTCAGTGAACGAGAACACATAGCCCTTGGACGGATCGAGGATATCGAGCGCTTTTCCGGTCGCAAGGCAGGGCACGCGATGGCCCTCTTTGTGGATGAATTCATGCTCAAAAACGAACAAGCCGGTGTCGTCCAACCGGCCCTGTATATAATCCTGCGTCTTTCGGACCTCTTCTTCCCGTCCGAAAAGGATGTCGATGCGTTGCCCCACCAGTTCGTCCTGGTTCCAGCCCAGAACGTCGCCCATGGCCTTGTTGCCCCATACGAACCGGCCGTCTCTGATCAGACAAATCCCATGGATCGTGCCGCGCAGCAGGGCAATGAGCAGTTCCGTGGAATGCCTTAGTTTTTCATGCTCGATGACGAGCTGTTCGGCCTCTTCCTGTACTTCTTCCAGGCCGAACAGATACTCCTGAAGTCGGCGTCTTTCGAGCTCATCGTCGGCGGGATGTTCGCGGAGATGCTTTTCCATTGTACTTGGGTCCGCTTGTTAGTCGTGTTGAGAATCTTCCCGACTTTCTTCTCCGGTCGCCTTCGACCGCTCGAAGGCCTGAATTTGCTTCAATATGTCCGGGAAGCTCATGGGCTTACAGAGATATTTGTCGGCGCCCGCCTCGAGACCTCGCTGAATCTCAGCCTGCTGCGCTTTGGCGGACAGCATGAGGACAACGCTGCCGGCGGTGCTCGGATCCGCTCTCAGACGCTTGCAGACCTCGTAGCCGTCGAGTTTGGGCAGTTTGACATCCAGCAAAACGATATCCGGGAGGTGCGCGAATGCCAACTCCAGCGCTTGTTCCCCGTCTTCCGCCGTGACCACCGTATATCCAAGCTTGCCCAGCTTGCGCTGCAAATAAGAAGAAATTGTCTTCTCATCGTCCACCACCAGGATCCGGCTCATGGTCATGAAATCAACTCCACTAGATTGCAGGACTCAATGGAAGCTCAACGAGGAACACCGTGCCCTTGCGTTCGCCTCCAAGAGGGAGATTGGGAAATCTCCCTTTGGAAATAGGGCTTTCGCACGTAATACTGCCTTCATGTTGTTCAACGATCCATTTGCTGATCGTCAGGCCAAGCCCACTGCCTCCAACCTTCTGGGACATGATCTGGTCGGCCTGAAAAAACCGTTCAAAGATTTTTTCTTGGGCCCAGGCGGGAATCCCATAACCGTTGTCGGCCACCATCAGAACAACCTTGCCGTCTTCCAGTTGCGCGCGCACCATGATCCGGCCTTGCTCCGGGGTGTATTTGATGGAATTGCTGAGCAGGTTCACGAAAACCTGGACCAGACGATCCCGGTCGCCTCTAACCATCGGGATTTCAGGGCCGATCTCCGCCACCACCTGGTGACGATGCAGCATAGTGAGATCGCTCAGTTCGGTCAATGCCGTATCGATGATCTCCTTCACCGATAAATCGGATAGGTAGAGCTCCATTTTGCGGGACTCAATTCTGGAAAGATCCAGGAGATTGTCCACCAGTCGTCTGAGCCGTTCGATGCCATCCTCCACAACCAGCAAGTCCTCTCGCACTTCATCGCTGATCGCCCCGGCATAGCCTCCCAGCATTCCGGACACCCCCAACAGCATCGAATGAATTGGGGTCCTGAGTTCGTGGGAGGCGATGGTGACGAACTCGGACTTCATCCGATCCACCTCCACCACCGCCGAGGCCATCTGGTTGAACGCATTCGCAAGGCGACCGGTTTCATCCCGGGAGGCCACTTCGATGTGCTGGTCCAGGTCGCCGCGGCTCATGGCCAGGGCAACGTCGGTCAGGCGCCTGAGGGGGCCAGTGATGGTGTAACTGATGGCAATTGAGGCCCCGATGATCAGAACCGCGGCAAACAACGTGATGATCGACATCAGGCCCCGGTTCTTGCGGGCGCTTTGTTCAATGGCTTGCTTCGCTTTATCGACGGCTTCCTGAATGTGGGTGCTCTGCTCGGAGATGCCTTTTTCGATATAAGTTTTGGTGACATTGGCGGCCTGGTGAAAATCGTCGACGTTGGCGCCAATGGTCACATAGCCGAAACCGCGCTTGGATGCTCCGTACCTGCCGGTGTAGTAGGGCACCGTGGCGTACGTGGTGAGTTTCCAGAGGCCGCTCCAGAAAATGAGAAAGGAGCCGGAGCCCCCGTCTTCAGTGCCGGTGTGCCAGCCCTGGCATTGCGGCGCCATATCGAGCACCCGGCAATCCAGAGGGACCCGGCCGGCTTCCATTTGCTCGCTGGAACCGTTTTTCTCCATTCGAAAATTTTCATAAGAGGGCAGTTGCTGCTCGAACTCCTCGAGGGACAAACCGCCGGCTTTGAAGGCATCGTAGATTTCCTGGCTGAGCCATCCTGGCACCGGCCTGCCGGTTTCGGGATCGTAGCCGTAAATGAAAAAATCACGGGCGTGAGAGATACACTTATCCTGATCATCCCAAAGGAATGCGTAATTGCCGGAGCCCCCGTCGGAATGCTCTGCGAACCTGTCTTCCGTGGGAATCACGTGGTCGGTGAATTCCATGACATGGGTGTGATCCAGGGCCAAAGTGACATATCCAAGCTTCTCACCGTTGCCTGCGAAGACCGGAGTGGCCCACCTGATGATGCCCTCGAATCTGCGACCATCAGGGTTCTCTTTACCGGCATAGGCGGATTCCGGCTTGACCTTGATTCCTTCCTCGGTCTTGGTGAGCCATCCCGGGACATAAGGGCCGATCACTCGGGACACGTAGATCTCACCCCGCTCGAGAGCAACCAACCGGGTGAAGTAATCCTCCGCTTTGCAGGTGGTATTGGCCTGGTCGCTGACCTTCCTCAGATCCCTTGATACCTGGCCGTCAACGATTTTGATCTGTTCCTGGCCGGCCAGGTCGACGAAGGTGATCTCGCGATAGAGCGGTTTCGATACCCGGTTGAATCGGTCGGGCGGATGGTGCCGCCACGAGGTCTTGTTGTCGGGGTTCTGCCAACCGATAACCGGTTCCGTCCGCGGGCTCGGGGTTTCCGGTCCCGCGCTCGGGACCGGAAGGATGACATCTCTTCGGGCGTTTTGATAGATCTGGAGATAACGGGTGGGGTCACGGCGAACGGAGGCCAAAAAGAGGATGTCCTGATCCCGCTCGTACAAGAAATCAGCGATGCGTTGCGCCAATTCGACCGTTCTGAGTTCGATCGCTTCGGTTGATTTTTCATCCAGAGCGTTCACACTGTCCTTGATCGCCATGGCGCCCAGATTCTCTGCTGCCAGCAGGCTTCCCCGGCCCATCTTTTCAGCGCTGTTCAGGGCATCGAGTCCCACTTCCTCCAGATTCTTGCCGGCGATGTATCCCAGGATAGCCAGGGGAAGGATGGAAACGAGGAGGAAGGAAACAATCATCTTGGGTAGGATGCCGAAGCGAAATTTCTCGATGCTTGATTGCCTTCCCATAATCCCCCCGGTTCGTTGCTTGACTCGGGAATCAGGATATCACACTCGACCTATCGGTATCGGTATCGGTATCGGTATCGGTATCGGCTGTCGCTTTGCCAATCGATTTGAATCGCCTCCGGATCTCGGTGGAAGCCTAGATCAAGCCAAAACCCAGATCAACTGCGCTTGAAAGCATCCAGCAGTTGGTCAACGACCGCGGTGGGGGGCGGCGCCAGTTCGGCCAGGGGGTGCCGGCCGTGCGCGCTGCGGAACCGGTCGCCGTAGGTGGGACGCGGTCGACCCCGGTAGAGCAGGCCGACGGTGTAGCGGCCTTCCGGTGAATCCAGGAGTCGCAACGCCGCAACCTTGTCCGCCGGGTCGTGATCGGCGGGAACGGGTCGGATCCGTTCCCGGTACCAGGCGATCGGGTGCGGGTTCCAACTGATGCAGGGCTGGATCACTTCCACCAGGGCCAGCCCGGGGGTGGTGATGGCTTCCACCAACAGGGTTTTGAGCTGTTCCGGGTCGGCGGCGAAGCCGCGGGCGACCAGGGCGGCATCGTGCAGTACCGCGATCGCCGGGAAGTTGAGCGGGGTCAGATCCAGCCCCTGGGGATGCAGGCCGCGGACTTCGCCGACGGGCGTGGTGGGTGAAGCCTGGCCCTTGGTCAGAGCGTAGATTTCGTTGTTGTGGACCAGCACGGTCAGGTCAGGGTTACGCCGCAGGGCGTGCAGCAGGTGGTTGCCGCCTTCGCCGTAACAGTCGCCTTCACCGGTAGTGACGATGGTGGTGAGCTGGGGATTGGCCGCCTGGATTCCCAGGGCCGTCGGAATGGCGCGGCCGTGGAGACCGTTGAAAAAATTGCAGGCGAGATAATGCGGCAGTTTGGCGGCCTGGCCGATGCCGGAAACCAGACACAGATCCCGGGGCGATTGGTTCAGCTCGCTTAGGGCTTTTTTCAGCGCGGTGAGGATCCCGAAGTTGGGGCAGCCGGGGCACCACTGGACTTCCGCGTCCGAGTGAAAGCGATCAGTTCTGCTCATTATAGATCCTCCTGATGGTTCGGGCGGTGAGCGGCAGTCCATCGCCCGCGAGAATGCTGCCGTGAACGCTCAGCCGATAGCGCCGGGCCAGCAGGCTGGAGAGTTGCCCGCCGGCATTGTTTTCGACGTTCCACAAGCGTTTGCCGGTCGGCCAGTCGAACTCCGGCAGCGGCCATAGTTCGCTGAAATGGATCATCCCCAGCCGGCGGCCTTCCGCTCGCAGCCCGTCCACCGCTTCCCGCACCGCCCCACGGGTCGATCCCCAGCTCAGGAACAGCTCGTCGGCGTCTTCGCTCCGGTAGGCTTCCGGAGCGCGCATCGCCCTTTGCAGTGCCTCGCCTTTGCGCCGGCGCTTGGCCACCATGGCCGGCACCATGACCGCCAGGTCTTCGGTGATGTGGCCGTCCGGGTCGTGTTCATCGCTGTCGGCGGCCACCAGATGCTCGCTCTGCCCGGGGTAAAGGCGCGGCGAGATGCCGTCGGGGGTCAGGGCGTAGCGCTGGTAGCGGGAAACAGCGGCGGGATCGGCCGGAAAGGATTCCGGCACCGCCTTATCCAATTCAAAATCGGTCACGGAAAAACGGGCATCGGACAGGAACTGATCGCTCAGCACGATCACCGGAACCTGGAACCGATCGGCCAGATTGAAAGCTCGGACCATGGCGTGTAGGGCTTCCTTGGGACCCGATGGGGCGAGCACCGCCTTGGGAAATTCACCGTGACCCGCATGCACGGCGAACAACAGATCACCCTGGGCGGTCCGGGTCGGCAGTCCGGTGGCCGGGCCCGGACGCTGAGCCAGCAAAACCACCAGCGGGGTTTCGGTCATGCCGGCCAGGCTGATGGCTTCCACCATGAGCGCGAAGCCGCCGCCGGAGGTGCAGGTCATCGCCCGGGAGCCGGCAAAGCTTGCGCCGATGGCCATGTTGCAGGCGGCGATTTCATCCTCCGCCTGGTCCACGAAGATGCCCAACTGCTCTCCGTGCTTGGCTAAGTACTTGATCACCCCGGTGGCCGGACTCATGGGATAGGCCGCGATGAAGCGGCACCCGGCCCGGACCGCGCCGATTGGAATGGCTTCGGTGCCCGCCGTCAGATAATAACGCTGGTCGCGGGCCGGAAACGACCAGGGGCAGGCGTCGGCCAGCCGACAGGCCGACGCGGCCCGTTCATGACCCAGGCGGGCGGCCCGCCGGTTCGCCTCGATCAGTTCCGGACCCTTGTTCTGAAAATGCCGATCCAGGACCCGTTCGAGCGCTTCCGGATCAATCCCCAGCACCCCGGCCAGGGCCCCGATGGCCACCGTGTTGGCGGCGATCGCAAGCCCCACTTCCTCGGTGGCGATCTCCCGGAACGGCACCACCAGGGTCGGGTCGCGGTAACCTTCCGCGGCCAGCAACACGCCGCCTGGGTTGAGGCGCGATACGTATTTCTGATAAGCCCCCGAATTCAGCGGCAGCAGCACGTCGGCTTCGAGCACCGGGGCGTTCACCGGGGCCTCGCTCACGCGAATCGCCACGCTGTTCTGGCCGCCCCGCACCCGCGATTCGTATTCCTGCCAGGAAAATACCGCATAGCCCAGGGCCGACAGGGTATCCGCGAGTACCTCGCCGACGGTCTGAACGCCTTCGCCGGCGGCTCCGGCAATCACGATGTTGCAATCCATCATGGCGACCTCCTTTGGGGTCCGCGGGTCAAAAAACTTGGCCAACATTACTCCAACGATCGCTTCATCATGCCCGAAAAACCGCGGCGGGGCAACCACGAGCCCATCGTCGGGTGCAATCCAAAGTGGTTAAGCTCGTAGTGGCGCCGTCAGGCGTTGCCGGCGCATCCGCAGGCTCGGTCCAGGTCTGGCCGGCAGGCGTTGCCGGCCCCAGCGGGCACACCCGGAGCGCATGAGGCTCGAAACCTCAACTTCAGCGCGAATGGATCACGGTTCCTGAAACAGTAACGTTTCCCCTAACGGGATGAATTGCACCCCCCATCATCTTGATCGCAGCCGGCGTCTGGTGTACCGGAACTGCCTGATGGGGGTGTTTGAAATACTGATGCAGGTATGGTACGTTTTGATGTATGAGAACGACGGTAAGGATACGAGACGATCTTCTGATGCAGGCCAAGAAACGCGCGGCGGATGAGGGACGGACCCTGACCGCGTTGGTCGAGGACGGCTTGATGCTTGTGCTTGCAACGGCAGCAACAAAAAGCCGCGAACGCATCGTGCTGCCTGTGTCGAAAGCCGTCGGCGGCACGCTTCCGGGAATTGATCTCAACAGCTCCAGTGATCTGGAGGAGATCATGAACGCATCGTGATCCTTCCCGACGTCAATGTTCTGATCCCCGGGACGAGATTCTTGGCGGATCTGGGTATGTCTCCAAAGCCAGTGGACTTCCTTCAAGATCTTGAGCATCTGGCGATCCACCTCCAACAGCACGGTCTGTATCGACTGAAGGATTCCGAGATACTGGAGAAAGCCTGCAAGGAGGGGCGCACTAGCTTAACCCATGATCTTGATTTTGGCGATCTGCTTGCAGCGAGCGGGGCTGATTTACCAAGCTTGGTCATTTTTCGTTTCCGTAACAGGCGTCCCGAGCATGTCAATCGGTATCTTCTCGAGATCATCTCCCAATATCGAGAGTCACTGGAACATGGTGCCGTCATCACGGTCACGGAAGGGCGCATCCGTCTGCGGGACCTTCCCCCTCATGGTCGGCAGCCGGAAGGAAAACGGGTATTAGCGTGACCAGCTCAAAACAATCGCTATCGCCGCGGGGTCGGTTCGTTTGCGGTTGGCTGGCGGCGGCCCTGTTGTTGCTGCTGGGTCCCGGCGCCGCTTTGGCCCTGGACCGGTACCAGCAGGTGGTGCTGACCCTGGGGTCCTGGCGCACCGACGATATCGTGCCCATGCGGACCTTCCTGGATCGGTTCGAGCAAACCCATCCGCGGGTCCGGATCGTGTTCGACCCGACCTCGGCTCCAGACTACGATGCGGTGCTGACCGCCCAACTGCGGGCGGGCACCGGGCCGGACCTGGTTTATCTCCGTTCCTTCGAGGTTTCCCGCGATCTTTACGAACGCGGCTATCTGGCGTCACTCGCCGGGTTCGACCCGGTCAAGGCCCGTTTCCAATCGTCCTCGCTCGATCCCTGGCGCGGTCGCGACGGCGTCGTCTACGGAGTTCCGTTCATTGCCACCGCCCATGGCGTCTACTACAATGAAGACCTGTTCCGGCGGTTGGGGCTGGCGGTGCCGACTTCCTGGGAAGGGCTGATCGCTTCCTGCCGGCTGATCCTGGCGGAAGGTCGGGTGCCCCTGGCCAACGCCTCGGGCGAATCCTGGACCGTGCTCGAGTGCCTGTTGCTCAACATCCTCCCCAACTTCATCGGTGGCCGCGGTGGGCGCCTGGAGTATCTGAGCGGCGCCCGCTGCTTCGATGATGCCGATATGATCGCGGCCTTTGCAGCCCTGGAAGAGTTGCGGCCGTTTCTGCCCGAGCATCAGGAAATGCTTCGCTACCAGGATAGCCTGCAGTTGTTTGCGCAGGGGCGGGCGCTGATGTGGTTCGGGGGTTCCTGGGATATCGGCTATCTGGAAACCCAGGCCCCGGCCCTCCGCTGGAGTGTGTTCGCTCCGCCGCCGCCGGACGGCAAACCGGCCCAGCTCACGTTTCATCCGGATGCCGGGGTGGGCCTCAACGCCGCCTCAACGCATCGGGAGGCGGCCGAGGAATTCCTCGCCTGGCTCTGTGAACCCGAAACCGGCGCGCTGCTGGCCGAACTCATGCCCGGCTTTTATTCCATGCACAACGAGCATCGGGCATTGTCCAACCGCCATGCCCAGGCCTTTCTGGCCCTCACCCTGGACCGCCCGACCGACATTCGTTTCGTCTGGGACCAGCTGCGGGCCGGCCGGCCGGACGGCTACACCCTGATGCGCGATGCCGCCGTGGCCGTCATGCAGGGCCGGATGAGCCCGCGGGAAGCGGCCGCGACGATCCAAGCCGGGCTGGCCCAATGGTTCGAACCGGCGCGCGCCTGCGCCAGAAAGCCCGGCGATGCTGAGCTGGATCAATAGACGAGTCGGAAGAAAGATCGCTGCCGGCATCATCCTGCTGGCGCTGCTCATGCTGGCGCTGACCGGGA
>MNZR01000098.1:11146-11547 GCA_001873705.1 Syntrophobacteraceae bacterium CG2_30_61_12
GGCCCTGACCCTGTCTCGGGAAATCGCCACCCAGACGGCCCTGGTGAAGACCCAGGCCGATTCCTATATCCGCGGCGGCCGCCAGGAGGACCTCAATCGGTTCATCGACTGCCTGCATGTTCTCGAAGGGCGCCTCGCCGCCTTTCGGCAGGTGGTGAGTGAACCGGCGCGGCACGGACGGCTCGCCGAGATCGATCAGGCCGTTCAGGCCTACACCGGGGCCTTCCAACAAGTGATCGAACTGATCCGGCGCCGCCAGAACCTGGTGCATACCCGCCTGAGCGCCGCCAAATATGCGGTGGCAAACCAGCTCAGCGCGCTGCGCATGGCCTTCAGTATCGATCAGTCGATGAACCTGTTCCTGCTCCACGACAATGCCCAGGACGCCTTCATGGCAATGA
>MNZR01000338.1 GCA_001873705.1 Syntrophobacteraceae bacterium CG2_30_61_12
CCCCGGGGTGGCCGGTTCCATCCCGTTCGACCCGCCCCGGGGCCTGGCGGCTGCCGCGGTAGGCCCATTCGCGCGCCCCCCAAGTTCACCGGTGGATCTCATTTGAAGAACACCGGTTGATGGTGGACCCCCGCTTCCTTGAAATCCCGGTACAGCAGGTGCAAACGGGCATCGGCGATGGCCGCCGCATGGTCGCGTTCCCTCTGGTCGCCGGCGCTCGGATAGCAACTGAAGCAGCGCTCGTAGAGGCGGGTTTCGCCGAGGCAGTGGATGGTGAATCGGCCCATCAGGAATACGTGGGACTCCTTGCGGCCTTCGAAATATTCCACCGCGGGCACATATTCGATCTCCGATTCAATGCCGACGTCGTTGCCCGCCCTGGCCTGGTTGATGAAGTCGTAAATATCAAGCACCTGGGGACCCTGGTCCTGTTCGCGCCGATCGAATTGCACCATCATGTCTTCCAACACGAACCGCTGCTCGCCGGGATCGATGCCGGCTTCCCGCAGCCGCCGATAATCCCTCTCCAAAAACCGGTTGGCGATCATCACCGCCTGGGCGACATGCAGACACTTGTTGTGCTTACAGCCGCGCCCGTAGCATTTGCGAAAGCTGTAAGGGCGGCCGTCGATCTCACCCGCATAGCGGCAAAGGAAGACATAAGCGTGAAACGACTGATCGCGATGGGTGAATTCCACCGGCAGGATTTCAAAGTCCAGGCGGCAGGAAACCATCGCCCCCTCGGTGCGGGCGTTGATCAGATCGGTGATGCGTTGTGGCCCATTGCTCTGAAGATCCCTGGCACTCATGAATTCTCCTTTGCGGTTTTCAGGATGACAGCCACCCAACTCGGATGACCGCCGCCGGTTGGTCCCGGCCATCTTGCCTGGGTTTTGAGCAATGATCGTGCCGTGTTCGGTTCCGAACCGGTCGCCGGAAGGAACACCTGCCACTCCCTGCCCTGCCGACTTCTCGAGGCAATCCAGGCCGTCGCAGTTGCGATTTGGAATGCGAACAGCCAGGCTGTTTATGGTTTCCGTGCCTGGGTAACGCGCTCCCGGCCGAGGCGACCACCAACGGCGTTGCGCCCCTTTGATGGCTATTGCTAAGACATGAGTTAACTTTACAGGTGCTAATGGGAACTAGCGGAATCCGCGACGGTAGGGGGCTGAACGGTTTTTTTAGTAGATGGAGCGGGTGGTTTTGGCGTCAAAGATGTGAAGATGCCTGAGGTTGAGGCTCATCCGCAGGACCTGGCCGGCGCGCACCGGGCGGTGGCCTTCGCATTTGCCCACCAGGCGGACGCCGCCGACGTCCAGGTGCAGGTTGGTTTCGTTGCCGAGCGGTTCCACCACTTCGACCCGGGCTTCCAGTTGCCATTCCGGCGGGGTTTCGCCATTGCCGTCGGCGATGCTCAGGTCTTCCGTGCGCAGCCCCATGACCACTTCGCGATCGGCCGCCAGATCGGCCCCGGGCCGATCCGGGATGGGCACCCGGCAAACGGCTGCCAGTTCCAACTGGAGGCCGGCCGGCCCGAATTTGATCCGGGCCGGTACCAGGTTCATGGGTGGGGTGCCGATGAATCCGGCGACGAAGGTATTGACCGGCCGCTCGAATACCGCAATGGGTTCGCCCACCTGTTCGATCGATCCGCCCCGCATGACCACGATCCGATCGGCCAGGGTCATGGCTTCCACCTGATCGTGGGTGACGTAAACGATGGTGGTTTGGACCTGGTGATGCAGACGCTTGATCTCGATCCGCATCTGGGTCCTCAGTTTGGCGTCCAGATTGGACAGCGGTTCGTCGAACAAAAACACCGACGGGTTGCGGACGATGGCCCGGCCCATGGCCACCCGCTGGCGCTGGCCGCCGGAAAGCTGGTAGGGCTTGCGCTGGAGCAGTTCTCCGAGTTCGAGCATGGCGGCGGCTTCGTTCACCCGCCGGTCGATTTCCGCTTTCGGCATGTTGCGCAGTTTGAGCCCGAACGACATATTCTTGTACACGTTCATATGCGGATACAGAGCGTAGTTCTGAAACACCATCGCCGCGTCCCGGTCCTTGGGCGCGACATCGTTGACCATCCGCTCGCCGATCCAGACCTCGCCGGCGCTCACCTGTTCCAGTCCGGCGATCAAGCGCAGCACGGTGGACTTGCCGCAACCGGACGGACCGACCAGGACCACGAATTCCCGGTCGGCGATGTTCAGATCGATGCCGTGCACCACTTCGGTCTTGCCGAAGCGCTTGACCACGCCGTTCAGACTGACACTCGCCATGACGCTTTCCCGTTGGTCGTTGATGCTGTTGTCCGATCCCGCACCGGCAAGCGGCCGGCGCATTCGGGATTCCGCCCGCCGGGGTCGCCGCCGTGGCCCAACCAAACCATTATCGCCGGAGACAAGTCAAGTCCTGTTTCGCTCGCTTGATATCGGTTGCAGGAGGATCGCGGGAAAGGGGGCGGCAAACATTCTTTTCCTTGCCCAAACACCGCTTGACTCAGTCCGGTGATGCCCGTAAGGTGCGCAGGGAGGAGCGGCAGGTCTGCGCTCAGCCACCAAACAACCCATTCAAAGGAGGCGAGACGATGAGGAACCGAAGTCGATTGATGGTATTGTTCGGTTTGCTGGCAACCCTGGTGATGGTGAACCAGGCGTCGGCGGCGCCCATCGAGATCCAATGGTGGCATGCCATGCGCGGGGCCCGGGGCGACACCATACAAAAGATGGTGAAAGCCTTCAACGAATCGCAAAAGGACTACGTGGTGGTGGCCGTCAACAAGGGTGGTTACGATGAAACGGTGAACGCCGGCATCGCCGCCTATCGGGCCAAGAAACAGCCGCACATCCTGCAGTCGTTCGAGGTCGGGACCCAGACCATGATGGTGTCGGGCGCCATCTATCCGGTCTACCAACTGATGGCCGATGCGGGCTACAAGATCGATTGGAAAAACTACCTGCAGCCGGTGCTTTCCTATTATGTGGACGCCAAGGACAACCTGTTGTCGATGCCGTTCAATTCATCCACTCCGGTGATGTATTACAATGTGGATCTGTTCCAAAAGGCCGGGCTCAAACCGCTGTCCAAGACCGAACCGATCACCTACGATCAGCTCGGGGAAATCACCGGCAAGCTGGTCCAGGCCGGGATCAAGAAGGGCATGGTCACCGGCTGGCAGTCCTGGGTCCAGATCGAAAACTACAGCGCCATCCATGATCTTCCCTTCGCCTCCAAGTCCAACGGCTACGAAGGCCTCGATTGCGAACTGACCATCAACAACCCGCAGGTGGTGAGTCACATCGCCCGCCTCAAGGCCTGGATGGCGGACGGCCGTTTTTCCTATGAGGGGCAGAAGTACCAGGGTCCGCAGGCCGCCTTCATCGCTCAGGATGCGGCCATCTACATGGATTCCATCAGCGCCATCGGAGCGCTCCAGAAGAATGCCAAATTCCATTGGGATGCAGCGCCCCTGCCGGTGGAAGCGAGCATGAAAAACCCGCAAAACAGCATCATCGGCGGCGCTTCCCTATGGGTGATGAAGGGCCACCCCAAGGAAGATTACAAGGGCGTGGCCGCTTTCATGAACTTCCTGGCCCAGAACGACATGCAGGAATTGTGGCATATCGAAACCGGGTATCTGCCGATTACCAAGGCGGCGTATGAGTCGCTGAAGGCGAAAGGGTTTTACCAGAAAGAGCCGTATCAAGAAGTGGGCATCCAGCAGATGACCCGGCGCGATCCCACCAAGAATTCGCGGGGTCTCAGGATCGGCTACTTCATTCAGATCCGCAACATCATCAACGAGGAACTGGAGCTGGTCTGGAACAACAGCAAGACCCCGCGGCAGGCCCTGGACGATGCGGTCAAGCGCAGCAACGAAAAGCTGCGCGAATTTGAGAAGACTTACAAATAGCCCCGAAATCGGGATCATCAATCACGCCGTCGGAGGCCCAAGTCCGCAATCGGACTTCCGCTTCCGGCGCGTCTTTGCCCTATGCTCACCAAACGCGCCTACTTCCGCAACCGGTTCCTGCCCTATCTGCTGATCCTGCCGCAGATCGTGGTGACCTTGAGCTTTTTTTACTGGCCGGCGCTCCAGGGGCTGTTGCAGTCGGTGATGCTGAGCGATCCGTTCGGCCGGCAGAACCGCTTCGTCTGGTTCGATAACTTCATCCGCCTGTTCCGCGATCCCCTGTATCTGCATTCCATCGCCATCACCTTGGTGTTCAGTCTGTGCACCGCGGCGCTCGCCATCGGTTCCGGCCTGCTCCTGGCAACGCTTGCCAATCGGGCGCTCAAGGCCAAGACGCTGCTCCGCACCCTGCTGATCTGGCCCTATGCGGTGGCCCCGGCCATTTCCGGTATCCTCTGGCTGTTTCTCCTGCAGCCCTCGTTTGGGGTGGTGGCGTACTTTCTCAGGGCCTACCTGGGGCTCGACTGGAACCCGCTGTTGAACGGCCGCGAAGCGTTTCTCCTGGTGGTGCTGGCCAGTGCCTGGAAGCAGGTCAGCTACAACTTCGTGTTCTTCCTGGCCGGCTTGCAGGCGGTGCCGGCGTCCTTGATCGAAGCTGCCGCCATGGACGGGGCCGGGCCGCTCCGGCGGTTTTGGGCGATCACGTTGCCGATGCTGTCCCCGACCCTGTTTTTCGTCACGGTGATGAACATCATCTTCAGCTTTTTCGAAACCTTCGGGGTGATTCACGCGGTCACCCAGGGAGGGCCCGGCGGGGCCACCAACATCCTGGTCTATAAGGTGTATCAGGATGGATTTATCGGCCTCAATCTGGGGTCGTCTTCGGCCCAATCCATTGTGCTCATGAGCCTGATCATTGTGATCACGCTGCTGCAGTTCAAATACGTGGAACGCAAAGTCCATTACACGGTGTGAGCCATGGTGGAAAAAACTCCGCTGCTGGATGTCGTCACCTATGGCCTGCTCGGCCTGGGCATCGCGGTGGTGTGCTTTCCCATTCTCTACGCCCTGATTGCGGCAACGCTGCCGTTGGACCAGGTGGCTCGGGTACCGATGCCGCTCGTCCCCGGCGACCGCCTGTTGGAAAACCTCGGCACCGCCTGGGAACGCGGCAACCTCGGCGGCAACCTGATGAATTCCCTGGTGATGGCCCTGGGGATCACGGTGGGCAAGATCCTGGTGTCGCTGGTCGGCGCCTTTTCCATCGTCTATTTCAACTACCGGCTGCGCACCCTGGCTTTCGTGTCGGTGTTCTGCACCCTGATGCTGCCGGTGGAAGTGCGGATCCTGCCCACTTATGAAATGGCCGCCAATCTGTTCGGCCCGCTGCAGTTGATCTGGGATGCTCTCCATCTGGATCGGCTGTTCGGCTGGTTTGTAGGTCACCGCGTGGAATTCACCCTGGAATGGAGCCTCCTCGACAGTTACGCGGGGCTCATTTTCCCGCTGGTGGCTTCCGCCACCTGCACCTTCCTGTTTCGCCAGTTCTTCCTCACCGTACCGGAAGAACTCTGCGAAGCGGCCAAGATGGACGGGGCCGGACCCATGACCTTCTTCTGGCGGGTGCTGCTGCCGCTGTCCAAGACCAATATCGCCGCCCTGGTGGTGATCGAATTCGTTTACGGCTGGAACCAGTACCTGTGGCCGCTGTTGATCACCACCCAGCCGGATATGATGACCGCGGTGATCGGGCTGAAGAACCTGATCCCACAGCCGGACGAAGCCCCCTACTGGAACGTGGCCATGGCCGGATCGCTGCTGGTGATGGCGCCGCCGGTGCTGGTGGTGGTGCTGATGCAGCGCTGGTTCGTGAAGGGCCTGGTGGACCCGGAAAAGTAGGTTCCGGGACCGCCGCGCCCCAGTTCCTTTGTGAGGTTTTTGTAAAGATGTAGGAGAAAAGGAAGTTTCCAAGTTAGCGGACTAAAAAATATTTTACCTGAGGTCAGCACTAGAACCAATAAAAGAGATAGAATATATTCCTCAGCGGGTGCCAATGGCAGAAGTTAAGTTCATAGCGATTGCCTCCTCATGCCGACAACCTCCATCAACTTCCCAAAACTTGTCACCACGTCATACTTTACGTGTTTTCGGTCTATTCTGCGGTTGATTTCCTCAAAGAATTTGCGAGCGCATTCTATTTTCGTTTCTTCAATGGCCTTCAGTTGCATGGTGGATATTGATCCCTTGGTCTCTGCCACAAAGTAGATGTGCTTAACTGAACCTTCCTTGAAGGAAATGACCCAATCCGGGTTGTAGTCGCCTACCGGTGCCGGTTTCCATCTCGATATCGAGGTTGATTTTACATCCAGCGCTCGCCACCAGCTTGTCTGACAAAGGCAGATTCTGCCGTTGCTCGACGGCATGGATATTTTCGATGAGCTGGACTTCGGTCAGTTGCAGATCGGCGTTTTTGAAGCCTTGCCTCTCATAGAGGCCGGGCTGATAGTAGCCAGAGCCTGTTTTCCGGCCTCTTCCCGGGTCGATACGGTAGGCGATGCCGGAGGTGTTCACCTGCCCGGCAAAGCAGTCAACCACGGACTCGACGGCGCTGGTCTGAAAGGGCTGAACCTTGAACTTGAGTTTCATTTGGCCCCCCCGCCTTTGTCCGTAGATGACGCAGATTCCTGCAAATTGTTTTTTCTGCCGGATTCGATCTGCTTCAGCTCTTTTTCCGCTTCGACAAAGTGTTTTTCTACTTCCGTCGGCTCCGCCAGTTGCTGTAGCCGAAATTTTTCATATTCTGCATGGGCTTTCCCTAATGCGGTCTCGTGACTGATTGTCCCGGCATGGGTTAAAAGTTCCCGGCCAGTCATAGTCAATAACTGATGCAAGCGCTCTATCCAGTCCCGCATGGTCATTGGAACCCGGTTCATCGCCTGTAACTCCGCCACTTCCAGGTAAGTGGTTACAATGCGGTTGAGAATGTTCAATTCATCTTCGTTGAGATAATTCTTTGCGATCTCCACATCGCGCTTGAGCAGCTTGTTACCCGGATAATTGGTAATGCCCATGCCGTGCCGGTCAGCGTTCGCGCGGGCGTGGATCAATTCCGCCGCCGTGTGGCCGTGTGCCGCCCAGTGCATCTTGTTCTGAATCTGTTGAAAAAAGAGGCGGGACTGTTCGCTTTGGGGATCGTAGTCGATGCTGGTGGCATAGATATCGAGCACCTTACGCCAGAACACTTTTTCGGATGACCGGATATCCCGAATACGGGCCAGCAACTCTTCAAAATAGCGGCTGTTTCCGGCTTCTTTGAGCCGATCGTCGTCCATGGTGAAGCCTTTGACGATGTATTCCTTCAACCGCTCGGTGGCCCAGATGCGGAAGCGGGTGGCAATCAGGCTCTTGACCCGGTAGCCCACGGAAATAATCATATCCAGATTGTAGAAATCCAGTTCCCGACGAACATCCCGTCTGCCTTCCCTGCGAACTGTTAAGAATTTCTTAATAGTTCCCTCTGGCTGTAATTCCCTCTCTTCATAGATATTGCGGATATGCATGCTGATATTCGGAATCGTTGTTTGAAACAAGTCAGCGATTAACTGCTGGGTTAGCCAGACCGTTTCATCCTGTAGCCGAACTTCCAGCTTCATCTTCCCATCATTGCCCCGATAAACCAGCAGTTCGCCCTTGGGAAGTTCATCCTTCATCCTTCCGCCTTCATCCTTCCGTCTTCCGCCTTCATCCTTCTTCATATCGCCTTCACCTCCGTGCCCGGCGACATCTGCTTGAATATCTGTTCGACATTGATCTTGACAGCGTCAGATAAGAAGCCGTTGTCGCGGAAGACCACTCGTAAGGGCTGGAAGCCGGCCAGTTCCTTGACCAGTTTTTCATTCACGCCGGTATCGAAGCAGGCTAATAGCGCGTTTTCATCTACAAAGAAAACGGTCTTGCCCTGGAGGGTTTCCTTGCGGATGGGAAGCGACAGGTCAACGCCCCAATCCAGCAGGACCTGGAAGAGCAGGTCTTCGGGCGTGCGGTCGCGCTTAATGTTGTTGGTGAGAATTTTGAGCTGGCCCTGATCCAATGCGTCCGGCACGTAATAGACCTCGGCCATGTTGGAGGAATCCACTCTTAGCACACGGAAGCCAACATCCTTGTTCCAGTTCTGGTGGCATTCACCTTCCAGGATTTTTTTGCCCGCTCTGCGAATGCGCTCTTTGCCGATTTCGGCGATGGTTTTGAAGCCAGCCTTGAATGCCTCCGACTTCTCATCACAAGGCTCAGGAATCTGTATCATAATGAACTTGCGGTTGCCTCCATCTTCGGCATTAAGCTGCATGACGGCGTGGGCGGTAGTAGCGGAACCGGCGAAGAAATCAAGGATTATATCATCCGAATTGGCCCCACATAAAAGCACAGATGTAGATCATTTTGACTTTGCCAAGATAAGTTTCTTGCAGGAGCTTCAACGCATCGAGATTGTCCCCTTCGATGAACAGATTCTTCGTGATATCAAAGTCGACGCTTTCTTCCCGGCATGGCCGCAAGGTCTTGGCGATGGGCGCATTGGCGGTAAGCAATGCTTCTCGCTTGCCGGGTCAGTTAAGGTGGTAGCGCTCATGAGGGCCTTCCACGATGGAATCACTCAGTTCCTGCCGCAGTTGATCAAAGTCCACCGAAAGCTTGAGCTTTCCATTCTCATCCTGGGCTTCAGTTACACAGCCAGGGAACAGCTCGCGGATGCGGGCGATGTTTTCCTGGGTCAGGTTGGGCGAGTGCATTCTCATCTTTTCCATATCAAACCTCGTCCTTCGGCTCAGGCAATCTGCCGGATTGTTTTTCCAGTTTTTTCTCGTCGGATTTCACATGGCGTTCCAGCTTTTTGATGTCTTCCTCCGGTGGTAGTTTTTCCGGCTGGATGCCGCGCTGCCCGAGCATATCCCGCACACTGGTGTTATTCTGTATGTGCTCACCGGTAATTGCCGGCTCTCCCCGCAGATCATCCTGCTGCACATTGTGGTTGGTCATCTCGGTTGCCAGATGTTTGGCGGCGATGGTCAAGGTCGGCAAAAAATCGGCAAGGGGACGGGTTTTGGTAATGCCGTATTTGTCTTTCATGACCTGGGTGGTATAGCCGCCGAACAGGGCAGCATCACCCTTTGACCGAATGCGGCCAAAACCGGCATCATCGACACCCCGTTCATAAATGTTCTGTGAAAGTGTCTTTTCAGATTCCCTCAGCCTCTCCCGCGCGTCCAACCGGGCTTGCAGGCGCATCCTGTCTTCGATCAACTCCTGCTTGCGGGTCTGAATAGCGAAGTAGCTCTGGGCAAAGGCGATGGGTTCCTTGCGCGGATCACCATTCTGGGCGATCAGGTAGCAGGCGTAACGTGTGAGCATAAAGTCTTCGATTGCCCGTTCGGCTCCGCTGCCCAGCCTGACCATTTTCGTGACGCCACGAAAATGGTTGTCGGGATCGTAACCCGTTGTTTTGCAAGACTCTACCGCCCGTCTGACGGCTGTCTGAAAATTTTCCCAGCGGACATAACCGAACGGTGCCATCAGGTCACGAGCAAACCAAAACTCTAGATCCTCATTGGGTATACGCTGGATCAGCGAATCGAACTGATTCTGAAGTTTCTGAATGGTCTCTGTTTTCATTGAGGCTTCTCCTTGCGATCAATTTCCTGGCGTCAGGAAGTTGATCCAGATCCTTTTCTCAGTTCATATTTTTATTGCCTTCATCTGCGTAAATCCGCGCAATCCGCGGATAGTTTGCGTAGGCCTGAGTTTAGCTCCACCCTGCGGTTGAACTGTTTTTCTTTCCTGATCCTGCTTTCCATCAGCCCGATTTCCCGTTCGAGCTTTTTCACCTGCTCGGCCCGATTCACCTTTTTTTAGACGGCTGGGGAGGATGTAGCTGATGGGGGCATGGATAGCCAGCTTGAGCAGCGATAGCTGGGCGAAAATGCCGTTGAAGTCGAGAACGTCATCCCGATGTGTCAAGGGGCAGCGAAACGAGATCGGCTTACGGCGCTCCGGGAAATGCCCGATGTCCTTGGTGTCGTAGAAGGTCTGGATATGCTTGCGTGAACGAGCGATGGTGACACTGTCCAGGAGTTCGAAAAAATCAAAATCCAACGTATCAAGAATGGCCTTGGCTGTGCGTTTTTCCATTGGCAGTTTGGACCATTGGTTAAAGACCGCCTGGGCACGGCGGAACACCTCTTCGACACTGCGCTGGGAGCGTAGTTTCTTGCTTAGATTATCCGACTCACCTTCATAGGCCAGGGCCAGTTGATTTCTTAAATCATTGAAGCGATTGTTGACCGGTGTGGCGGAGAGCATCAATACCTTTGTCTTGACCCCTTCGCGAATCACCTTGTTCATCAACTTCTGATAGCGGGTTTCACGGACCTTGAAGGCATCGTTGTTGCGGAAGTTGTGCGATTCGTCAATGACGACCAGGTCGTAGTTTCCCCAGTTTACACGGTTCAGGGGAATGCCGAAGGACTCGCCCGAGGTGCGGGAAAGGTCTGTGTGGCACAGGACGTCGTAATTGAAGCGATCTTTGGCGAATATATTGGTCGTGAGGTTGCTGTTGTAGTTCAACCAATTGTCCGTGAGTTTCTTGGGGCAAAGCACTAGAACCGACCGGTTTCTCAGTTCGTAGTACTTGACCACGGCCAAGGCCGTGAAGGTTTTTCCAAGCCCCACGCTATCGGCCAGGATACAGCCGTTATAGGTTTCCAGCTTGTTGATAATGCCTACGGCGGCATCACGCTGAAAATTGAAAAGCTTGTTCCAGACCAGCGTGTCCTGATAGCCTGTGCGGTCGTTGGGCAAAACGTCTTCGTCGATATCATCGAGAAACTCGCTGAAGATGTTGTAGAGCATCAGAAAGTAGATACGTTCGGGAGAATTCTCTTGATAGACCGATGCGATATGATCACAGATCGCATCCGTCACATCTTCGAACTTGTCGGGGTCGCTCCAGATTTGATCAAAAAGCTGAAGATAGGTTGCGGTAAAAGTCGACTCGTCAAGACGGTTAACAATGTTGGAAACGGCATTTCCTCGCTGATATCCCAGATCCACGGTGGTAAAGCCATCCAAGGGCATATACGCTACTTCCTGCTCTGATCCCTGGATACAGGCAAACTGCTGCATGGGGGACCTGGTCTTATTCGAACGGAATTTGGCCTTGCGGCGCATCCACTCAGCGCATTCGCGTGCGATGGCTCGCTGGGTGAGTTTGTTGCGGATCTGGATTTCAAATTGGGAACCGTAAAGACTACGTTCGCGGTCGGCCTTGGGAATGAAAAACTCTCGCCGTTCTTTTCGGAGTTTGTCTGTGACTTCATTGGGAACGAAGGTCGGCGCAGTGAAGATGAATTTCAACGATTCAATTTTTACCAGTTCTGACTTGAGGGCTTCGTAGGCATAGATGGAAAAACAGGAAGCCGCAATCTTGAGCCTGGTCTTGGCCTGGATAGAGGTCTTCAGGTCATCGCCCAGTAAAGAATTGATGTTGTCGATGATCCTCATTTGCTCGAATCCTTCTTATTA
>MNZR01000281.1 GCA_001873705.1 Syntrophobacteraceae bacterium CG2_30_61_12
AGCGCACCCTGAGCCAGCGGAGCGAACAGTTGGCGGCCCGGATGCATCAAGTGATCGAGCGCCGGCGAAGCGTTTTGGGCTATCTCGGCAAACGCCTGGTGGACCCGAGAAAGCGCCTGACCGATCAGAGGCTGCTGGTGGACGACCGGCTCGATCGGCTGGAACGGGCCATGGCGGTCAGGATCGAGCGCATCCAGACGTCCGTGCGTCACCTCCAGGAGCGATTACTGATGCAGCACCCGCGGCGGCGGATCGAGCGCCATCAGGCGGAACTCAACCTGATGCACAAGCAAATCGACAGCCAGGTGCGGCAGCGCCTTTCCAACCTGCGGTTGCGTGTGCGGCACCTGGCCGCCCAGATCCAGAGCCTGAGCCCGCTCAACGTGCTGGCCCGGGGCTATGCCATCGCCACGCTCGAACCCGAACAGCAGGTGCTGCGCAACGCCGACCGGGTCACCCCAGGCCGCGCCGTCCGGGTCCAGTTGCATCAGGGAGCGCTGGATTGCACCGTGGATCGAGTTCAACCCCACTTCACCCTTGCGAGCCGAAGGAGCAGTCCCGGTGGTCAGGAAGAAGAAGACCGATCAGTTTGAAGAATCCCTGGAAAAACTAGGGAAAATTGTGGAGCAACTGGAACAGGGCGAGGTGCCTCTGGAGGAAGCCCTGGAATCCTTTACCGAAGGCGTCAAGCTGGTGCAATTCTGTCATAAGAAACTGGAAGAAGCCGAACAGAAAATCGAGCTGCTGACCAAAGGGCAAGGCGGTGACTGGACCACCGAAGCTTTTCCCGAAGGCGCCAAGAATGGCGAGTGAAAGACCATCGGCAGGACCCGCGGTTGCCGGGAACGGCCCCGCAATGGCCGAGGAATCCTGCGACAATGAGGGGTTGGCTTGGGAATCGGGTTCGGGAGAATGATGCAGCAGTTTGATTTGAAAGATTATCTGTCCACTCGCAAGGCGCTGGTGGACAGTGCCCTGGAACAGTTGGTGCCGCGGCCGGCAGGGCTCCAGCAATCGGTGCTCGAAGCGGCCAGGTACAGCCTGTTTGCCGGCGGCAAGCGGCTGCGTCCGATTCTTTGCATGGCCGCGGCGGAAGTGGTGGGATCCGAACCGGAATCGGTGCTTCCCGCCGCCTGCGCGCTGGAACTCATTCACACCTATTCGCTGATCCACGATGACCTTCCGGCCATGGACAATGACGACTTTCGGCGCGGCCGGCCGACCTGCCACAAGGCTTACGGCGAGGCCATGGCGATCCTGGCCGGTGACGCCTTGCTCACCGAAGCCTTCGGCCTGGTCGCCCGGTTCGGACTGAATTACTCGCCCGCCGCCGGTTCCGCCGCAACCGTCCTGCGGGTGGTGGAGATCCTGGCGCGGGCTTCCGGCTACCAAGGCATGATCGGCGGCCAGGTGATCGATCTGGAAGCGGAGCAATCCGAGGTGGATCTTGAAACCCTAGAAGCCATGCACCGGCACAAAACCGGGGCGCTCATTTGCGGGGCCCTTGAAATCGGGGCGCTGCTCGGGGGCGGCGATGCCGAGCAGACCCAAAGCCTGGTCCGCTTCGGCCGGCATTTCGGGCTGGCTTTTCAGATCACCGACGACCTGCTGGATGTCGAAGGCGATCCGGCCGTCATGGGCAAGCCGGCCGGAAGCGACCAGGCCAGGAACAAAAAAACCTACCCGGCGGTGCTCGGGATGGAGGCAACCCGAGCGGCGGCACGCGACCATGTGGTCAAGGCGATCGAGGTCCTGGCCGATTTTGATGAAAAAGCACTACCGCTGAAAGAGATGGCGTGTTATTTGCCTAATCGAAAGGCCTAGCACGGCGGTCGGCATTGGCGACCGCTCCGGTCGTGCAATATCAGGATTCAGGAGTGGATCAATCATCCGGACTGGATGAATCAAGGGTAACCGGCAGGGGAGCAGGAATTTGACCGCAACCACCACGCATGATGATTTGCCCGCCACGACCGCCGGGGTGGCACCGTTGCTACCCACCATCGACCGGCCGCGGCAACTGAAGGACCTGTCGCTGGGGGACCTGGAGCGGCTGGCCGCCGAGATCCGCGAACTGATCATCTGCACGGTCGCTCACAACGGCGGTCACCTGGCGCCCAATCTGGGGGTGGTGGAACTCACCCTGGCCCTCCATTATGTTTTCGACAGCCCGCATGATTGCATCATCTGGGATGTGGGGCATCAGTCTTACACCCACAAGATCCTCACCGGCCGCCGCGCGCTCTTTCCCACCCTGCGCCAGTATGGAGGGATCAGCGGCTTCCCCAAGCGGTCGGAGAGCAAATACGACGCCTTCGGCACCGGGCACTCCAGCACCTCCATTTCCGCGGCGTTGGGAATCGCCACCGGCAAGCACCTGAAGGGATGCCGGAACCGCACCATCGCCGTGATCGGCGACGGCAGCATGACCGGCGGGATGGCCTTCGAGGGGCTGAACCAGACCGGTTATTCCGAACGCGATCTGATCGTCGTTCTGAACGACAACGAAATGTCCATTTCGCCCAACGTGGGAGCCCTGTCATCGTTTCTCAGCCGGAAACTGTCGCACCGATCCCTGATGAACCTGAAGCGCGAGGTGGAAAATTCGATCAAGGCCATTCCCGGGGTCGGGACCAACCTGGTGCAGTTGCTGAGACGCAGCGAAGACTCACTCAAGGCCTTCTTCACTCCCGGCATGCTGTTTCAGGCGTTCAAATTCCATTATATCGGACCGATCAAGGGCCATCGGCTCGACCGCCTGATTGAAACCTTCGAAACCGCCAGGCACATCCAGGGTCCGGTGCTGATCCATGTGGGCACCCACAAGGGCCACGGCTACCGACCGGCGGAATGTGATCCGGCCAGGTTTCACGGCCTCGGGGCATTCGACATCGATACCGGCGACAGCTGCAAGACCAAGGGTTGCGCCCCGTCCTACACCAAGGTTTTCGGTGATACCCTGGTGGAACTGGCGGAACACGACCCGCGGATCGTTGCGATCACCGCCGCCATGCTCCAGGGCGCCGGCCTGGAAAAGTTTGCCGAACGCTACCCGAAGCGGTGCTTTGATGTCGGCATCGCCGAGCAGCATGCCGTCACTTTCGCCGCCGGTCTGGCCACCGAAGGCTTCAAGCCGGTGGTGGCGATCTATTCCACCTTCATGCAGCGGGCTTACGACCAAACCATCCACGACGTCTGCCTGCAAAACCTGCCGGTGGTCTTCTGCATGGATCGCGGCGGCCTGGTGGGTGAAGACGGTCCCACCCACCATGGGATCTTCGACCTCTCGTTCATGCGCCATATTCCCAACATGGTGCTGATGTCGCCCCGAGACGAAAACGAATTGCGCCGCATGTTGAAGACCGCTATCGATCTCGGCGGTCCCGTCGCCCTGCGCTATCCGCGCGGGTCGGGTCTGGGGGTGGCGCTCGATCCGAGCGTGGAAGCTCTGCCGGTAGGCCGGGCCGAACTGCTTGCCGAAGGCCGAGACCTGCTGCTGCTGGCCCTGGGAGTGAGCGTGCAGCCGGCCCGGGAAGCGGCCGCGATCCTGGCGCGGGAAGGCTTGCAGGCGGCGGTGATCGATGCCCGCTTCGTTAAACCGATGGATCGCGACTTGATCCTCAAATGGGCGCGGCTGACGAAGGCCGTTATCACCATTGAAGAAAACCAACTCCAGGGTGGATTCGGCAGTGCCGTGCTCGAGTTGTTCTGCGACGCCGGCTTCATGCCGGCGCGCATGAAACGGCTGGGAATCCCGGATTTGTTCGTGCCCCATGGCAGCCAGGCCCTTCTTCGCGCGGACTTGGGCCTCGATGCCGACGGCATTGCCGAAGCCGCCAGAGCGCTGTGCAAGGGGGTTCATGGCCAGGTCCTGCGAGCGATTGGATAAGCTGCTGGTGGCGCGAGGGCTGGTGGCGAGCCGGGAACGGGCCCAGGCCCTGGTTTTGGCCGCCAGGGTCCTGGTCGATGGGCGTCCGCTCACCAAAGCCGGTCACAAGGTGTCCGGCGCGGCACGGCTCGAGGTGATCGGCGACGATCTGCCGTTCGTCAGCCGTGGGGGGCTCAAGCTGCAACAGGCGCTGGATCACTTCACGATCGAGGTGCGCGATCTGGTGGCCATGGACGTGGGCGCATCCACCGGCGGCTTCACCGATTGTCTGTTGCAGCGTGGAGCGCGCAGGGTCTACGCCGTGGATGTGGGCTACGGTCAACTGGCCTGGAAGCTGCGCCAGGACCCCCGAGTGATCGTCATCGAACGGCGGAACATCCGCTACCTGCCGCGAACCGCCATACCCGAACCGATTCAACTGGCCGCCATCGACGCTTCCTTCATTTCTCTACTTCTGGTGGTCCCCTGCGTGATCCCGTTTCTGGATCAGCAAGCCGTGGTCGTGGCCCTGATCAAGCCCCAATTTGAAGCCGGCCGGGAACTGGTCGGCAAGGGCGGAGTGGTTCGTGACCCGGCCGTGCACCAACAGGTCTGTGAACGGATCGAAGCGGGTTTTATCCGGCTGGGATTGCAACCCGACGGGATGGTGCCGTCGCCGATCCTGGGAGCCAAGGGCAACCGTGAATTTCTCCTGGTGGCTCACCGCTAGCGGGACGTATGCAACTGCATCTGATTTTTATCGGCAAGACCAGTCTACCCGAAGCGCTTGAAGGGATTCCGCGCTACCTGGGCCGGATCGAACATTACTGCCGCGTGCGGGTGCACACGGTGCGGGCGGAAAAGATCGCGCACGGCACCAGTGAACCGCTGGTGCAACAGAAAGAAACAAAACGGATTTTGGAACTGGTGGGAACCGACCATCCGCTGGTGGCCTGGGACCAGCGGGGCACGCAACTCACTTCCCCGGGATTGGCGAAGTTGGTGAGCGGGTTGGAAAATTCAGGCGTGCCCAGGGTCTGGATGGCGATCGGGGGACCTCTGGGCTTCGACGCCGAGCTGCGCCGGCGGGCCGATCACCTGCTGGCGCTCTCGCACCTGACCTTTCCCCACGATCTGGCGCGCCTGCTGGTGTTGGAACAGATCTACCGCGCCTTCACCATCATCCGCAACGAACCGTATCACAAATGACCGGACACCGCGGGCAGCGGCGTCCGGTTAAGAAAAACCGCGGCGGTTCGCTAGACCGACAGCACTTCCTTGACCTCGGGAACTTCCTGCTTGATGATCCGCTCGATCCCCGCTTTCAGGGTCATCTGGCTCATCGGGCAGCCATGGCAGGCGCCCCGTAGTTTCACCTTCACCACCGAGTCTTCCACCGAAATCAGCTCAACATCCCCACCGTCGCGCTGCAACATGGGCCGCACTTTTGCCAAAGCCTTTTCCACTCGATCCTGCATGGTTTTCTCCTTTGCTGAAATTTGCCTCCTGTATAATCACTTCAGTCCTGGAAAGCAAGCAAAACCCGGCTCGGGAAAATTCGGTGCCGGCTATTCTTTATGAATAGTTCTAGACATTTATAAGAATTGGCGATTGACCTTTGTCCCCTTTTCGAGTACAGTGACCGGCGATTGGCGCTCAAACCACCGTGCTCGGCACCGAACTTCACCGAGGAAGGGCATCCATGCAGGAACATCGACTGATACCGCGGGTCCCCGCTGAAGATTTGCAGCAGCGCATCCGTGAACTGGCGGCGCAAATCCAGGCGGACTATGAAGGCCGAGAGCTTATCCTGATTGGAGTGTTGAAGGGCGCTTTCGTATTTTTGGCCGACCTGGCTCGCCACCTCGATCTCCCCCTGGAAATCGATTTTCTGCGTCTGGCGAGTTACGGCAGCCGCACGGAAAGCAGCGGGGCCATCGAACTCACCAAGGACATCGAGATTTCCATTACCGACCGGGATGTGCTGGTGGTGGAAGACATCGTCGATTCGGGCATCACCATGGCCTGGCTGCTGCGCTACCTGAAGTCCCGCCAGCCCAGATCGCTGCGGGTTTGTGCCCTGATCGACAAATTCCAGCGGCGCCAGGCGGACGTCCGCGTCGACTATGCCGGGATTCGCATCGACCAGGGCTTCCTGGTCGGCTACGGCCTCGACTACTCGGAAAAATACCGTAATCTCGAGACCATTTACGAAGTCAAATTCACCGCGCCGCCAAATCAAACCGAAGCACCAGTCGGGGCCTGCGACTGCCATCCACCCGGCAAGTAATCCGCCGCCGCCCCCGGCGGCCCACATCCAACCCAGCGTGATCGGCGCTGAAGGGAAACGACATGATCGTTACCTGTGAATCCTGCGGCACCAAATTTCGTTTGAATGACGAACGGATCAAGAAATCCCAGACCCGGGTGCGCTGCTCCCACTGTGGCCATATTTTTATGGTTGATAAAGAAACCGTCCCGGTAAGCGATACCATCACCGGGTTCGAGATGCCCCAGGGCCTCAACGATAGCCCGGACTCGACACCTTATTCCAGCCCCTATGCCGGAGCTGCCGGCCGCTCCTTTAAGCTGTCCGGCCGGACGAGAAAATTTCTGGGAGTAGCGCTAACGCTGATGCTGCTGGCCGGAGCAGCGTTTTGGTTTTTCCAAAGTCGGCCGTTCACTTCGTTATTGCAGCGCTCGCAGCCGACCGCCGTCCCCAGTGCCGAGGGCCAGATCGCTCAGGTAGTGGTCCATTCGGAAGTCAAATCGCTCTTTCTGGAAAACAGCCATACCGGTCAGATTTTCGTGATCCAGGGAGAAGTGACCAACGAATCTGCTCAGCCCGTCAGCTTCGTTCTGGTGGAAGGCAAGCTCTACACCGAAAACAATCAGGTGGCCCGCTCCCAACGTTGCTACTGCGGTAATATGATCTCCCAGGCAGACCTCAAACGGCTGGACATGACCGATATCCAGAATCTCATGATGAACCGGGAAGGCACCAAGCTCTCCAACGTCCAGGTGGCACCCCAGGCTCGGGTGCCGTTCATGGTGGTGTTCCAAAATCTACCGGACCTGGATCAGCTCAAGGATTACAGCGTGGAAGTGGTGAGCGCCGATTTTGAAAAAGGCAGCTGATTCCCGCCCGCTTGGCGGCAAAACAAATTGACAAGGTTCCTTACCCGGTGTTAAGGAAACTTCCTACAACATACCGAAAATTGTAGACAAAAGACCGTAGGCCGGGGCGGACGAAAAATTGGAGCGATTCATGCTGGATCTGAAGTACGTACGCGACAACCTGGATCAGGTCGCGCAAATGCTCAAAGACCGTCGAATGGACATGGACTTGCAGCAGTTCGCCGCGCTCGACGAGCAGCGCCGCGCCATCCTGAGCCAGGTCGAAAGCTTGAAACACGAGCGCAACAAAGCTTCCGAGGAAATCTCGGTGCTCAAACGGGAACGCAGGGATGCCTCCGAACGCATTGAGCAGATGCGCCAGGTGTCGCAGAAGATTAAGGATCTCGATCAGGATCTGAGTGGGATCGAAACCCGGTTCCAGGAAATTTTGCTGCGCATCCCCAATGTTCCCCACGCCTCGGTCCCGGTGGGAGCGGATGAAACCGCCAATCCCGTGGTCAGGACCTGGGGCGAACCGCCGCGGTTCGACTTCGCACCGAAACCCCATTGGGATGTGGGAGAAGGCCTGGGGATTTTGGATTTCGAGCGGGCGGCCAAGATCACCGGCGCCCGGTTCGCTCTCTATTGGGGCATGGGAGCGGCTTTGGAGCGCGCCCTCATCACCTTCATGCTCGATACCCATACCGGCCACCACGGCTATACCGAGGTGCTGCCTCCGTTTATCGTCAACAGCGCCAGCATGACAGGCACCGGCCAGCTCCCCAAATTCGAGGAAGATCTGTTCAAATTACGCGGCTTCGACTACTACCTGGTGCCGACCGCCGAAGTGCCGGTGACCAATATCCATCGCGCGGAAATCCTTGAAGATCAGGACCTGCCCAGGTACTACACGGCCTACACCCCGTGCTTCCGGGCGGAAGCCGGTTCCCACGGCAAAGACACCCGCGGCTTGATCCGCCAGCATCAGTTCAACAAGGTGGAACTGGTGAAATTCGTCAAGCCGGAAACCTCTTATGACGAACTGGAAAGCCTGCTGACCAACGCCGAGCGGATTTTGCAGGAACTTGGCCTGCACTATCGGGTGGTGAACCTGTGCACGGGAGACCTGGGCTTTTCCGCGGCCAAGACCTACGATATTGAAGTCTGGCTGCCCGGTCAGAACACCTATCGGGAAATTTCTTCCTGCAGCAACTTCGAAGATTTCCAGGCGCGCCGCGCCAATATCCGTTTTCGCAGAACCGGCGGCAAGAAAACCGAATTCGTTCATACTCTAAACGGGTCCGGCCTGGCGGTGGGGCGGACCCTGCTGGCGATCCTGGAAAATTTCCAGAACGCCGACGGGACCGTGACCATTCCTCCGGTGCTGCGGCCCTATCTCGGCAACCAAGACACTATCGCGGCGGTCCATCGATAGACCTTTTATCTCCAGCAAGGAGCTGACAGATGACGAAGAGCCAGCTGATTGAAGAGCTCGCGCGGGCTGAAGGCATCACCCTGAAGGCCGCCGAGTTGGCGGTCAATGTGACCTTTGAAAGCATGGAAACCGCCCTGATCGCTGAAGATCGGGTCGAGATCCGTGGCTTTGGGAGCTTCAAGGTGAAGGCCTACGACGGTTACAAAGGGCGCAATCCCAAGACCGGTGAACTGATCGAGGTGCGTCCGAAACGATTGCCGTTTTTCAAGGTGGGGAAGGAATTGAAGGAACGGGTCGATCGCTAGCGACTGCGAAGACCACGCTCGGCCATACTTTGCGCGGCCATGAATTCCGCTTTGGCGGTAGAGATTTTCCTCGGTTTTGTATGAAAATGGGACACGATGTGAATCGTTCCAACTGGTTAACTGAAACCCAAGCGCGGATCGAATGCGTAGGTCGGGTTGCGACCTGCGGGAGCTACCCGACGATTCGGCAGTGTCTCCAATCCGCAGCCAACCACCGGATCGTCAGGGAGTGCCATGCACACCCTGACCTTGTAGCGACGCCGGTCGGTTGGTCATTTCGCGGCCTGGTTGGTAGTGGCGCCGTCAGGCGTTGACGGCGCATCCGAAAGCACGGTCGCTGGGCTTCCGCTAAGCGCCGATCGCCCTGACATGACCCACAAACCACCAAGACGCCCTGACGGGACGCACTACGAACCAAAGCGCACAACCTGCAATGAGCACCGGAAACAGGCGCTACGGGCAGCCCTACGTTTCCCTGCTTTGTTAGACCGTCCCCGAGCATATGGGCTAGCGCACAAAGCATAGCAGCAGCGGGGGCAGGCCGGCGGCGTCATCGGGTGCGGACTCAATCCCCGCGAATAAACAGAAAGTAAAAATTCAGTCCGATCAAAACGACGCAGCCGGCCACAAACAGCAGCAACCGATCGAGAGGAATAGCGCCACCGGTTGGCGGCAAGGTTTCCTGCACCAGCCAGACGAAAAGAAATCCGGAGGCCAGCAGCATCAGTATGCGCAAGCGGCGTTTCCAGATGATCCAGCAGCCAAATGGCAACACGATAGCCCAGAACAGAGGGGTGCGGATAACCTGGTCCCATTTCAGGCCACGGATCAGCTCGGCAATGGCCGCTACGTCGTAGCGGGTGAGAAAGTCGATGAACCGGTCCCAATACTCGCTCAGCGCCATGGTTTCAATACCGTATTTCGAAGTTCTCCGAACCGGAAAGATCCGTTTCCTCGACCAGTTCCAGATGGTCCACCCGGCTTGCGGGGCTGCCCAGTCGGCACCATTCGAGCATCCTCTCCACAGCTTCCGGGCCGCCCTGGAACACCGCTTCCACCCGCCGATCCGGAAGGTTTCTGACCCAGCCCGATAACCCAAGCCGCTCTGCCTGGTCGCGGGTATAGGCGCGGAAGCACACCCGCTGCACCCGGCCACTGATCCATACGTGCACCCGCTTCACGTCCATCGTTGGCATAACCTCCCGCACCCCACACCCGGTTCACGACCGGGCGCTCTCCCAGTGCATCTAGGGTGCAATTCAAACCGTTGGGACAAAGCATTGCCGTTTCGGGTAGAGTGATGCATTGGCGCTGAAGTTATACTGGTTTAAGATCAGATGTTTCATTTTCAAAAGCGGGCAAGATGCCCGCGCTCCCGGGAAAGAGTGCACACGAAATGCAACTTTTTACCCTTAACCGGTATAATGCGGTGAACCTGACGCGTTTGTCGTGCTCCCGTAAGGGCGGTCGGTGCTTTCCTGAGCGCCCTCGCCCGAGCTTTCGGATGCGCCGTCAACGCCTGACGGCGCCACTACGAGCCCAACCACTTTGGACAGCACCCGTGCATCTATTCGCGCTTGCGTTTGCCGTGCGCATTCAGCCCCGGTCAGTTCTCCACTAAGCGCTGGAATTCCGCTTCGGTCAGGATTTCGATCCCGAGCGTACGCGCGCGATCGAGTTTGGAACCCGCGTCGCTTCCCGCCACCACCAGATCGGTGCGCGCACTCACGCTGGAACTCACCGCCGCACCCAGGGCGGCAACTCGATCGGCAGCTTCACGCCGAGTCATGGATGTTAGGGTACCGGTAAATACTACCTTCTTCCCCCGCCAATACGAAGGCCCGGTTGCCGCGTTCGGCGTGCCGCTGGTCGTGGGGCGCACCCCGTGGGCCAGCAACGAATCAATCAACCGACGTTTATCGTCGTCCGCGAGATAGGCGACAATGGCCGCCGCCACCTTGGCGCCGACCCCGGCGATCGCCGTCAACGCCGCCTCATCGGCGGCTCGAAAACGTTCCAACGACCCGAAATGATTGGCAAGGATCCGTGCCAGATGAGCCCCCACATGGTCAATGCCGAGGGCCAGGATGAAACATGCGAGTTCCGGCCGCTTGCCGCGTTCGATTTCCGCGACCAAATTGGCCGCTGATTTATCAGCGAACCCGGGCAAGTGGATCAAGTCCTCCAGCCGCAGCCGATAGAGATCCGCCGGCGACCGCACCAGGGCCTGGTCCACCAGCAACGCCACGGTTTCGCGACCGAGTCCGTCGATGTTCATGGCCTCCCTGCCGGCGAAATGCCGGATGGCCGCCTTGATCTGCGCCGGACAAGCGCGATTGAGGCAGCGATGGACGCTTTCACCCGGCACTCGCACCACCGCTCCCGCACAAGACGGACAGCGATCGCTCATGCGAAACACCCGTTCCGCGCCGGTGCGAGCGGCGGTAACCACCTCGGCCACTTCCGGGATCACATCCCCGGCCCGCCGCACCCAGACCGTATCGCCGATGCGCACATCCTTGCGCTGGATTTCGTCCTCATTGTGGAGCGTTGCCCGACGGATCGTGACCCCGCCGACGGACACCGGTTCCAGATCGGCCACCGGGGTGAGCGCACCGGTTCGGCCGACTTGTACGCTGATGTCAAGGACCCGGGTCTGAGCCCGGCGCGGGTTGAATTTACAGGCAATCGCCCAGTGCGGACTGCGGCTTTTGACC
>MNZR01000086.1:0-1289 GCA_001873705.1 Syntrophobacteraceae bacterium CG2_30_61_12
ATTTGTTTCGTCAATCATTCTATATTCCTTATTTTAGGCAGAACTTTAAGGCGATAAATTTTTATTGTCAAGAATATATGACAGACCATTCGGGGTCCCTGGAGCCGGCGGTGCCAATTGCGGGCGCGACGGGGGAGTCACCCCGCCAGTGGAGGCTGTGGGTTTGCATCGGCTTGAGACTCGTACCGATGCGCCGCCACCGCTCAAGCGGAACCGGGTGGGTGCGCTGCATCGAGCGGGGCCGTGAGCGGGTAAAGATCGCCGCGGCAGTGGTCGAGGGCCGGAAGTTTGCGTCGCACCGTGAGCAGGCGCTCGCGGTCCAGGTTCAGTTCCAGCAGGCAGGGGTCTTCGCCGGCGCCGGCCTGGAGTACCCCAAATGGATCGAAACCGGCGCTGCGGCCCGAGAACCGCAGGCCGCACTGATTGACGCCGAACACAAAACAGGTGTTTTCGATCGCGCGTGCTCGGAGCAGGGTCAGCCAGTGGTCTTCCTTGAGCGGTCCGGCGTACCAGGCGGCCGCGACCAGCACCGCTTCGGCCCCGCGCAACGCGAGCTCGCGAAACAATTCGGGGAAACGCAGATCGTAGCAGATGGCGAAGCCCAGCCGCAGGTCATCCACCCGAACGATCGGCGGGCGTTCGCTGCCGGGGCGCATGGTGGCGGATTCCCGGACCTCGAGGGCATCGAACAGGTGGAGTTTGCGGTAGTGGGCCAGCAACCCGCCGTCGGGAGCGATCAGCACCAGGGTATTGGCGACCCCGGGATCATCCGCGATCCGTTCCCAGACCCCGGCGGCGATCAGCACCCCGGTGCTACGAGCGATGCCTTCGAGGGCGCGCACAAAGGCGCCGTCAAGGGGTTGAGCGACGGCGGCCGGGGCCGAGCCCGGTCCGGGAAGCGCCATGAACATTTCGGGAAATGCGATCAGACGCGCGCCGCGGGCGGCGGCATCGGAGCACAGCCGGGCCGCGGTTTGCAAATTGACCGCCGGGTCCCGGGCGCCGGCAATCTGGGCCAAAGCAATGCGCATGGGTTTCGCCTCGAAAGGGGCCGTTACCGGCAGTGGATTGCACCGTGATCCACGGCCGGGTCGGAGTCGACGCGAACGGAAATCGGCTTTGCGCCCGTTTCGCCCGGCGCCGCGGCCGGGTTCAGGCGACGGGGCCAGCCGACGGGTGCAACACGCGCTCGAGCAGAACGGCCAGTTGTTCCGGGGTGAAGGGCTTTTTCAGGTAGCCGCCGGCGCCCAGTCTGAGTGCTTCTTCCACCCGCTCGGTGGCGGCGAACC
>MNZR01000086.1:1310-17810 GCA_001873705.1 Syntrophobacteraceae bacterium CG2_30_61_12
GCGCCGGCCGCAATTGTTTCAGGGCCTTGAACACCTCCAGGCCATCCGGGCCGCCGCCCAACAGCATATCGATGATGCAGACCTCGGGCGCCCAGTCGGAAAACACCTTCAGGGCATCGTCCAGGGAACTCGCCGCCGCCGTCTGGTAGCCCAGATCGCGCAGGATGCGTTCGAACACTTGGCGCTGTTCCGGCTGGTCTTCCACCACCAGCACCCGCTCCCCCTGCCCACGCCGGATCGCCCCCGCGGGCCCGGCCGCATCGCTGTCGGGAGCACCATCCAGCAGCGGCAGATAGATGCGAAAGCAGGTGCCGCTGCCGACCTGGCTGGTCACGTCGATGAATCCGGCCATGTCTTTCACGCAGTTCCACACCACCGTCATGCCCAGGCCGGTACCGCTGCGCTGCAAGACCTTGCGGGTGAAAAACGGTTCGAAAATATGGGCCAGGTCCTGCTCGGCCACGCCGCAGCCGGTGTCCGCCACCTGCACCAGGGCGTAGCGGCCGGCCGGGACCTGTTCCAGACCCGGCCGGGCCGAAGCCAGGTCCACCGCTCGGGTACTCACTTCCACCCGCCCTGGCCCGGCAATGGCTTCGGCGGCGTTGTGTAGCAGATTCATCAGTACTTTGATGAGATGCGCCCGGGAACCCTTGACCCACAATGGAACCGCGTCAACGTCCCAGGAAAACGAAACCTCCGGATGCTCACCCTGGAGCCATTTGAGCTGGGGCGAGTTGCGGTATTCCTCGATCACTTCGTTGAGGCCGAGGGGTTCGTTCCGAGCCACATTGCGGCGCGCCAGGGTGAGCAGGTCTTCCACCAGTTCCGCCGCCCTCTGGGACGAGGTGCGCATGGCTTCCAGGGGTTTGCGGAACGGGTGAGCGGCGTCCAACTGCGCCAGCATCAGGTCCGGGTAGCCCACCAGGGCCATCAGCGCATTGTTCAGATCATGGGCCACGCCGCCGGCCAGCACCCCGAGCAGATCCATGCTTTGGGCGCGGCGCAGATCGCGTTCCAGTTCCTTTTGCCGGCTGACATCGAAGAAGGCCTCCAGCAGATGCGGCCGCCCGCGATAGCTGATCCGGACCGTTCGCTTGAAGATCGGCAGCCGGCTGCCGTCGGCGCGAAGCAGGGTACGCTCGGACGCATCGGCGGCCTGACCCAGGTCGAGCACCGGGCATTGGCCGTCATCGGCGGGGCAGATGAAGCGATGGCAGAGGCGGCCGAAAATGCCGTCGGCACCGGCGCCGATCAGGCTGAGTGCGTTACCGTTGGCCCAGGTGACGGTGCGCCGTTCGGTGTCGACCAGCACGATGGCGGCCGGATTGTTTTCGAGAATGGTGTGGAGTTCGCGTTCCCGGGCCACCAGGTCCCGGGTGGTCTGTTCCAGGGCGTTCAGCAGATCGTTGCCGGCGGCGGCGAGTTGCCCCAGTTCATCTGGCTTACCAACAGGCAGGCGCTTTTTGAACGAGCGGCCGCGGGCGATATCCGTAACGCTTGCGGTGAGCCGATGAAGTCGACTCAAGACCTGGCGGTCGAGAACCAGCAGAAAGCAGGCGCCGATCACCAGGGCCGCGAAGCCGACGGTGAAGGCAAAGAGCCTCATGGTGCCGCGGGCCTCCCGGTAAAGCTCGCGATCGGCGTCGAGTCGAAACACCGTTGCAGGCGTTCCCGTCAGGTCATCGAGTTCGATCCAGGCGGCGATGCGCTGGTCATCGAGGGACCGAATCGAAGCCGTGTAGGAAACCGCCCCGGCTTTCCCGGAGACCGACCCGGCCGGCCCTCGCGCCCTGGCGACCGGTCCCGGCAGCGACTGAATCTGCCCCGACAGCACCGCTTCCCAGTCGGTCAGGAGTTCCCGGTCGAGCCTTCGAGCCACCACCAGGGCGCCGAGCACCGGGCCCTCGCTTTTGCTGGTGAGGATGGGGGCCGCGGCGATCAGAACCAGCCCATCGGGAAGCCTGATGAAGCCCTTCAGCAAGACCAATTCGGCCGGTACGGTCCGGGCCCATTCCTGGAGCTTCGGGTGGTCCGAGAGTGGCTCGGGCACCGGCACGGCTTCGAGGGTTTCCCGATCGATCCCGACGGCATGCACCAGGTGCCCGCCACGGTCCAAGAACAGCATGAAATCGGCGCCCAGGTTCTGAATGGTGGCGGCGGCCAGGTTGCTTTCGATGTAATCCGGGTTCCGTCCCTCCATGAAGCGGTAGGTATCGTCCCAGGGTCCCCAGTCGCCGGCAACGGCGCCCAGTCGATCCAGGGTCTGATTGAGGAGGCTCACCAGTTCGTGCGCCTTCTCCCGCATCATTTCCCGTTCGTGGTGAACGAACCGATCGTAGAAGGTGACCCGGGCGATGCCCAAGGCCAGGACCCCGAGGATCACCACCAGAGCCATCACCATCGCCAGGGTCTTGGCGCGAATGCTGGTGAGCTTGCGAAGCCGTCGTTGGTTCATGCCGGATCGTTCCATTTTGTCGGATTGCCGTCTCCTACCCGCTTATCGTGCCTTTACTATTGATCGACCGGGAAAGCAATTCGCTTGAGTGAATCCGGCGACCGGCCGTCCACCTCGGTCGGAGCCGCGCCAAGCTGGAAAATTTCGTGGCGCTGATGCAACTCAAGCTTCTGGTTGCTCTTCGGCTGGTGCCCGGCCATGGAATTCAGTGCCCCCCCAAATCCGTTGGAATCAGGGAAAATACCCCCTTTGTCAGTTCGGTACCGCGAAATGTAAGACAAAAATCGTCCAAAAGACATTTCGTATCGAAATTAGGTAATTTTCCTACAGATGAATCGAAAAGTCTCTGATTCTTTCGCGCTTTCCCCTGGTGTATATGTGTATTGCAAGCCGAGCGACAACGAGCGAGCATCAACCTTTCGAGAAAGGGGCGAGCCTATGAACGGCAAGTTTGGTTACGGTCTGGTGATCACTGTCGTGGGAATGGGGGGCACAATTCTTAGCCTCTGGTTCATGAGCTTCGTGATCGGACTCCTGAAGCGGCTCTTCCCATACAGGGAAGAAGCGGAGACGAAGGGAAAGGAGATCGTCTGATGCTGGAAATGATCCAGAATGGAATGCTTTCCCTGGTCATGGGAGTCAGCGCCCTCACGGTGCAAAATGTTGTCATGATTGCCGCCGGGTGCGGACTTCTGTTCCTGGGGATCAGGAAGAACTATGAGCCGCTCCTCCTGGTGCCCATAGGATTCGGCGCCATCCTCGTGAACATCCCGATGGGCGGCATGATGAGCGAAGGGGGTCTGCTTCGTCATTTCCATGATTTCGGTGTCATCACCGAGATCTTCCCCTGCCTCATCTTCATCGGCATCGGGGCGATGACCGATTTCACGCCGTTGCTGGAAAACCCCAAGATCCTTTTGCTCGGCGCGGCCGGCCAGTTCGGGATCTTCCTCACGCTGCTCCTTGCCATGGGGCTTGGCTTCAACCTGCTGGATTCGGTGGCCATCGGCGTCATCGGCGCCTGCGATGGTCCGACCTCCATTTTCGTCACTTCCAAGTTCGCCCCTCATCTTCTCGGGGCCGTGTCCGTTGCCGCCTACTCCTATATGGCTCTTGTCCCGCTCATTCAGCCGCCCATCATGCGCGCGCTCACCACCCAAAAAGAGCGCAAGGTCCGCATGGAGTACCCGGCCAAGTCGGTATCCCGCGCGCTGAAGGTCGTCTTTCCCATCGCGGTGACGATCGTAACCTGCCTCATTGCCCCCATGGGCACCCCACTCATGGGCATGCTCATGCTCGGCAATCTGATGAAGGAATCCGGGGTTGTGGCCCGCCTTACCAAGGCTTCGGAAAACGAGATCGCAAACATCGTCACCCTCCTGCTCGGACTTGCCATCGGTGCCACCATGGATGGAGCGGCCTTTCTCCGGGGCCAAACCCTCCTGATCCTTGGCCTCGGCCTGCTTGCCATCAGCCTCGATACGGTGATGGGCGTGCTTTTCGGGAAGCTCATGTGTTTCTTGAGCGGAGGCAAGGTGAATCCACTCATCGGCGCCGCCGGCATTTCGGCCTATCCCATGGCCGCCCGCGTGGTCCAGACGGAGGGACGCAAATACAACACCAACAACTGGCTGCTGATGCACGCCATGGGCGCCAACACCGGCGGCCAGGTGGGCTCGATCATGGCTGCCGGCATCATGCTGTCGGTGCTCAAGGGAATGGGGCTCGGTTAACCAACCGAGGTCCGGTTGGATCGGAGATTTGGAGATTTGGCTATAAGGAGAAGTGGATGGCTGGCCTGACGTTCCAGAGTATTCTCCCCACGGGAAGCAGGGAGCTTGGAGACGCAAGGGGACCCGGCGGCGTGGGCGTTTTTGACCTGCTGCTCGAGAACCTGGATCTGCCCGGGCTCGTGGATCTCCCCGCCTAGATCGTTCTGGCTGCGAAACAAGTGGACCTCGACAAGAATTTCATAACAATCAACGCGCCGCCAGGGATAGTTCAACAAGGCTTCGACCAAGCGCGGAAATTGGAATGCTTTGTCTGGCGCGTCCTTCCGAATCCCAGCGACACGTGGGTCCTTCAGATGCATCAAATCGATCCGGGAAAGCTAAAGCCAACCGGAAATGTCCTGGGGATTCACGCGAGAAACGAAAGGGGGGAGCAGGCCGGAACACGGGACGACTTTGCCGTGGCCCGTCTATTCATGGTCTATCATGCCTCGGAGTAGTCAGGCTCAAAGGTCCACCAGCCGGTTGTGGATGGCAAACCGGGCGAGCTCTATGTTGTTACGGAGGTTGAGCTTCTTGAGCAGACGGTCGCGATGGGTATTGACGGTTTTTACACTGATGCCGTAGGCTTCGGCAATCTCCCTGCTGGTCTGGCCCAACGACAGCCCACGCAGGACCTGGAGCTCCCGGTTGGACAGTGAATCCAGCAGGGAGCCGCCGGGTGCGCCCTTGCCCACGCGCATCGCCAGGGCTTCGGCGGCGCTGTTGGATAGATAGCGCCCGCCCGCGACCAGTTTGCGAATGGCCTTCAGCAGCTCGTCGGCGGCACTCCGCTTGGTAATGTACCCCATGGCGCCGGCTTCCAACGCGCGCACCACGAATTGCTCCTCGTCGTGCATCGTCAAGATGAGGATGGGAAGCCTGGGATAGTGGCATTGGAGATGGCCGATGACCTCGATGCCATCCATGCCCGGCATGGAAAGGTCCAGCACCGCCACATCGGGAGGTTGCGCCAAAGCCTGCCGAATGGCGGCCGGTCCGTCGGCCGCTTCGGCAACTACCACCATGTCGCCGCTCTCCTCGACGATGCGGCGCAGCCCGGCCCTCACCATATCGTGATCGTCCGCCAGCAGTATCTTAATCATGGACAGGCACCTCCAAGTGGACCCTGGTTCCTCGACCCGCCGCGGATTCGAGAACCAGGTCACCCCCCACCAGGGAAGCCCGCTCCCGCATCCCGAGGACCCCGAGTCCCTCGATTTCGTCCAGCGCGGCGGGATTGAAGCCTCGCCCATTGTCAACTATCGACAGCTTCAACACCCCGTCTCGCTCTTGCAGAACGACATTGACGCAGCTCGCCCGCGAATGGCGAGCCACGTTGGTCATAGCTTCCTGGGCAATGCGATAGGCGGCGGTGGACACCGTGTTGTTCATGCGGGAAATCCCGTCGCGTTCAAAAATGCAGGTGATCCCGGTGCGCTTTTCAAAATCGCCGGTATACCACTCCAGGGCATCCACCAGGCCCAGCCGGTCCAACACTCCGGGCCGCAGTCTCACCGCGATCCCCCGCACCTCCTCGATGGTCTTATCGATCAGACCGCACATGCCGAGGGCCCGGGCCGCGGCTTGGGGGTCCTTCTCCTCGATGCGTCCGCACATCCATTTGCAGTCCATGTGAAGCGCGGTGAGGGATTGGCCCAGCTCGTCGTGCAGTTCCCGGGCAATCAAGGCCCGCTCCTGCTCCTGGTTGGCCATGATGCTGCCCGACAGCCGCTTGAGTTGCTCCTGCACCGCCTTGATGGCGGTGATGTCGGTGGAGATGCCGCACCGGCCGCTGACGACGCCGAGCTCATCGTAAATGGGAAACTTCACGGAAATATAGGTGCACGTTCGACCCATGTGAAAGATGCGTTCTTCCACCTGAACAGAACGCTCCTCGGCAAGGACCCGCATATCATTGGCGCGCAGTTGATCGGCAATACCCTGCGGAAACAAGTCATGGTCGTTCTTGCCCTTGACCTCCTCCCGGCCGATGCCGAACAGAGCTTCAAACCGGGGGTTCACCAGGAGGTAATGTCCCTCGAGGTCCTTGAGGAACACCACGGCCGGAGTGTATTGGAATATGCCGGCGATTTCCCTGGTCCGTTTTCTCACCTGACGCTCCAGGTCCCGCGCGTAACGGCCGAGCTCCTCCTGGGCGTTCTTCAGGGCGGCTTCGGCCCGTTTCTGTTCGGTGACATCAATGGACACGGTCAACGACCCGATGATTTTCCCCTTCTCGTCCCGCATCCCGATGGCGGAAAGGAGGACCAGCATGGGCCCCCCGTTCTTCCCGAGAAACTCATGGCAGATATCCCTGGCGCATCCCGTCTCGAAAAACTCCGGAAGGATTTTCTCCTCGGCATAGGCTCGCGAGGCTTCGCTGAAAAAATCGGTGACCTTCCTGCCGACCACCTCTTCCCGCGCGTAGCCCAGAGTCTCCAGCCAATGATCACTCACCATGACCACTCGTCCCTCGGTGTCGATGGAATGCAGCATGGCGGGAGCACTGTGGAATATGGAGCGGTAGCGCTCTTCGCTTTTCCGCAACGCCATCTCCGCCGCTTTTCTCTGGGTGATCTCCTTGCTGGCCTTGCGATAGAGTAGGAAGACCGACAGGGCCACCAGCAGACAGAAGACCAGAATGATATGTCCCGCGGTCTGGACCAGGGGATCGGTAATCATTTTGGCCACGGCCCGGGGACCTCGCAGGTACACGACCTCCCAGCCGGGGTAATGGTCGATCTCCCGGCGCTGGACCGCATACTTCCTGCCCGATTCATCCTCCGCCTCCCCGCCGTTCAGTCTCAACCCGGTCCACTTCCAAGGGCCCTTGCCGAATTGATGGGAGCTTGCGATCCGAGAGGCATCCGCCGGGGAGAGCTCGGTCAGACTCCGGAAGAGCCAGTCCTTGCGGCTGGAAACGAACACGATACCGTGGGGATCGATGACCACGGCGATCTCATCTTCGGACGTGGTCAGCTCTTGCTCGATAAGCTCGATGGATTTCTTGATCACCGCCACTCCCAGGGGCGCGCTTCCGTCCGGTCCATAAACCGGATGGCTGTAATAGGCCCCCCGTCTATTGGTGGTGGTGCCCAACCCCAGGAAGGTACTGGGGCTTCCTTCGATGGCCTGTTGGAAGTAAGGACGGAAGTCAAAATTGCGGCCGACAAAGCTGTCGGGATCTCCGCGATTGCTCGATGCCATGGTGGTCCCCACCCTGTCCATCAGGTAACAGACATCCACCTCCAGTTCTCGTTTGAAAAGATCCAGGACGGCGTCGGCTTGTCCCAGGGACGCTCCATCCGGTTGCAGCAAAGCCTGCCGCAAGTCCTTCATGGCGGCCAGCGTCTTCACCGTCGGGATGTTCTCGGAGAGAAAAACCGAGAGGTTTTTCCTGAACATCGACAAGCGCTCCCTGGCCTGCCTGTCGCCGTCCTCGACCGCCGCCCGGCGCAAGGAGGAATAGTAGAGGAATCCCCCGGTGGCGGCGGACAAAAACGCCAGTATGGAAAGGACCATGAGGATAAGCCGAATTCGTAGGTCGCGTGTCTCCATGGATAGGCATCTCCACCAGCCATGCCGTGGAAGGAATTGGGCTCTTCATCCCGCTGGTTTAGGTAATTTTAGGTAATTTTCCTACAACAGAATCGGCAACTGTCGGATATTTTCCATCCTTTCTCTTGTGTATTAAGTATCCATCGCGGGCGTATCTTTCGATGCGCGGATTCTATCGGGCAATCACCTGCCAATCAAGTTGGAAGATTGCGCCGGTGGAGGGATGTGGGAAACGAGCTTGGCATTGACACAACACGATCACGGGAGGAGAGGATGCAAATGAGAAAAATGCCCCATGTACACCTTTTGATGGCCCTGGCCTTGCTGGTTGGTTCGCCGGTGTTTGCCCAGGACTATCCGAGCAAAGTCATCACCATGATCATTCCGTTTTCGGCCGGGGGGCCGACGGATACCGTGGGACGCCTGACCGCCCAGGCCATGGGTCAATCCCTGAAATCCCAGATGATCGTTGAAAACGTTGCCGGAGCGGGAGGCACCATCGGCGCCGCCCGCGTGGCCCGATCCGACCCTGACGGTTATACCATCTTCATACACCATATCGGCCAATCCACGGCCCCTTCCCTGTATCGCAAGCTGCCTTACAACGTATTTAACGATTTCGAGCCCATCGGACTGGTAACCGATGGACCGATGACCCTGGTGGCCCGGAAGGACTTCCCGCCTACCACCCTCAAGGAGCTCATCGCCTATGCGAAAGCCAACAAGGATAAGGTTACTTGCGCCAACGCCGGTCTCGGAGCCGCCTCGCACCTGGCCGGCATGCTCTTTATGACGGCCATCGACACGGACTTGACGACCATTCCGTACAAAGGCACCGGCCCCGCCATGAACGACCTGATGGGCGGTCAGGTGGACTTCATGATCGATCAGACCACCAACACCACCAGCCAGATCAAGGGCGGCAAAATCAAGGTTTATGGGGTTACCACGAAGAAACGGGTCCCCTCGCTGCCCGACGTGCCCACCATGGACGAAGCCGGACTGCCCAACTTTGAGGTCAATGTCTGGCACGCCTTGTATGCACCCAAGGGCACGCCGAAGCCCGTCATCGACAAGCTGGTCAAGGCCCTGCAACAGGCGCTGAAAGACCAAACCGTTATGCAGCGCTTCGCCGAATTGGGCGTCGTACCGGTAGCCGAAGACCGCGCGACCCCGGAGGCCCTGCGCGTTCAGCTCAAGACCGAAGTGGACAAATGGGCTCCCATCATCAAGAAAGCCGGTGTTTACGCCGACTAGAGGGAGGGAATGGTGGCTTCACCCATCAGAAGCAGCAAGGATTTCTGGACCGGGACCATCTATGTGACGATAGGCTCCGGCGCTATCTTGATCGCATTGGTCGAGGATTACGGGATCGGGACCGCGGTCAAGATGGGTCCGGCCTACTTTCCCATGTTGCTCAGCTCCCTTCTTATTCTCATCGGTCTCATCTCTCTGGTCCGTTCGTTTATCACGCCGGGGACCGCAATCGGGGCCTTTACGGTAAAAGGGCTCTTGCTTGTCCTTGTTCCGATCTTCCTGTTCGGCCTACTAGTCCGAAAAACCGGCCTGATCGTGGTACTGCCCATGCTGGTGATCGTGAGCTCGTATGCCAGCCGCGAATTCCGCTGGGGCCCGGTCCTGGCCCTGGCGGCCGGGCTGACCGCCTTTTGCGCGCTGGTTTTTCTCAAGGGTTTGGGGGTCCCGCTTCCAATTCTGGGTTCATGGCTCGGCGATTAGAATCTAAACCCAATACCCGTGGATGAATGAGCATTCACCGCAAAGACGCAAAGGTGCGCAAAGGTGCGCAAAGGACCATGGGGGAACCTTCAATCCCTTTGAGAAGACTGATTCCGGCCTTTCTGAAGAGAAGATCCTTCGCGTATCTTTGCGTCTTTGCAGTGAGCTCTTGCTGTTCGTACACGGGTATTGAATCCAATCCTCAACTATATTTGACTGGTAGGAGCACGTATGGAGTTGCTTACAAATCTCGGAATAGGCCTGAGCGTTGCCCTCACTCCGGCTAACCTGATGTATTGCCTGGTGGGTGTCTTTCTCGGTACCTTGATAGGGGTATTGCCAGGGCTGGGTCCGACCGCCACCATCTCCATGCTGCTGCCCATTACCTTCGTCCTCCCCCCGGTCTCGGCCCTGATCATGCTGGCGGGCATCTATTACGGGTCCCAATACGGAGGCTCCACCACCTCCATCCTGGTCAATCTGCCGGGTGAAGCGGCTTCGGTGGTCACGACCCTGGACGGCTATCAAATGGCGCTTCAGGGACGAGCCGGTGTCGCTCTGGCCACGGCAGCCATCGCCTCGTTTTTTGCCGGCACGGTCTCAACCATGCTGCTGGCCCTGTTCGCCCCACCCCTTGCCGAGATAGCGCTCAAATTCGGACCGGCCGATTATTTCTCGCTCATGGTTCTGGGCTTGGTGGCCTCGGTGGTGCTGGCCCATGGATCGCTGCTGCATGCCATTGGCATGGTGGTTCTCGGTCTGTTGCTGGGATTGATCGGCTCCGATGTAACCTCGGGCGGTCAGCGGTTCACGTTCGGCCTGCCCCAGCTCGCCGATGGGATCGGCTTCGTGGTGGTGGCCATGGGCATGTTCGGCGTGAGCGAAATAATCCGGAACCTGGAGGCCGGGCAGAGTCGATCCGGCCTGGTAACAGAGAAAATCACCCATCTTATGCCCTCCCGGGAAGACTGGAAACGCATGATCAAACCGATCCTTCGTGGGACCGCCTTGGGCTCCGCCTTGGGCATTCTTCCAGGCAGCGGTTCCATTCTTGGATCGTTTGCAGCCTATTCATTGGAAAAGAAAATCTCGAAGTACTCTCACCAATTCGGCAAGGGGGCCATCGAAGGGGTGGCCGCCCCTGAAGCGGCCAATAACGCCGGGGCCCAGACCTCATTTATCCCGATGCTGACCCTGGGCATCCCATCCAACCCGGTCATGGCCCTCATGGTGGGGGCCATGATCATCCAGGGCATTCAGCCGGGACCTTCGGTAATCACCGAGCAGCCGGCCCTGTTTTGGGGAATCATCGTTTCCATGTGGATCGGAAATCTTTTTCTGGTCATTCTCAACCTGCCGATGATCGGGCTGTGGGTGCGCATCATCATGGTGCCCTACCAGTTTCTCTACCCGGCCATCCTGTCCTTTTGCGCCATTGGGGTGTTCAGCCTGAACAACAGTGAGTTCGATATCTTTCTCATGGCCCTGTTCGGCCTTCTGGGCTATGTGCTCAGTAAGCTTGATTGCGAACCGGCACCAATGCTGCTGGCCTTTATCCTCGGCCCGCTGATGGAAGAATACCTCCGCCGGGCCATGCTCCTGTCACGCGGCGATCCGATGGTTTTTCTGCGCAGGCCCATCAGCGCCACCCTTCTTCTCATCGCCCTTCTGTCCCTGCTCCTGGTGTTTATCCCGACCTTCTCGAAAACCAGGGAGGAAGCCTTTGTCGACGAGGGATGAGAGGATTCGGTCGGTTTTTGGAAATGTTTAACGAAAATCCCGCCATTTCACCATTTGCGGATGCGGAATGCCCCGAAAGACGCTCCGCTTTGCCGGAACTTTCGACGACGACCGTGCCGCCGTGGCGCTCAGGACCTCGGACCGGCCGAGCGGGGTCATGCGCTGGTGTTGTCAACCACCGACCCGGCGGCTCACGTGGCCCAAGCCATCGGAACAATGAATTGAACCACCGGCCGAAACGACGATCGCGACCCGCGCTCATAATCGGCTCGGAGCAGGCCATGGGCATGTGGCGGCGGTCGGGCCGCCGAAGTGGGCCGCCAAAAACCGCGTGACCAAAGCGGGCGCTTCTGTTAAAAGTGACCGAGGGGCGGCTTGTTCCAGCCGACCGAGAAGCTTCCGGGAACCAGGAACCACCGCTGCCGCGGGGGTCCCTTTGGCGTCGGCAACCAGCAACCAGGAGGAACGATGATGAAAAAGTTGGTCATGACAGTGATGATGATTGTTCTCTGCGCCTTGTTGGCGGCGCCGTCCGTATGGGCGCGGGAAACGATCAAGGTGGGGATCGTGCTGCCACTCACCGGCGGCCAGGCGGCGTTCGGCGAAATCGAGCGGAATTCGTTTGAGATGGCGCTCGCGGAGATCAACAGCGCCAAACTGCTCGGCGACAAGAAACTCGAGTTCATTTTCGAAGATGACACCGGAAAACCGGAAGTTGCGCGATCGGCGGCGGAAAAACTGATCACCAAGGACCAGGTGGTGATGCTCGGCGGCGGTTACGGCAGTTCGGAGACCTTCGCCATCGCCGGAGTGGCCCAGCAAAGCGCGATTCCGTTTTTGGTCAATACGGGATCGGCGGACAAGATCACCGAACAGGGCTGGGATTACGTCTACCGACTGAACCCCGCCGCCAGCGATTATCCGATGGGGCTCGAGACCTTTTTGACCGAAGTGGTGAAACCCAAGACCGCGGCCATTCTCTACGAAGACAGTAACTTCGGCTCCAGCAGTTCGAAGTCCTTCGAGACAACCTGCAAGCGACTCGGGATCAACGTCGTGCTGAGCGAGAACTATTCCAAGGGCGGCGTCGATTTCAAACCGCTGCTGGTGAAGGTGAAACAGGCCAATCCCGACCTGGTGTACATGATTTCCTATCTGATGGATGCGTCGTTGTTGATGGGCCAGTCCATGGAACTGCGCATCACCCCGAAGCTGTTCGTGGGCGGGGCCGCCGGATTTACCCTGCCGGAATTCCCGAAAAAGGCCGGTAAGGCTTCGGAAAATGTGTTTTCCGCCACCCTCTGGTATCAGACCCTGCCTTACCCGGGAGCGATGGAGTACTTCAACAACTATGGCAAGAAATACGGTAAGGAAACCGAATATCACGGGGCCGAGGCTTATGCCGCCGCTTACGTGATTGCCGATACCTTGAAGCGGGCCAAATCGCTTTCCCGGCCGGACGTGAAGGCGGCGCTGTCGGCCACCGATATGATGACCGTGTTCGGGCCGGTGAAATTCACCAGCTACGACAAGAAGATCAACCAGAATAAACTGCCCACCTACCTGGTCCAGTGGATCGACGGCAAACTGGAACTGGTGTGGCCCAAGAAGATCGCATCCAAACCTTTCATTTATCCTATTGATTTCGAGAAAACCTGGAAATAAGCCCGGCGGCACAAAGGGGAGCGCGGCAACCCGCCCGCGCCCCCCGGGTCCATTGCGACAAGGACTTTGCTCATGGAAATGTTCATCCAGACCCTGGTCTCGGGGATTCTCATCGGCGGTATTTACGCCCTGATCGGGATCGGCATGACGCTGATCATGGGCGTCATGAAGATCATCAATCTGGCCCACGGCCAGTTGATGATGGTGGCCATGTACATCACCTTCGTCTGCCACCAGTACCTCGGTCTCGATCCCTACTTTGCCCTGTTCATCGCCATGCCGTGCCTGTTCGTTCTGGGAGCGGCGATTCAGAAGTACCTCTTGAATCCGCTGCTCAAGGTGGATTCCATCCTGCCCGAAAACCAGGTGCTCATGACCGTGGGCATCGGCATGGTGCTCACCGAGGTCATGCGCTTCATTTTTCATTCGGACTACCGTTCGATCGAAACGGGATACAGTTCGACCGCGTTTTATCTCGGGGGGATTTCGTTCAACCTGCCCATGTTCGTGGCCTTCGGTATCGCCTTACTGCTCACCCTCGGGCTGTTTCTGTTCCTGCTCAAGACCGATGTCGGGAAATCGGTCCGGGCCACCGCCCAGAACATGGACGCGGCCATGATCCTCGGGATCAACGCGCACTGGATCACCATCCTCACCTACGGACTCGGTTCCGCCCTGGTGGCGGCGGCGGGCACCCTGCTGCTGCCCATCTACTACCTGTTTCCGGACATCGGCGGGCCGTTCACCTTGAAGGCCTTCGTCATCACCATGCTGGGGGGGATGGGCAGCACCGTGGGCGCCATTGTCGGCGGCGTGGTCCTGGGGGTGGCCGAATCGCTCGGCGCCACCTATATCGCCATGTCGCTCAAGGACGCCGTGGCCATGGTGATCTTTTTGCTGGTGCTGATCTTTCTGCCTGGCGGCCTGAAGAAGCTGACCAAGGTGTAATGGAGTAGCGGCATGAATTCACGACCTTGGGTGCTGGGCATTATCGGCTTGCTGCTGCTGGCCTTTCCTTTCCTGGTGCCGTCCGATTATTACCGGCACATCCTGATCATTTCCCTGATGTGGGTGGTGATCGGTTCGTCCTGGAATTTGCTGGCCGGTTATACCGGTCAGGTCTCCTTCGGCCACGCCGTGTTTTTCGGTACCGGCGCTTACACCGCCGGCCTGTGCGTGACCAAACTGGGGATTTCCGCCTGGTGGGGCCTGGTCCTGGGCGGCCCGGTCGCCTTGTTGGTGGGGCTGGTGATCGGCTGGATCTGTTTTCGCCTGCGCGGCCCGTACTTCGCCCTGGCCACCATCGCGGTCGGGGAAATTTTCCGGCTGGTGGCCATCGCCTGGCGCGACTTCACCGAGGGGATGGAAGGCATTCTGATCATCCAGACCTACCGGAGCAAGGTGCCCTATTATTATCTGGCGCTGCTCCTGGCCGCCGGTTGCATCCTGGCCATCCACCTGGTGATGCGTTCGAAATGGGGCTACTACTTCGTCGCCATCCGCGAAGACCAGGACGTGGCCGAAGCCATCGGCATCAGCACCTTCCGCTACAAGAGCCTGTCGCTCATGATCAGCTCCTTTTTCACCGGCGTGGCCGGCGCTTTTTACATGAATTACATGGCCTTCATCGATCCCCACGTGGTCTTTTCCCTGCATGATGTCTCGATCATGGCGATCCTGGTGGGAATCATCGGCGGGGTCGGCACCCTGTGGGGTCCACCGCTTGGCGCCCTGGTCATGGTCTGGCTCCAGGAAACCTTCCGCAGTTCGTTTTTCGGATTGCTGCCGCGCTGGGTGAGTGAAGCGCACGTGCTGGTGTTCGGCCTGCTGGTGATCTTCGTGATCCGTTACCTGGCCAACGGCATCGTCGGCGACTGGGCCCACATCAAGCAACTCATTTTCAGATCAAAAGCCGCGTCTTTCTCGACAGGTGGGGACCGATCATGACCTATTTTGAAACCCAGCACCTCACCAAGAATTTCGGAGGTCTCACGGCGGTCAACGATCTCAGCTTCGCGGTCCACCAAGGCGAGATCTTCGGCTTGATCGGTCCCAACGGCTCCGGCAAGACCACCGTGTTCAATCTGATCACCGGGTTTTACCCGATCACCTCGGGCGCCATTGTATACCGGGGCGGCACCATCCACGGGCTGCCCACCTGGAAGATTTGTAAGCAGGGCATCGGCCGGACTTTTCAGGTGGTGAAGCCGCTCCGGCGAATGACGGTTTTGGACAACGTCGTCACTTCCGCCTTCAACCGCAGCTCATCGAAAGCGGAGGCCGTGGCCAAGGCCCTCGAGGTGCTCGATTTCTGCGGCCTTCGCACCAGACAGGATCAGCCGGCCAAGGGCCTCACCATCGGCGACCGCAAGCGCCTGGAAATCGCCCGCGCCCTGGCCACCGGCCCGGATCTGCTGCTGCTCGACGAAACCATGGCCGGGCTCACCCCCCAGGAACAGGCCGAAGGGGTGGAACTGATCCGCAAAATCCGCGATTCCGGCATCACCGTGATCATTGTCGAACACATCATGCACGTGATCATGAACCTCTGCGATCGCATCCTGTGCATCAACTACGGGCAGGAAATCGCCGCCGGCGCCCCGCTGGAAGTGGCCAACAACCAGGCCGTCATCGAAGCCTATCTGGGAAAGGAATGAGCACCATGCTGCGGCTGCAACATATCGATGCCGGCTACGGTGATATTCAAGTCCTGTGGGACGTTTCGCTCCAGGTGGAGAGCGGTGAATTCGTGGTCCTGGTGGGGGCTAACGGGGCCGGCAAGAGCACCATCATGAAAACCATTTCCAGCCTGCTGCGCCCGCGGCGGGGTGAGATCCTGTTCGAAGGCCGGCATCTGGAGCAGGTCGAGCCGTATCACATCATCGAACTCGGGATCGCGCACGTGCCCGAAGGCCGCCAGTTGTTTCCGGAAATGACGGTGCAGGAAAATCTCGAGATGGGCTCGCTCACCCGGGCCGCCAAAGCGCGCCGGAAGGAAAGCCTGGACTGGGTACTGCAACTGTTTCCGCGGCTGAAAGAGCGGCGCCGGCAACTGGCCGGCACCCTATCGGGCGGCGAACAGCAGATGTGCGCCATCGGCCGCGGGCTGATGTCGCGGCCGAAGATGCTGTTGTTCGACGAACCGTCTCTGGGCCTGTCACCGCTTCTCACCCAGGAAATCTTCCAACTGGTGCGCCAGGTCCACGGCGAGGGCCTGACCATCCTGATGGTGGAGCAAAACGTCAAACAGACCCTGGCCATCTGCGACCGGGCCTATGTGCTGGAAAACGGCCGCATCGTTTTGGAGGGCAAGGGCCGGGAACTGCTGGAAAACGACCAGGTGAAACAGGCCTTTCTGGGGCTCTGAATCTTCAAGAAACGGAAAACCACACCCCCATCCCGACCGCGTTATACTGGTTTAGGATCAGATGTTTCATTTTCAAAAGCGGGCAAGATGCCCGCGCTCCCGGGAAAGAGCGCACACGAAATGAAACTTTTTACTTTTAACCGGTATATCAGCCATGGTGGCATGGGCCCGTCCTCGACCTGCTTTTCAATCCACTCTCAGGCCGT